>DUGT01000037.1:0-1787 GCA_013331275.1 Methanosarcina sp. | reverse complement strand
ATACCCAAAGACCACCCGAGGTATGAGTCCCTGATAGCCCGTGAAAGGGTTGCAGCCGGGGTAAAAATGGGAATTACCAGTATTCAGGGACTAATTTCTCAGGGAAGAGGCGAAAGCTTTGACTACCTTATAGGTGAACGAAGCACCAAGTCTGCCCTGTACGCTGAAAGAGCAGCAGTTGCTGCACTGCTTCTGGCAAAGAACCCTGTGATCTCCGTAAACGGCAATGTCGCAGCCCTGGCTCCTGAAAAAGTCGTTGCTCTTTCAGATGTTACAGGGGCAAAACTTGAAGTCAATCTCTTTCACAGAACCGAAACAAGGGTTCATCTTATAATAGAACAACTCAGAGCCAACGGGGCTTCTGAGGTGCTCGGGAAAAACCCGGATGCAAGCCTTGAGCTTTCTCACGCCAGGCGGCTGGTAGAAAGTCGGGGGATCTATTCCGCAGATGTGGTGCTTGTCCCACTGGAAGACGGAGACAGGTGTGAGAAACTTGTAGAAATGGGAAAGACTGTTATAACCATTGATCTCAATCCTCTTTCACGGACTTCAAGGATGGCTACAATCTCGATAGTTGACAATCTTACCCGGGCACTCGAAAATATGATCAAGCTGGGAGTGGAACTGAAAAAAGAGAGAAAAGAAGAACTAGTAAAATTAATTACAACTTATGATAACAAAAGAGCTCTTTCCGAGGCCATTTCCGAAATTCAGGAATATCTTAAAACTATGACTGTTGAACTGGAGTACTGAATATTTTTTGAGAAAAATGAGGTAACTTGTAGCTACCTTTGAGTTTAAGTACTTAACGTTGTCGGAGAAAAATAAGGGAATTTATAGCTACCTTTGAATTAAGGATACTGAATATGGATCTGATAGAAAAAACAAGGGAATTTGTAGCTGTCTTTCTTGAAGGCGAGCCCAGTTCCCACGATATGTCTCATATAAATCGAGTAGAAGCTCTTTGCCTGAGAATCCAGAAAGAAGAAGGGGGGGATCCGTTCGTACTTCAGCTTGCAGCCCTCCTCCATGATGTAGGCGTTATTAAGGAGCATGAAGAAGGCGGAGACCATGCCATATATAGTGCCGACATCGCATCAGAGTTCCTTTCGAAATCAGGACTCGGAAAAGAGGTTATTGAAGCTGTTACTGGTTGTATCCGAGTGCACCGTTTCAGCGCAGGGGAAAGTCCGGAAACTCTCGAAGCCCGAATTTTACAGGACGCTGACAGGCTTGATGCCCTTGGAGCAGTAGGGATCTTCAGGGCTGTTCTTTCCATGGGAGCTCTCAGGATGTTAAAGCATACAACAGGGATGGATAAAGGGAGTTCAAAGAGAACCGTGTACATTGAAGACCCTATTGAAGGCTTTAACGAATATATGCAGTACAAACCTTTTACAATTCCTGAAAAGTTGAATACCGATGCTGCAAAAAAGATTGCTGAGGAAAGGCTGAAAATTATGCGCTTTTACCTGAAAACACTGAATCTGGAAGCCGGAATTGATGAAAAAGAGCAGTTTTAAGTAAGGATCAGGTATGAGTAGATCCTGGCAGGCTTTGGGACTTTGGTAAGTAAAGTCCGACAGTAAAGTGCAAGTACTGCAAAAAGCCTATTTCTCAAGAGTTCTGAAGTCTCAAAAATTCTTATTTTCTTAAGAGTTCTTGTTTTCTAAGGATTCTTATTTTCTTAAGTATTGTTATTTTCTTAAGAATTGTTATTTTCTCAAAACTATGAGGTTCTTTTTTCTCAAGATTTTAACATAATCTCAGGACAACTTTTTTTAGTA
>DUGT01000140.1:2612-4803 GCA_013331275.1 Methanosarcina sp. | reverse complement strand
TTTGATCTGCTTGCTCTTCAGCAGCCGATGGCAAGCGATCTTCGGCTTGTAGTATCTACTCTGAAGATCACGGCAGACCTGAGAAGAATTGTGGGATTATCAATAAACATTGCCAAAATTCCGGGAAGAATGGAGGGTGGACACGTAAAACCGCTTATAGATACGACAAAAATGGCAGATGCTGCCGCATTTATGCTTGAGAATTCCCTTAAGGCTTTTGAGATCCAGGATGTCGAACTTGCAAGAGCAGCAGCGAGAAGGGATGAAGAGGTCGATAAACTCTTTTACGCAGTCTGGGTTGAACTTATCGAAATGATGGCAAAAGATACAAGTATAATCTCAAGAGCTACAAATTTACTTTTCCTTATCCGTTACCTTGAAAGAATTGCAGATCACTGCTGCAACATATGTGAAAGCGTAGTCTATCTTGTTACGGCTGAAAGAGTCAAACTGAACTGAAAAGGCTTTTTCCCTTTTCTCTCTCATTTCTTTTTTTAACTAACCACTTCCTGTTCTCGCTGATGTAGAGGTTTTAAGTACGTTTATAAGCATATAGACGCCCATGCCTGATATTCTTATAAAAAATACAAGAATTTATTATAATAATTCGCTTCAGCCTGCTGAAATCGTTATTGAGGATGGCAAAGTTACTAAAATAGGAAAAGATCTCAGGGTCTCAAGCTCGGATATGATAATAGACGCAGGGGGTGCTCTTACTTTACCTGCCGGGATTGATGTACACGTCCATTTCAGAGAGCCCGGCATGACCTCAAAGGAAAACTGGTATACTGGTTCGTGTGCGGCCGCTGCAGGAGGAATTACCACTGTCATCGACCAGCCTAATACCGTGCCCCCTACGACAAATAGACGAGCATTCGAACAAAAGCTTAAACTTGCCAGGGGGAAATCTATTGTTGATTTTGGAATCAATGGTGGGGTAACAGGCAATATTGAGAAGTTAGAAGAACTCTGGAAACTGGGTGTTACTGCTTTTGGGGAAATCTTCATGGCCGAGTCTACAGGCGAACTAAATATTAATGAAGAAACCTTTGAAGAAGCACTTGCTGAAATTAAACGTCTCAATGCACTTGCGACCATCCATGCTGAAGACGAGAAAATGCGCCTTGAGCTGGAAGGACTGTTAAAAGGAGACGTTTCTTGTGATTATCATTCAAAAGTACGCCCTAACGCATGTGAGGCGGTCGCTGTTCAAAAAGCCCTGGAGCTTGTTTCCAAATTGAAAGTAAAAGCTCATCTCTGCCACGTGAGTACGCTTGAAGCTATGGGTATTATACGCAAGGAAAAATATCTTGAAAGAAAGGAAAATAAAGAACCTCTTTTTACCTGTGAAGTTACTCCTCATCATCTTTTCCTTTCTACACGCGATTGGGAAAGACTCCGATCTTTTGGAAAAATGAATCCTCCTCTTCGTGGAAGTCATAGTATCAAAGCTCTTGTAAACGGGATTAACGATGGAACTATTGACATGGTAGCTTCGGATCATGCTCCGCATCTGGAGTCTGAAAAAGATGTCGATATAAGAGTTGCTCCTTCAGGGGTGCCCGGAGTCGAGACTCTCATGCCTCTTATGCTTGCTGCAGTAAGAAAAAATATCCTGCCGCTTTCACGGATGATCATGCTTACAAGCTGGAACCCGGCAAAAGCTTTTGGGCTGGATCGCAAATCCAAAGGCAGGCTTGAGGTAGGTTTTGATGCAGACCTGATTATTGTAAACCCTCGAGAGCTCCGCCCTATAAAAGCCGAGTTCCTGCACAGTAAAGCGGGCTGGACTCCTTTTGAAGGCATGGAAGGTGTTTTTCCCGAGTATACTCTCTCAAGAGGTGAAGTAATCTGGATTGAAGAATCAATTAATGCGAAACCCGGAAGAGGGAACTTCTTAGAGGGTAGAGGAAAAAGATCCGAGGAAGAAGAAGTTCTTGAAGAAGATAGCGAAACTCAGGACTAAGAAAACAGTTTTGAGATTACGGTGGGAAGCTTAAGGTGATATATTTTACATGAAAAATTCTAGAAGGAGTTTTAAATAAAAACTTTAACTGAGAATTTTTAACCGAGAATTTTTTACTGAGAATTTTTAACTGAGAACATTTGACAAATATGAAAAAGCTAAAATCCAACTTTCTAAAAAACTGGAATAACAAAAGTCAGAACAGCGAAAGTCGGAATAGTGAAA
>DUGT01000140.1:1340-2485 GCA_013331275.1 Methanosarcina sp. | reverse complement strand
TCGGAATAGTGAAAATCGGAATAATGAAAGTCAGAATAGTGAAAGTCAGAATAGTGAAAGTCAGAATAGTGAAAGTTGAAATAATATTATTATAGGGGCCTTGAAATACTTATGTAATATTGTAAGGCCCTACAAATTTTATATATTTATATCAATAAAAATCAACTGAATCAAGCTGGGACTGCAAAAGCTCCTGATGCTTTTTTTCCAGGAACTTGTATACTGCCCCGTGAGTAGCTCCGTCGAGCAGCATCCTTATAGCTGTCCTAATTATAATATTTTGTTCAGGGTGTCCAAGTATGGACACGGTTTTTCCATATATTGATATCTTAACATTTATCAGGGTCTCTGCAAGTTCTCTCGTTCTTCCGTTTCTTCCTATTATCCGACCCTTTATCCGCTGAAGTTCTTTTGGAGTTGTAGCAACGTCGGAAAGGTCGATAATATCAAGCATAAGCATCTCATCATCCAGAAGTTCAAGAGCTTTCTCAGGACTGAAACCTCTTCCTATCGCTTTTATAGTTTCGAGAACTCTGAACTCTTTTAGTGGATCTTCTTCGCAGGTAATATCTATCTTTCCACTTTCGCTATCTATTTCAAGCTGGCACGCGGTTTTTTCCTCGATAAGCTTTTTTATTTCTCCCTTCGGGCCTATGACTACTCCGACTCTTTCTTTGGGAATTTTGACATACTGAGTCATATTATTTCACCTGTATTTTTTTAAATAGCTCTTCAGGTTTGTCCTTTATCCCATAGCGGCTGAAGAACCTGAGCACATTTTGTACGTCTCTGTAAAGGAACTCTCGGGCATTTGGATGCTCCAGGGTTACGGACTGCCCCATATCAATGAATACGGGAGTCAGGTTGTTCGGGTCGATCAGGATATTATACTCGCTCAGATCGGCATGTACAAGGTTTGCTTTTTTATATAGGAGGCGCATGTATTCAACGATGGTATCAAAAATACTCTTTGCTTCCTCGTTTTCAAGATGCGTGTTTTTGAGGAGGGGGTAAGGTGCCTCTTTTTCTCCCATAAATTCCATGATAAGGATATTCTTCTCGGCAAGTATGGGTTCCGGAACTCTGACTCCTGCATCTTTTGCACGTTTCAGGTTCTGAAGTTCCTTGCGTGTCCATGCAAAAAT
>DUGT01000140.1:0-1180 GCA_013331275.1 Methanosarcina sp. | reverse complement strand
TAGGCGTCCATAGCTTTGAAGGTGCTGCTTGCAATCCTGTATATTTTTATAGCCAGCTCTTTATCCGGGCCTTCGGCATAGAATACATTTGCTTCTTTTCCAGTACTGATAGCTCCACCCATTGCTTTTATTACGCCCTTATTAGAGAGAGTATAAAGAATTTTAAGGGTGGGTACATCGAACACATTTTCTTCTACTTTTAGCCGCTCGGAATCCTTCTCCCTGGCCCGAGATTTATCTTTAGCGCTATCAATGCGCCTTATTTTCTTTTCCTGATCCATTACCATGTTATCCTTTCAGGTATCCTTTTCTCTCAAGCCAGTCTACCTGCGGCCTTGTATACTTCCAGATTACATCTGCCTTTTCGTTCTGGAACTCCCAGGGTACGACAATAACGACATCTCCCTCTCTTATCCAGGTTTTTTTCTTCATTGAACCCGGAATTCTTCCCATACGAACGACCCCATCCATGCAACGGAGTCTCAGGCGGTTCGCACCCAGGAGACTCTCAACAGTTGCCAGGATCTCGTTATTTTCCCTGCGTGGTGTGCGTACTCTTGTAACAGTTTCTTCCGTTGCAGGCTTGGCTTTGGATGTAGGTTTCTTTAAGTCTGCCAGTTTGATACCTCATTATTATAGTTTATATTATAGTTATATTTTTTATTTTTATACTCTTAAATCCCTTATATATCGTTTTTTCGAGTTTTAAGGTTATTCGTCTTGCAGCTTTCAACTTTCTGCTATTATTTTAATGCTACGCTTTTTTGATTTCTTCTACTCTCTCTTCATTATTATTTTTTTCTAAACGTTCAATCGGGCGACAGGTATATATATTAGATATTCCGTTGTATGTTCCACGCGCAAAACAAGCGTGAGTCGCTCTTGAATTTGTAGTTTGAGGGTGAAAATCAGGGATTTTACAAAACAAATTTTCATTGTTTGTTTTTTTCAAGTGTCCCTAAACAAAAAGTTTTATATACTAAAACTGATGTATATGTGTTTCCTGTTTCAGCATGAATTTATTGTGCTGGGCGGTTTTTCTCATAGTCATCTGGTCAAGGTTTCTTCTTCTTTTGAAGGGAAATAGGTATCTTTAAATACTATGAGCGCATAACTATAATTTCCTGCATCATGAATGCAGCAATTACTGTTCATTAATAATGGAGTCAGGAGTTTTTTC
>DUGT01000118.1:3389-3516 GCA_013331275.1 Methanosarcina sp. | reverse complement strand
TTAAGTCCAGTACGAAATATCCTTTATACTTCTACCTAAAGATGTAGTCTAAAAGAGATATTCTGGAAAAAATATACCAATTCCACAGAATAGAAAAGGCAGGTAAAAATAAACGGGCCCGCCGCGA
>DUGT01000118.1:0-3202 GCA_013331275.1 Methanosarcina sp. | reverse complement strand
TCTTACTTCGAAGCCCATTAGGATATCCTGGCTACCCTACGAGCCCTTGATGCAGCACTATTGATAGAAGCTATCTATATTAAACTTTTCTCTCAAAATTAAGACAGCAGGGAATACAGGTCTAAAAAAACAGGTCAGGAGGTAGCTGGAAGTATGAATAAATAAAAATATATAGGAAGTGGACAGAATTAGCAGTACAATCTTAATCAAAATAGTCAGAAAAATTTCATGAAATTATTGTAAAACTAATGAAAAATAATAAACGATTCTTTAATTATAAACAGTTTCCAAATCTAGGGTCATTTAGAGACTGTTTAAGCCTTCAAGTTAATAATATAACATTAATTCATACTCGGGGAAGCTATAAGGGTAAAGTACAGAAAGAGTGGGGATCTACAAAAATGGAGAGAGTTTCAACAGGCATAGAGGAACTGGACAGGAAGTTGAGTGGAGGTTATCCTGCAAATAAAGTAACCCTTATAACCGGTATAGCAGGAAGCGGGAAAACAATCATCGGAATCCATTTTATTTATAAAAACTGTCTTGAAGGCAGGAAATGTATGATTATCGCAACTGAGGAAACTCCTGAAGATATTATCTACCAGGCAAGCCTGCTAGGGCGCGACCTCACAATATACTATGAGAGCGGACAGCTTATTATACAAAATATCTTCGAAAGCCGTTCTGAAATAATAGGACAGACCAGATACGGGTTTAAGCCTGAAAGCCTGAACCTTGAAATTCCGAGTCTTGTAGAGTTAATACGTGAAGGAACGGAGTGCCTTGTTATAGATAATATAGGTGCCTTTGTGCTCAGGACTTCCATAAGAAGGCTTAGAGACCAGTTTGATGCATTGAACTACCTGGTAAGAAAAAAAGGTTGTACTACTCTTTTAATAATGGACGAGTCCGCACACAACATGACTTATCAACTTGCTGAGTACTCGGTATATGGGTCTATCCACCTGCTGGTAAGGGAAAACTCATATCTTGGAAAAATGGAACGTTATCTGAGCATACCCAAGATGCGCAGTACCCCTATTTCTCCTGAAATGTCTATTTTTGAAATCACATCGGAAGGAATTGTAATTCGTGAGTCTGGGGGATGAGGTCTTGGAAGAGGAAAAAAGCAAACCTAAAGTCCTGATCGTCGATGATGTGCTTGAGAACATAGAGCTCATAGAAGCTTACCTTTCAGCCGAACCTTATAATGTTATTACTGCCAGTAGTGGAAAGGAAGCTATCAAGAAACTAAAGGAAGAAAATCTCGACATGATCTTGCTGGATGTCATGATGCCTGAAATGAGCGGCTACGAGGTCTGCAAAATTGTCAAAAACAACCCTGAAACTCAGTTCATCCCTGTTTTAATGTTCACTGCTCTTTCCGATATTGAAGACCGGATAAAGGGAATTGAAGCCGGAGCTGATGATTTCCTTATGAAACCAATAAACAGGATTGAGCTCAAGACTCGAGTGAAGTCCTTACTCAGGGTAAAGTGCATGCATGACCGGCTGGTAGCTGACCGCAACAGCCTTGAGATAAAAAACAGGGTACAAAGTATCCTTACCGCAATCATTCCAACTCTGCTCAGGGTTGTTTCCGATGAGGAGAAAAAGGTCCTAATTAACCAGATGACAAGTACGGTCGAAAAAACGCTGCTTGAAACATATCACCTGGAAAACAGGGAACTGGATTTCGCTTATGCAGGCAAAATCTGTGCCGAGACTATGAACCAGCTGGGCGGAAGCTTTTCCTCTGAAAAGGGTAAAAGAGAAAGTTCGTGGATAGTCAGGGGAACAAAATGTCCCTGGAAAGGAGAAGAAGCACGTAAAAATCCTATTTTATGCACTTTGACACGTAAAATATTCTCGAATATAACTTTGAAAGTGGACTCTGACTTCAGGGTAGAGGCGTTAAAGACCATAGGAAATAAGAATGATTGCTGTGAATTCCTCATAAAAGCAGGATAAAATTCTATTTTCACTAAGCTTGAAATCCGTTTTTTTCCGTAAGCTTCAGGTTAAGGACGTGATGATAACCCGAAAGCAGGAAATTTACGCCTCCAGTAAGTCGTTCATACCTGTAATAATTCTTATTCCTTCCGGGGTAATATCAAATAGAGAATACTGGACCGGAACAGCCTTATCCCGCATTTTCTCAATGTAAAGGTATTTCTTTGTCTTTCCTGAGTTGAAGTTCTCCTGTGAAGTAAGTCGGATTAGCCCGAAAACCATGTAGCCAGTAAGCCTGTGGGTGAGGTTATAGGAGTCCTCATCCATAATAAAAAGACTTGTGCACCCGTTTTTTAGAAGTATAATGTTTATAGAATTGAACTCATCGGCAAAGTCTCTTATGTCATGATTTATGGCTATTACCCCTATATTGTCGATAACCATGACATCAACTTTCGAGGATAAGGAACTGATATATTCGATTATATCCGTATCCACAGCACAGAGACCTTTCCCGAACTTGGAAACGCTTTTGATTTTGTTCATTTTGTCTTCAAAAATATTCTTGATACTGAGCTGTCCTCTCTCCACAAAAGGCTTGAGGTCAAGGTTAAGGCTTCGGGACTGGCTGAAGATATCTTCCGTAAGTTCCCTTGTAAGAATCAGTATGCACTTCTTGCCTTCCTTGCAGCTTTTGTGCAGGAAATGAATTCCAAGAACTGTTTTTCCGGAGCCTGGAGGACCCGTAACCAGAATGCTTTTTCCTTTAGGGAAGCCTCCGTCCATTAGCGTATCCAGCCCTTTGATCCCTGTAGATAAACTCTCCATATTATCACATCTTAACCACAGATAAGTTTCTTATTTATTGTAATATGTCTTGAGTAATATAGTCTTCTATAAGAAATTTGTTGTGTGTCGGAAAAGAATTAAACCAGTTCTAAGATGATGTAAGTAAATTTTAAAATGATATTAGTGAGTCTTGAATAATATTAAGTAATCTAAAAATGAGTTAAGTAAGTCTGGAAACAAACTAAGTAAGTCTAAAAGTAGTTAAGTAAGTCTGGAAATGAGTTAAATAAGTTTAAAATGAGTTAAATAAGTTTAAAATGGGTTAAATAAGTTTAAAATGAGTTAGTAAAAGTTTAAAAGCTAGATTTATTCATTTTAATCAGATCATCAAATGGACTTTAAAGCTAGATTTGATCATTTTAATCAGATCATCAAATGAACTTTAAAAGAGATTTTTTTA
>DUGT01000159.1:17866-18116 GCA_013331275.1 Methanosarcina sp. | reverse complement strand
CACCTATTAAAGTGCAGCAACCTCAATTGCAGCATTAAATGACATGAATTTTGGATTTTGGTACACAAAACCGCGTCCGAACAACCGTGTTTATGGAATTGTTTTCGGTCCAGACACAGGTCCTTTTATAAATGCTTGAGTCCACAGAGATCTTTAATTTCAGTAAAAAGATCCCTGAACACAGGCAGCATTTTCTTCCTGACCTTGAAAGTTTAGGTTTCTTTACTCTCAATGGATTATAGATTGTCTG
>DUGT01000159.1:17336-17519 GCA_013331275.1 Methanosarcina sp. | reverse complement strand
ATCCTGAATGGTACCATAAATTGCCAGAAGTTCAGGATAGTTCCCGCTCCAGGCAGCACAGGTCCAATTGATTGAGATTAAATGATTAGTTAAAATTGATTAAATTACAGCGCCCCATACTAATCTCTGCAAATGAATGAGAAGTTACTTATCGTTATTTGCTAGATAATTAATATTATATAA
>DUGT01000159.1:16887-17168 GCA_013331275.1 Methanosarcina sp. | reverse complement strand
TTAATATTATATAAATATTAAGTTTAAATAAATAAAATCTGTCTGTAGAATATGAACGTGTTTGAAAATTGGAATAAAATCATATTCTGTTTACGGAGTCATATAAATTGTGTATATGTTATTCCTTTCCAGTTCCCCAAACATAAATAATATTATTTATAATATATATAAGTGAGCTCCATATAAGCACAATAAGTATATATAGACTTTAATTATTCTAGATTGAATAAAATATTCATATATAATAATTAACAATCTTGAAAATTTTTATTCTAAAAATT
>DUGT01000159.1:16545-16753 GCA_013331275.1 Methanosarcina sp. | reverse complement strand
TGAAAATTTTTATTCTAAAAATTTTTTCTTCCCCGCCGAAAATAAAAATACTAAAAGATTAATAAAACTCGGTTATCTTGCTGCAAAATCTTGAATAGAAGTCAATCTGTATATTTAGCGAGATTTGAATGAATCAACAGTAAAATCATCAGTTTGGCAATATAAAGTATGATCCTGAGAACACACTGTACCAATACATTATAATAAG
>DUGT01000159.1:6628-16327 GCA_013331275.1 Methanosarcina sp. | reverse complement strand
GCAATAGAGGTAAAAGGAAAGGCAAGAGCTACTGACGCCTGTATAGACTGCGGCATCTGCGTTCTCTACTGCCCTGTTAAGGCCATAGAGGTGCTGGTATGAAAGCGATTGTAATTGGTGCGGGACTTGGAGGACTCTTAAGTGCGGCCAGGCTTTCAAAGGCAGGATACCAGGTAGATGTTTTTGAAAGGCTTCCTATCACAGGAGGAAGGTTTACAAATCTCAGTTACAAAGGATTCCAGCTTTCGAGCGGAGCTTTCCATATCCTGCCCCATGGACCTGCAGGTCCTCTCGCCCATTTTCTTAAAGAAGTCGGTGCCGATGTAAAGATCGTGAGATCGGATATTACAACTGTGCGTGTACCCCTGAAAAAAGGCAGCCAGGATTATGAGAAAGGCTTCAAAGACATTTCGTTTACCGACTTTTCCACACTTCTCTCGCATAAGGACCGATTGAAAATCGCCCTTCTTATAGTAAGTACGCGAAAAAACCGTCCGACAGGAAGCAGTTTGCAGGCATGGATCAGGTCCCAGTTTAAGGATGAGTGGCTTGTGAAATTTGCCGATGCTTTCTGCGGCTGGTCATTGAGCCTGAAAAGTGACAAAGTTTCTGTGGAAGAAATTTTCGAAATAATCGAAAACATGTACAGATTCGGCGGCCCGGGTGTTCCTATCGGCGGATGCAAAGGAGTAATCGATGCTCTGGAAAGTGTGATTGCTGCACACGATGGAAAGATCCATACCGAGACCGAGGTTTCAAAAATTCTTGTGGAAAACGGAAAAGCCGTAGGCGTACTTGTTGGTGAGGAAGCTTATAAAGCAGACCTGATCATCAGCAATTTGGGACATGCTGCAACCGTGTGCCTTTGCGAGGATGTCCTGTCAGGAGAAAAAGACTCAGGATACCTGAAAATACTCGAAACCCTGAAACCTTCTGCCGGCATAAAGATTTGTCTTGCTGCAGACGAGCCGCTTGTAGGGCATTCGGGTGTCCTTCTGACCCCATATGCAAAAAGGGTAAATGGGATTAACGAGGTTACGCAAGTCGATCCTGGACTCGCTCCCCCCGGCAAGCACCTTACAATGTCCCATCAGTACGTAGCCCCTGAGAACGTGAAGAATCTCGAAGCTGAGATTGAACTGGGGCTTCAGGACCTTAAAGATATCTTTCCCAATAAAAAATATGAAGTCCTTCTTACCCAGTCATACCATGACAACTGGCCGGTAAACAGGGCAGCATCAGGTACGGACCCTGGTAACGAGACTCCTATTCCCGGACTTTACGTTGTAGGGGACGGAGCCAAAGGAAAAGGCGGCATTGAAGTTGAAGGTGTAGCTCTCGGTGTAGCTGCAACCATGAAGAAAATCCTAGGCTGAATTTTTAGAAAACAAACTCATCAGGTGTTGTATCATTCCACCAAAAAATCCCAACTTTGTGACCTATTCAAAAAACGTTTTCGTTCCTGTTACCAATATTTGCAGGAACCGCTGTGGTTACTGCGGTTTTCGGCGGGAGCCCGGACAACCAGGTGCCAGACTGATGAAGCCCGAAGAAATTCTTCCTGTACTTGAAAAAGGTGTAAAGGCAGGGTGTACCGAAGCCCTTTTTACATTCGGTGAGTACGCAGAGGAGGTTTCGGAGTACAGGAAGTGGCTTAAAGAACTTGGTTATTCTTCCACGCTTGAATATCTTCTATTTCTCTGTGAAACTGCAATCGATGCTGGAATCCTTCCTCATACGAATGCAGGGATTATGACGCGCTCGGAGCTGAAGGCTTTAAAACCCTTGAACGCAAGCATGGGGCTTATGCTTGAGAGCACGACAACCCTGGAAGCCCATAAGGACTGTCCGGGAAAACTTCCTGAACTCAGGCTTAATACTATTCGGGAGGCAGGAAAACTCCAGATTCCCTATACTACAGGCCTCCTTGTAGGAATCGGAGAGGAAAGAAAAGACAGAATCGAATCCCTTGAGGCTATTGCCAGTCTCCATAAAGAATACGGACACATCCAGGAAGTTATTATCCAGAACTTTGCACCAAAGCCCGGAACACTTATGGAAAACTTTCCTGCACCCTCAATAGAAGAAATGACTGATACCATATGCCTGGCCAGACAGATCCTTCCTTCTGATATAGCAGTACAGGTTGCCCCAAACCTTGTAGACCCTAAAGCCCTTATCGCAAAAGGAGTGACTGACCTGGGAGGCATATCACCATTGACAATTGACTGGATTAACCCTGAAGCAGAATGGCCTGATGTAAAGGACTTACAGAGGAAACTGAATCCTATTTTGCTCAGAGAACGTCTGCCAATTTACCCTGGGTATGTAAAAAAAATGTGGTACTCGGACCGGATAGGCGAACTTATAGAACGACTCTCGGATACTGACGGTTACAGGAAAAAGCCCTGAAAGAGGGCATGAGGAGGAATTTAAAAATGAATACTGAGATTCCCGAAGATCTTATGGAACGCGCATGCAAGGGAAGGAGCACAAAGGAAGATGGGCTCCTGCTTCTGGAAACACCTCCTTTCGAACTCTTCAGATTTGCGGACGAACTTCGTTCCCTTACGACAGGAGATACGGTTACTTACGTCGTGAACAGGAATATTAACTTTACTAGCAGATGTGTGGGAACCTGCGGGTTTTGCGCCTTCAGAACGAACAATGGTAAAGTCCTCAGCATAGAAGAAATTATTGAAAAGGTTAGAGAAGCTGAGAGAGCAAAAGCTACCGAAGTATGTATTCAGGGAGGGCTTCTACCGGATGTGGGCCTGGACTTTTATCAGGGAATTACAGAAGCCATAAAAGCCGAGTTTCCTGAAATGCATATTCACGCTTTCTCCCCGATGGAGGTTTACCATGCTTCTCGTATCAGTGGTATGAAAGTGAGTGAAGCCCTTTTAAAACTGAAACGAAGCGGGCTTGATACAATGCCAGGAACTGCAGCCGAAATCCTCTCTGATCGTGTTAGGGAAATTATCTGCCCTTCAAAACTCAGTACAGAGGAATGGATTAAAGTGGTTACACAGGCACATACTGCAGGAATTCCTACGACTGCAACCATGATGTACGGGCATGTCGAAACTCCTGAAGAAAGAATAGAACACATCCTGACTATCAGGGAGATTCAGAAAGAGACTGGAGGAATTACCGAGTTTGTGCCTTTGCCTTTTATGCCTTATAATAATCCTGTTGGAGAGAAAATGATTCGAGAGGGAAGGTACGCTACTCCGGGCCTTGAAGATTTGAAAATCTATGCTATCTCACGTATCCTTCTTCACGGGCATGTAGATAATATTCAGGCAAGCTGGGTAAAACTGGGGAAGAAACTTTCCCAGTTTGCTCTCAGTTGCGGTGCAAACGACCTAGGAGGCACACTTATGGAAGAGAGCATTTCCAGATTGGCAGGAGCCCCTAACGGAGAAAGTATTTCCGTTGAAGAACTGGAATGGATGATCTACGGAGCCGGCAGGGTCCCTAAAGAGAGAACAACCCTTTACAAAGGGGTACGTAAACTGGCTTCCAGGAACCCTGGAAGAACTACCGGATGCGGAGTCTCAGAATAAGCTGGATATTAAACAACAGTCAGGGAAATTATGGAATTTTAAAAAGGATGATCGGATGTACGCGAAAAAACCGACAACTCCAGAAGACGTAATTGAAAGAGCATATAAGGGAAAATGTACTAAAGAGGATGCCCTCCTCCTGCTTGAAGGAAACCCTTTTGAGCTTTTTGAACTCGCCAATGATCTGCGTGCCAGTACGGTAGGCGATACAGTCAGCTATGTGGTGAACAGAAATATCTATATCACAAACAAATGTGTTGGAAACTGCGGGTTCTGTGCTTACAGGACAGAGAAAGGCTTTATCCTGAATGTTGAAGAAATACTGGAAAAAGTAGGAGAAGCGAAAAAAGCCGGAGCTGTGGAGGTATGCATCCAGGGTGGATACGTTCCGGAAGCTGACATAGAGTTTTATCTTGAGATAATAGAATCAGTAAAAGGCGAATTCCCTGACATGTGTATTCATGCCCTGTCCCCTATGGAAGTAAATTACGCAGCAGGAACCTCAGGCATGTCGGTTGAAGAAGCCCTGAGCAGACTTAAAAAAAGTGGGCTTGACTCCCTTACCGGGACTTCGGCCGAGATTCTTTCCGACAGGGTAAGAAAGATTATCTGTCCTGGGAAAATCAACACCCAGCAGTGGATTGATACCGTAACTGCAGCACATAAAGCAGGAATTTCCACCAATTCCACTATCATGTACGGACATGTCGAAACCCTTGAAGAGCGCCTGGACCATGTATTTATTATCCGTGAAATCCAGAAAGAGACAGGCGGGTTTACCGAACTTATCCCTATGGCCTTTTTGCCTTACAATAACCCTATAGGGGAAAAGATGCTTGCATCCGGAAAATTCTCGACCACAGGGCTTGAAGACCTTCAGCTCATAGCTATTTCCCGAGTAATTTTGCATACTTATGTTAAAAATATTCAGGCTACATGGGTAAAGTTAGGGAAGAAACTCGCTCAGGTAGCTTTGCAGTGCGGAGCAAACGACCTTGGAGGCACACTTATGGAAGACCAGATCTCTACAGCTTCAGGGGGCAGTAATGGGGAATATGTATCGCCTGCCGAGTTTGAATGGATGATAAAAGGGGCAGGAAGGACACCTATGCAGAGGGACACCCTATACCGGAAAGTGGAGCGGGATTTTCCTGGCAGGATGGGCTCCCTTCCCGGTTTAGGAAAGACAAAGATAGGTAGCAGAGAGTAAACTTCCGAGTCACAAGACTGTTAAATAAACTGCTTGCCCGCAAGCCTTTTAAAAAAAGGCTTGAGCGAAAATCCCGATTAACGTTTGGGTTTGAGGACGGAGTGAATTCGGTTCAGGTAGCGTTGTAGCTCCCGAGTTTAGACTCGGGAGCGTTGTCCGTTTCGCTCACTCGTTCGCTCAAGCGGACTAATTTATAAAATAGAAACCGAACTTTGGCTGAGAGGGCGAGTTTTATAAAGTTGCTTATTTCCTGTGTACCTTTCTCAGTGTAGTTAACGATCTAAAATAACCCAGAGACGTGGAAAGTGCCCGCAAGCCGGAACCAGAAGAAAAAAGAGTTTATATCGGCCGAAGGAGTTTTAATTAATTATATAAATTTCAGTGAATTAAGTAATATTCATTTATACTTATTTTCTAACTTAGATTTTCAGGAGTCCAGATGAAAGCCGTAATCCCTTATAAAAAAGCCAGTGCGAAATCCAGATTATCCCCTGTCCTGACTCGGGAAGAGAGAGAAGAGTTTGTAGAACTCATGTTGAATCAGGTGATAGACACCCTTATGGAAGCCGGAATAGGAACAATAGATATTCTCAGTCCTTCTATGTACGGGCTTGAGAATATGACGAAAGCCAACGTGCTTCTGGATAAAAACGACCTTAATGAAGCTCTTAACAGGTATCTTGAGCAAGCTGAAGAGCCGGTTATGATTGTTATGGCTGACCTTCCTCTTCTATCTCCAGACCATGTAAAAGGGATTGCTTCAACAAAAGAAGATGTTTGTATTGTCCCGGGAAAAGGTGGGGGTACAAATACACTGTTTATCAAAAAACCTTCCGACTACAAGGTCAGGTATTATGGTTCGAGTTTTCTGACGCACTGCTCGATTGCAGAAAAAACAGGACAGAGTGTTGAGGTCTACGATTCTTTTTTTGCGGGTACTGATATTGATGAGCCTGAAGATCTGGTCGAACTGCTTATACACGGAAGCGGAGCTGCGAAAGAATATATCAGCAAAAAATTCAGGCTTGAGATGAGCAGGGGAAGAGTCAGACTGGTTCCTATTTAGGAACAGTCTTCCTGACTAGAATCGTATATGTTTGTCTGTAAATTCAAGATTGACTAATCAATCAGTAACTTTATATAAGTAACGTGCTTATTAGCTATGAATAAAAAACCCAATGATTCATAGAGATTAATATTGTATATCTTAAATAGTGAAGTAAAGATATACAGAATCAGCAAAAATCTGGATGGGCTATTTTCAGAAGAGGCGAGCCTGTGAGATCTTTTACATCTGAAGAAAGAGAGATCATAAGAAACAAAATTATAGATAGAGGAAAAGAATGCTTTGCTAGATACGGAATAAAGAAAACAAGCATTGAAGACCTTACCAGAGACCTTGGAATTGCAAAAAGTTCTTTTTACTCTTTTTTTAACAGCAAAGAAGATCTTTTTCTACAGATATATACAGAAGAGCGAGAAGCCTTAAAGGACAACTTATTAGAAAATTCCTTCCTGAAATACAGGAAGGAACCTGATAAAGCGATAAAGGCTTATCTGCATTATGTACTGAATATTGCGAATAACCACCCTGTCTGGAGAAAAGTTTACATTGAAAAAGAGCACCTTGAGCTGACGATTTCCCGATCTTCAGAGGAAAAAATTAAAAATATTCATAGAGAAAATGTAAAAATGATTCTACCTTTTTTTGAAGAGTGGGCAGCCGCAGGTCTTCTGATAGACAAAGATGCCAGGATTCTTGCTGAAACCACATATGCGGTTCTTTCCCTTATCCACTTAAGGAATGAAATTGAGGATGAGGATTTTCAGGATATAATGGATATTCTTATTGATCTTCTGGCAGAAAATATAATAAAAAAGTAAATATAAAAGTATTGATGGGATTGAATAGTGAAAGGTTACCTTAGAAGTAAGACCTTTTCAAAAAAAGCAAATTATCTCCGTACTAAATTTGGGGGAGTGTATTAATGAAATATATAAAGTCTGTTTGTCCAGAATGCAAAAAAGTTCTTGATTCCACTATATTTGAAGAAAACGGCAAAATAATGCTGAAAAAAACTTGCCCAGAACACGGGACCTTCACGGATGTCTACTGGTCGGACAGCAAACTATACGACAGGTTCAGGCGCAATTCTTACGTCGGTAGTGGAGTTTCAACCAATAATGAGACTATTTCTTCCGGTGGCTGTCCCTGGGACTGCGGAATTTGCTCCAGGCACAAAACCGGGACTTTGCTTGCAAACATCGACGTTACCAATCGTTGTAATCTCAATTGTCCGGTGTGCTTTGCTAATGCCAAAGCAAGTGGCTTTATATACGAACCAGACTTTGAACAGATAAGAGAAATGATGCTAACTCTCCGAAATCAAGAACCTGTTCCCTGCTATGCCGTCCAATTTGCTGGAGGAGAGCCTACGGTCCGGGAAGACCTTCCGGAAATTATCGAAACAGCTCAAGAACTTGGGTTTTCACAGATCCAGATTGCAACTAATGGTGTCAGGCTCGCAAAAAGCCAGGAATACTGCGAAGCTTTAAAGACCGCAGGGCTCCATACTGTATATCTGTCCTTTGACGGAGTCTCAGAGGAACCATACATGGAGAACCGAGGATTTAATGCCCTTCCTGTAAAACAAAAAGCTCTTGAAAACTGCAGGCAGACCGGCCTGAATAGTGTTGTGCTCGTGCCCACCCTGATAAAAGGTGTTAATGATTACCAGGTTGGAGATATTGTCCGCTTTGCAGCTAGAAATGAGGACGTAGTGAGAGGTGTAAACTTCCAGCCAGTAGCGTTCGCAGGCCGCATTGATCAGGCCCTACGAAAAGAACAGAGAATAACAATTCCCGATCTAGTATCACTCCTGGAAGAACAAACCGAAGGAGAAATTCCCAGTTCAGCCTGGTATCCTGCATCTGCGGCAGTTCCCATCATCCGATTCGTGAGTGCGGTGCGAAAAGTTCCGCTCCCCGAGTTTACAATTCACCCTCTCTGTGGAGCTGCCACTTATATCTTTGAGAACGAGGGAAGGCTAATTCCGATAACTGAGTTTGTGGACGTGGATGGGTTCCTTGAGTTCCTTGAGAGCGTTACTCCAGAATTTGAAGGGCAAGGCTCTAACGTAACGAAACTTGCAAAAGTTCTCTATCATATTCCGCGCTACATCGATGAAGCCAGAAGCCCAAAGGATCTTAAGATAGTCTCCCTGATAACTAATTTTCTTAAAAACGGTACAAGAGAACATGCTGCTCAGTTCCATCGAAAGTCACTTTTCCTCGGAGCTATGCACTTTCAAGATCTCTACAACCTGGATCTGGAAAGGGTTGAACACTGCGGAATCCACTATGCTACCCCTGATGGCAGGATAATTCCCTTCTGCACTTATAACAATTTTCACAGGGAAGGAGTAGAAGCAAGGTATTCAAAACAATATAGGAAGAATATGAAGTTTGAGAAGAAACACCTGGAAGTTCAGGAAAGAGAAGCAGCTTGATTTCTCCTACAAAGGAAAGCATGACAATAATTATTAAAATGAAAAAATATAATTTAGAGAGGTGTAATACAAAATATTTATATTAGAGAAAAAATTAACTGAAAGAAATTTTTATACCGAATACACTGGTCCAATAGAGCCAATAACTTTAACTGGACAAATACATTAATTGTGAAAACTATTCGGAAGAGTAACCATACAAAATGGGTAAATCTTAATTTGAATCTGATCTTTCTGAGGAAGAATTTGGAGATGAAAACTAGACCTCAGAAAATCGAAAAAAGATTCATTGACCGAAAAAATAAAAGTTTAAAAATAAAGTGATTAAAGTAGAACTTTCAGGACTCTATTGAAGTAATCAGTAGAAATAATGTGGCATTTATACTGTCATGCTTTTCGGTCCATATCACACTATTTGCAAGAAAGAGGATATCTACTGGTTAAGCATTATAAATTAAGTTTAAAAGGTACAGGTGAGCTGGTGAGCATTAAGATAAATAGATATAAGTGTGGATACTGTGGTGCCTGTGTGGGAGTCTGCCCTAAGGGAGCACTCGAACTTGTAGAGACCTGGGTCGAAGTAGACGAAAATACGTGCATTACATGCGGGATATGCGATCGCATCTGCCCTGTAGGAGCAATTGAGGTAATGAAATGAAGGACACGTATGATGTTTTAGTGATAGGTGCCGGTCCTGCAGGTTCCATTGCCGCCAGAACCGCAGCCGAAAAAGGGCTGGACGTACTCCTAATCGAGAAACGCCAGGAGATAGGTGACCCTGTACGCTGTGCCGAAGGTGTGAATAAAGCATATCTTAAAAAATACGTGGAAATTGACAAAAGATGGATTTGCGCTGACCTTAATGCTTCTCATATCTACGCGCCGGACGGTACAAAGATAGAGATGGCAGAAGAAATCTCTGGTGGAGAAGTAGGTTACGTCCTTGAGAGAAAAGTGTTTGACCGGGCTCTTGCTGAACAGGCTGCCGAAGCCGGAGCGGAAGTTAGAGTAAAAACCAGAGCAACTGGCCTTATCATTGAAGACGGTTTTGTCAAGGGAGCCAGGCTCATGCATCTGGGAAAAGAATATGATGTGCGGGCCAAGATAGTAATAGGCGCTGACGGGGTCGAATCAAAGGTAGGCAGATGGGCAGGTATCGACACTTCCTTAAAGCCAATAGATATAGAAACGTGTGCTCAATACCTGATAGCTGGAGCGAACATAGACCAGCACCACTGTGAATTCTACGTAGGTAATGAAATTGCACCAGGTGGCTATATATGGGTCTTTCCGAAAGGCGGTGGAAAAGCCAATGTAGGAATCGGAGTTCTCGGGAGTAAGGCTGGAAAATTCAAGCCAAGGCCTGTAGATTATCTCGACAGATTTCTTGAAAAGAAATTTCCCGATGCCA
>DUGT01000159.1:5871-6429 GCA_013331275.1 Methanosarcina sp. | reverse complement strand
GGTGGAATTCTTAATGCAATGGATGCTGGAAAGATAGCAGGAGAAGCTGCATATACAGCTATATCTGAAGGAGATGTTTCCTTCGAAAAACTCGAAGAAATTTATGAGAAGCCATGGAGAGCAACCCTGGGACACGACATTGACATGAGCCTTATCGTAAAGAATTGCTTTATCAATCTAAGCGACGAAGACCTGAATTCGCTTGCCCATTCTCTAGAAGACATGAAATTTGAGAGAATGAGCCTTCTTGACCTGTTACAGGCTCTCTTTAAAGCCGACAAAAAACTTCTCTGGGACCTTCGAGTACTTTTCAAAGATGCCGCAAAAGAAGTTGTAAAAAGCAAAATGTAACGTAAAATAAGATGTAACGCCTGGAAATCCAGGCACCTGTCATTTATTAGACTTTTTTATTCTGTCTTAAAGGAAATTTCCATATCAGAGGTTATCCAACCTTTTCCCTGGCAATTCCTCTTTCCATAAAAATAAATTGCTGTGAACTATAACCTTAATTTGCATTTCAGCCCCTCTTGAGCGAAGCGAAAAGGACACCATCCTTCC
>DUGT01000159.1:928-5538 GCA_013331275.1 Methanosarcina sp. | reverse complement strand
GGACTCGGGTGACGGAACTCGGGAGGTAGAACCAGGTGGTTACTTTCTCCAGAACTCAGGCGTAAAGAGCAAAATTACAGTATAGACTTCAAGCCTACCAATCCACATATTTGCAATCAGGACTAGTTTCCCAAGAGCAGGAATAGGATCAAAACTGCCCATTGGACCTACGACATTCAGACCTGGCCCTATATTACCAAGAGTAGCTATGGACGCAGTAATTGAAGTTATGATGTCCATACCTAACACCGAGAGAATAAGGGAGCTTGAGAGAAAAACAAGTAAATATATGACAACAAATGAGACAATCGAGTTGACAATTTCATCGGGTACTTTCTTACTATTAAATTTGACGCCCTTAACGGCTTTGGGATGAAGGGCTTTGAACAATTCTACTCGACTGTGTTTAAGGAGAATAAGAATTCGCACAACCTTGATGCCTCCACCTGTAGAACCGGCGCAGGCTCCTATAAACATAACTATAATCAATATCATTTTCGCAGACTCGGACCAGAGATTGAAATCTGTTGTCGCGAACCCGGTACTTGTCATGATTGTAACTACCTGAAAAATTGCAAATCTGAAAGAATTAAGTAAGTTTGTGCCTTGGTCTCGCCAGAGCAGGAAAGTAAGAATCCCAGTTGCTGCAAGGATCAGGGCAGTATAAAATCGAAACTCTTCATCTTTAAACAGGAGGCCCTTATCTACATACATTGCTCGATAATAAAGGGCAAAGTTTGCACCGGCAACGAATGTGAAAAACGTTATTATATATTCGACAAGAGAACTATGAAAAGCTCCAACACTAAGTGAATAATTTGAGAAGCCCCCGCAACCCATTGTGGCAAACATATGATTAAGCGCGTCATAGAGTGAGACTCCTGCAAGCAGGAGGGCGGCAACCTGCAGGAAGGAAATTGCAAAATAAACCATCCAGAGAATTCTCGCAGTTTCCCTTATTCTTGGCTTTAGCTTATCCTCGGTAGGCCCAGGTGATTCTGCCCGGAAAATCTGGCGCCCCGCAACCCCTAGTTTGGGTAGAATTGCAACGAAAAGCACGATAATGCCCATGCCCCCGAGCCACATAATTAAGCCCCTCCAGAAAAGGATACTTTTAGGATGGCTTTCGATATCAGTAAGAATTGTTGAACCTGTAGTTGTAAATCCGGACATGGATTCAAAGACAGCGTTTAAGGGAGAAATCCCGTCCAGCATGAAAGGAATTGACCCGAAAAATGCAGCTGCAAGCCAGCCCAGGGCAACTATTGCAAAGCCTTCTTTACGCATCCATTCTTCGTTGGTTTTATAATAAAGCAGGAGAAGACCTGTAAAGATAGTTACAAAAATCGAAATCAGAAAAGGAGTTAAACTTTCTCCATAATAGTATGCAACTCCAAGAGGGATTAGCATGAAAAGTCCCAGGAGTCGGAGCAAACCACCAAGTGCATATAAAATAACTCTAAAATTCATTGGAGGGCCTCGATTTTAAAACTAATAGACCCTTTTGAATTTTTTGTATATATCTTTTACTTAAAAAATTTCTCCACTGCCGAAACTGAGGAAGAAAGAGCAAAGACTATTACTCTATCTCCTTCTCGAATTACAGAATCTCCTCTAGGTATGATAATCTCATCGTTATGAACTACTGTAGTAATGATCGCATCCTTAGGGAACTTGACCTTTTCAAGGGATTTTCCTATGATTTTTGAGTATCGTGAGGTCGTGTACTCTATAATTTCTGCCTTTTCGCCTTCCAGCATGGTAAGCTTTTCGATACCTGTTCCCATTGTAAGCTTAAGGACTTCGTTTACGGTTGCCTCCCTTGGACTTACTGCCATATCAATTCCGATCATTTCAAAAAGAGGCACATAATCAGGGCGATCAGCTCTTGCAATCACCTTCTTTGCTCCCATTTGCTTTGCTAGAAGCGAGCATAGAAGATTTTTTTCATCATTGTCCGTAACTGCAAGCACGACGTCCATATCTTCGATGTTTTCTTCCCTCAGCAGATTAACGTCAGTGCCATCCCCGTTTAAAATAAGGGCATTTGCCAGCGTTTCGGCCACTTCTATGCAACGGCTCTTCTTATACTCAATAATCTTAAGGTCGGCACTCTCGTCTTTGTCTATCAGTTTGGCAAGGTAGAATCCTACAATGCCACAGCCTATAAGGAGAATTCGATTTCTGTGTGGCTCTACATTTCCAAAGACACGACTAAGTTCTTCCAGAGCTCTGGGCTTGCCTACAACCACCATATGGTCATTTGCGTTAATAACGTCGTTTCCATGAGGAATAACGATTTCCTGCTTCCTAAAGATTGCACTTACAATGCAGCAATCATCAAGCTTGAGATCCTGAATCTGCTTTCCTACAAGCTTGCTATCGGGACGGATGGCAAACTCCATCATCTGAACTTTTCCTCCCGCAAATAGTTCAGTGTCTATAGCCGAAGGGCTTGAAAGGACCTCGGCAACCTCCGAGGCGAGCGCAAGTTCAGGGCAGATCATTATATCGACTCCAACCTGAGACCTTGAGGTTACAGGTACATCGATATAATCAGGATTGCTAACTCTTGCAATTGTCTTTGTTTCTTTCCATCCTGGATGGGATCTTATGATCAGCTTTGCAGTCATACAGGCAACAATGTTGACTTCATCAATTCCTGTGACAGCCACTAAAATATCCGCATCGTGAACGATACTGGCGAGAATATCAGCGTTTGCGCCATTTCCCTCAAGAACCTGAACATCGAGTTCATCTGCCCTTCGTGCGACTTCCTCATCTTTTTCTACAACAATTACATCCTGTGTGGCGGAAAGAAACTTTGCAATATGATATCCAACCTCGCCTGCTCCTATCACAATTGCTTTCATGAGGTTCCCTCGAAAAAAAGCTTGATTCCAAATAAATTAACCTGCTTGCTTAAGTATTCTTTGGGAAAAAGAACTTAAATAACATATTAAGGAATGCTCTTTCTACAGAGGAATAGTTTAAGGTTCAGGTATTTAAAATGTGTATTTTACAATGACAATACCTAATAACGAGCTCAATCTAGCAGTGGTAACTATAGGTCCCTGTTTTCGTGAATATATGATCGTAAGAATAAAGTCTTTAAAAACTTTAATTATTGGAGAGTCACGTAACCCTTTTGATACTGATATTTTTCATAAAGTTTCTTTAATAGCGCTCTTCGCATGGGTCGGTCTTGGATCGGATGCAATGTCTTCTGCATCATATGGTCCAGAAGAAGCATACCTGGTATTGGGAGATAATATCTACCTTGCCATATTTGTAGCACTGAGTATTATATTAACCATTTTTGTAATAAGTACTAGCTATTCACAGATAATTGAATTATTCCCGACTGGTGGTGGATATCTGGTTGCCAGCAAGTTGCTATCTCCATCTCTTGGAATGCTTTCCGGCTGTGCACTCTTATAGATTATGTACTTACATTGCTATTTCTATATCAAGTGGTGTAGACGCCATGCTAAGCTTCCTACCAGCAAGCTGGCAGGTGTTCAAATTAGGGTTTGCATTTTTTGTAATTATGACAATTATATTATTGAATTTAAGAGGAATTAAAGAATCAGTTTTATTTTTAATACCCATATTCGCACTGTTCATAATCGCCCATGTTATCCTAATACTATATGCTCTTTATTTCCATGCAGCAAATGTGCCAACAGTAATGAGCAATACTGCAACCAATGTCCATAATATAGTATCCAGTGCCGGCATATCAGCACTGCTTTTTATAATTCTTCATTCATACAGCATGGGTGCAGGAACATATACAGGAATTGAAGCCGTAAGCAATGCAGTTCCAGTGATGAGAGAACCCAGGGTAAAAACTGCAAAGAGAACCATGCATCTCATGGCGATTTCGCTGGCGTTCATGGCAGCAGGGCTAATGCTTACTTATATATTTTACCATGTTTCTCCGGAATCCGGGAAAACTCTGAATGCCATTCTTTTTGAGAATATTACGAGTTCCTGGGGACCTTTAGGTCACTATTTCGTAATAGCAACTCTCGTATCCGAAGCAGGACTCCTGTTTGTAGCTGCACAGACAGGTTTTTTGGACGGCCCAAGGGTTCTTGCAAATATGGCGCTGGATAGATGGGTTCCTACCAGGTTCGCAACGTTGAGTGATAGACTTGTAACACAAAACGGAATATTAATAATGGGCATCTCAGCCTTAATTATGGTCTTTCTTACCCAGGGATCGGTCAAACTCTTAATAGTGCTTTATAGCATAGCAGTTTTCATAACATTTATTCTATCTCAGGCAGGAATGGTCCGACATTGGTGGAAAGTTAAGACAAAGGTTAAAGACTGGAAGAAAAAATTAATTATCAATGGTACCGGGCTGCTTATGACGGTTTTGATATTGATGTCAGTAATAGCAGTAAAGTTCGGCGAAGGCGGATGGGTAACATTGCTTATTATCGGAGCCTTTGCTGGAGTTGTTATCCTCATAAGACGCCATTATGACAATACCTCAGAGCTTATTAAAGAACTGAATGCAAAGGCGATCAATTCTCCTGAAAGTATGAATCTGATCAAGAATGATATGCCTGATAAGGCTAACATGCAAGATAAGACCG
>DUGT01000159.1:0-762 GCA_013331275.1 Methanosarcina sp. | reverse complement strand
AATTATTCGGTGGAATGTACAAGAATTTTGTATTTATACAAATTGGTGTAATCGATGCTGGTGTATTCAAAGGAGCAGAAGAAATTAAAGAACTCCAGACCGAAATATGTAAAGACGTGGATGAGTACGTAAAATTAATTTCATCACACGGTTACTATGCCGAAGGTTTCACTGCAGTCGGCACTGATGTTGTTGAAGAGATTACAAAACTAGCACCTGAGATCTTAAAGAAGTTCCCTAATGCCATATTCTTTGGCGGACAGATAGTCTTCCCGAATGATTCGAGACTTACAAGATGGCTACACAACTATACTGTCTTCGCATCACAGAGAAAACTATATGCAGAGGGTATTCCTTTCGTAGTTCTGCCAATAAAGGTGTAAAAATTAAAAAAATAGTATAATATAAGTTTACAGGTGAAGCTGACTTCCAACAGCTTCCAATATTTTACGGCAGTTGATCCTAAAACTCAATGTTACGCTTCTGAACCTTGTTTTTAGTAATCAATTGAGTTTCTGCTTTGAATTAACCGGTATACTATCAAAGTCCGGTTATAACTCGACTTTTATATAAAATAAATATTTTCATATAGGAAGAAAAATAATACACATAATAATTAGTACTGTCTTTATAAGACGTGCTATAATATATTTTTTAAAAAGAAAGTCTGCTTAAAGAGTAGATTGTTGATCCATCGTGGGGGGAATAAATATAAAAAGAAGAAGCAAGACTGATATTGCCGAAGAAATTTTAAAAGTAGCA
>DUGT01000019.1 GCA_013331275.1 Methanosarcina sp. | reverse complement strand
TAAATCCTATAGTCTATTTAAATGCATCTCGATCAAGTACTTGAGTTACTTGATTTTCCATTTCAGCTTTAGAAAGTTATATATTCTCAAGTTCAATGTTTATTGATATGATTGATGAGAAAAATATCCAGCTTTTCAAGGCACTGAGCGAAGATACAAGATACAGGATAATCAAGGTTCTTCTTGAGGCTGAGCGCAAATACAAGACGAATGAATCCGATGAATGTAAAGGAGAGCTATGCGCCTGCGAGATCCCTGAACTCATTGGTAGAACACAGTCCAATACCTCAATGCACCTTGCAAAATTGCAGGACTGGGGGATAATTAAAGTAAGAAAAGAAGGAAAAATGAGACTCTATTCGATAGAAAACGATAAAATCAGGAAGCTTCTGGAAGTTCTTGAAGAATAATTCGTTTCATTGTTTCTATTAGAACTTAAAAATTATTCAGTATGAAAATATGACATTATGAAATCCTGATCTTGTGAAATCGCACCATAAAACTATAATTCCGTGAAATTGTACCATAAAGCCATAATTTCGTGAAATCGTACCGTAAAGCTATAATTTCGTGAAATGATAACATCATAAAATTACATCCCACGAAATATAATAGTAAAACCATATTGGTCTGAATTATAATTTTATGAAATAATTCACTGAGATGGTTTTTAAGGTAGGATTCCAGCAACATTGGTATCTTCTCACATGAGAAAATGAGTTTTATCTAATATTTTCAGGCAGTTACTTATATCTTTCAAGGTTTGCTCTTTCCTGCATATCTTTCAAGATTTGCTCTTTCCTGCAGAGTTAAAAAACTGTAGTGTTGAGACTTTAAGGCACGGATCAGGATTTTAATGTTGTTGAGAGCTTTCCCTCCGGTATTGAACTTGCAGTCCAGGCGTATGGATGTGTTTGACATATCTACGAATTCCCAGGGATGGACAAAAATGACAGGAGATTCCCAGCGCTTGAGTAGCGGGAGAAAAAATCCAGGAGGCAGTCTTACAAATGAAGAGGTAATCGTCGCAGGAATTCTTATTATTTTGCCTTCAATTTTACTCCGAGGAAAAGGAGGCTTATACGCTGCAATGGATGAATCATACCTGAAACCTTCATCTTCTAGAAGTCCAAGATAGTTTCTCGGAAATTGCAGGTTTGGAGCCCTGAAAGAAACAAGTTTCCTTTCAAATTGCCTTAAAATTTTTCCAGCCTGTTTAAGAGCAAGCCTGGCTTCCTCTTTATCCATTCGGTCAAAACGTGTGTGAGTGTATCCATGACATCCAAGCTCGTGCCCTTCTTCCGGAATTCTGGATATAATGTCAGGGTACTGCTTAGCCATCATCCCGGTAACAAAAAAGGTTGCTTTTATCCCTTCTTTTTTGAAAAGGTCCAGTAACTCAGGCAGTCCTTCTTCCATGCCTCTCGTACTCGTAAGCATAGGGGGACAATCTTCTTCCACATCAACGGTTATTGTGATATTTTTCATAAGTGACATGTTTATATACTCTGATTGTCTGTTCACAGATCCTATTCCAATC
Organism: Methanosarcina sp.; assembly: GCA_013331275.1. GTDB lineage: Archaea > Halobacteriota > Methanosarcinia > Methanosarcinales > Methanosarcinaceae > Methanosarcina > Methanosarcina sp11020u. Next base: position 3,042 of record DUGT01000019.1, on the reverse strand, counting down.
ATAGTTTGAAAGCCCTCTTAAAGCCTCCCTGGAAAAGGAAGTTCGCAGAGCTGATTTTTCTATAAGATTCTCAAGATAGGATGAAAATTCGGTAAGACTGTCTGCAAGATAGCCGTTCACACCGTTAGTTATAATATCCGAAACCCCACTGTTATTCATTGCTACAACAGGAACCTCTTTTGACATTGCCTCCAGAATAGAAATCCCAAAAGCCTCATTAATCGAGGGAAGGGCAAAGATATCCGCCTGTTCCAGATACCCCAGCACTTTTTCCCTGGATACTTCCCCTGTAAAGTAAAAATTTCTGGATATACCTAACTCTTCTACCGTTTTTTCCAGTTTTTCTTTGAGTTCACCGTCTCCTATCATTACAAACAATAAATTATTATATTTTTTCAGAAGAGAAGGGGCAAGGTCTACAATATTCTGAACACCTTTTTTCTTTGTCATTCGTGCAACTGTGACAATTACGAGTTTTCCTTCAGGATCAACAGGAAAAGGGACTTTGACGATTTTATCTTCAGAATCTACCCCATTGAAAATTCGGTAAATTGGTTTTTTTGTCATTAGCTTAGAGTCTTTTTCAACTGCCGAACTAACTGCAATTACAGCGTCAGCATTCTTTAAAAGTAATTTACCTGCAAGATAAAAAAGCGAGCGATATGGCGTATCTCCTACTAGGGAGTGATTAGTGACTACTACGGGAATTCCGAGTTTTTGGGATGCAATAAGAGCAGCCATACCTATGGGTGAATCCAGTCCATGGCAATTAATAATTTCATAATTTTCATTTTTCAAAAGGCCAAAAAGTTCTTTATATGCACTGGGCATGAGAAACCGACTCTGTCCGGGTAAAGGTCTACCTTTGACCCTTATCACTGATACTCCATCTCTTCTGCTGTATTCAGGAATACCCGGATAGCTCCTTGTAATAACGCTTACTTCATATCCGTGCGTGGTCAGGGTTTTAGCTAGGGTATGCATGGAATACTCGATTCCGCCAACCTTTGGAAAATACCAATCACTGATCATTGCAATTTTATGTTTTTCCATATCTCACTTCCTCCGTAATAAAAAAGGTACAGGAATCCTATCAGGCTGCTAAGTCCAAAAGAAATAAAACGTTCTAGAAAAACGAAACTTCCTGAGGAAGCAAGCGATAACCCAAAATATAGAAGCAGGGAGATCAGCCCTCCTTCAACTATTCCAAGTCCTCCTGGGGTTATTGGCAGAAGTCCAAGCAGGAGATAAAAAATTGAAATTGATGCGACAATATATAGGGGAAGATGAAGATTTAGAGCCATAGATATAAGCTGAAGGCGTATTATATCAAGAATCCAGACCCCGGAAGATAACAGGAGAACAGGAATAAAGGCTTTATTGAGTTTTTTCCAGTTTTGCTGTATATCTTTAAGAAAGACAGTAAATTTTTCTCGGAAAACCCATATGAGTATTCCGGTTGCAAGGAAGGCAAGGATCAGTAAATAAGTTGAACTTAACGTCAAGATGCTTTTCTGAGGCAGGAAGTTAATCTCTAAAGAGGGAAAGCGGTATAACACATAGAATAATAGCAAGATAATGGGAATAGCTTCAACGAGCCTTTCAAAAAGGATCGTTATGAAAGCGTCAGTATAACTTATACCGAAGCGTTTATTAGCCCAGAACATCCGCAAGGGTTCTCCTCCTGTCCGATTCGCTGGAGTCAGGTTATTAACAAAAATTCCTCCGAAAATAATGGGAAGAAGGTCTGTAGCTTTAAGAGTGTAACCAATGCGGGAGAGCACTTGCTGCCAGCGGACAGCAAATAAATACACACTCAGCAGGTAAACTGAGAACGCCAGAATAACATATCGAATCCGTGTTTCAGTGAGCATTTTCAAGCTCTCTCCAAAAACAGATACAATCTCCGTCCAGTAAGCACGGACAAGAAATACTCCCACTGCAATCAGTAAGAGAATCACAATGGCTTTCTTCAATGTTCCCTGGTTCAAAAAGTACACCTTCAATTAGGGATTAAGAATGGAGTTTTTGTGTATATTCTTTATAATTAAAATCTATTCCTGTCTGAATTATTCCATGAATTGGGATTGATTTAACTTTGGATCCGGTACTTCTCCAGATTGAAAAAGACATATTTAAAATATTCTTTTTTTACGCATCAAATACTACGTGTTAAGTACCATGTATCAAAATCACATCCTATATGCCCGGGCTATAATGCATTAAAAAGTATTTCTTATTTCCTACATGATCCAGTTATTATTTTTAGGTTCTTTTTATATAATATCTGTCATCATCGTTTTTTCCAGATTTAACTCTATATTTTAGTTTCGAATTGAAACCTACCATTTATAATATAGTTTTCTATTGTTCTCTTTCCCAAACTTCTTCTTTGTCCGATCTGATTAATGAAGAGTCACGTAAACTCTCAGAAAATAGTTTTCTTCATTCCATGATCAAAGAAGAAAAAACTGAATTGGTTTTCCTTAATTCCTGGTCAAAGAAGAAAAACTGAATTGGTTTTTCTTAATTCCTGGTCAAAGAAGAAAAACTGAATGGTTTTCCTTAATTCTTGGTCAAAGAAGAAAAAGCTGATTTATAAAGTATAGAAAATCTACAGGTAAAAAACAAGAGTTAACTGTACTTGCTACTATTATTGTATATCCTGTCCTTCAGGAGTATATATTCCTGAAAATTTTAAATACTTAACAATGCTGAGATATTTGACAAGGTAGAAAAAAAGAAACTTTTATAGGGTCCTTGAAGGTAAGGATTCAAAATGTACGGAGTGCAGGCAATTTAAAGAGAAATTCCCTCAGTAAACCCGCTAAAGTAGATGTTAAAATTATCGTAGAAATTTTTCAAAAAATAATTATTACATATTTTCCTGTCTATCCTCTCATTTTCTTAGTTCTTACTTATTCTGACGATTTCATTCAAAAATCGTTAATAAACCCCCACTACCGCACATCTCTTTTACATTTCTCTAATTTGTGTAGGTAACAAATTTTTCGGTGTTTAATTTGGTTTCCTGACGTGGAC
>DUGT01000074.1:2759-3465 GCA_013331275.1 Methanosarcina sp. | reverse complement strand
TTACAGATAATATGGCACGGTAAATCTAAGGTATTGACAAATTTACTTATGAAAGTAATATAAAATTTACAGCTATATACAGATAAAATTATGTTATAAAAGAAATTCTCGAGAAAACGAAAGAGAGTAAATGTGAACAGAAAAGAATAGATATCTGTCAGTTCTCAATTCTGTTCAAATAGTTATGTTAATTTTCAGGTACCTATTCTCTTAATTTGTTAGTATTAGAGATTACAGTACACTATATCTCTTTATATCATTGAATTTTATTCCCTATTCCTTTCCTTTTACTATTCTGCTTTTGTCTATTTTTGTCTATTTTTTCTTGAATTTACAGGGAGTTTTTTATCAGGAGTGACTCCGTAATATTTTGTCCTTGCGGCTCCCCAGATACAGCCGTTTTTCCCGAAGATTTTCAACTCGATATTCTGGATAGCCTTACAAATTTTATTTCCTTCTCTTGCACCCTTGCAGACTATACAGAACTTTTCACAAAAAACAGGGGCATTTTCCTTATTTTCAGCCATTTCAACACTCTCACCATAATTTGTTCTTCTTATCCGGGTACTTATGGGTGCTTATCCAGATACTGTGCTGACACGGTATGATCAAAAACTTGATTAGAGTAACTTCTTTCCTGCGTCAGGACCGGGAGCACACTGGAACACATCGCTAATTCTTATTTCTATAAGATTCTTTGCAGGAA
>DUGT01000074.1:0-2602 GCA_013331275.1 Methanosarcina sp. | reverse complement strand
TCCGGGTTTTGCTGTATGCACAATTGCTTTCATTTTTTCAAATTTTTCCCCGGAGTCAATAATATCAGCTTTACCTTTTATCTGAAAACAGCTGCCTGTATCTGGTCCCCACACATAGACTGCCACGTTTGGATTTTCCTTAAGGTTTGCCAGGGATTTAGCCATAAAATTATCTGCAATCCATATTGTTTCATCATCTACAAGCTGGCAGAACCCTATAGGCACCACGTTAGGAACTCCTTCTTTTGAGGCCGTAGCTACGGGAAAAATCTTTACCTTCGAAAATGCAGTCTTCATCTCTTCACTTAATTTTACCATGATATCACCATCAAATGGTCGCAGTATAAATTTATATATTTAAGCGTCAGAATTCTGTATCGAAGGATGAACTTGTGTATTTTAATAACCTTTCTGGAAAAGGATTATCTCGGATTTTTAAGCAGAAAATAGAAAACATTGCGTCTGAGCACTAATATACAGAATCTGGAGTAAAAATATTCGAAAAAATAGGGTCTGAAAACGAGAAAATTGTCAAATGGGAAAACTGACTGCAAAAGTATGATTTTCTTTTCGAGTATACAGATTAAACTTATGCCCAGCTTACTGACATTCTTGTCCTGAAGTCCACGGATTCCGGGATAATGAGGTGGGAGGTGTTCTTTTCGAAGCAGACGGCAAACCTGAGGTTATGGACAATAACCTTTTGTCTCAATGGTATCTCAACAAATTCTTAACATCGTGTTCCCGCCCTTTTGAAACTCGTATGCTACTTTTATTTCTTTTACATTTCGATTTCTTATCCTTAAAAAATCGATTATAGGCTCAACGTATAATGATCGGTCGGCATTTAAGTCCAGTAACGGAAATATTCTGACTTCATTTGAAACCCTGCACAACTCCTCTATCGATTTCAAATGAAACTCCAGTGACAAATTATCCGTGTATAGAAATAACAAGTGCGAGCACAGTGCCAGATCAAACTCTTTATCACTAAAAGGCAGAAAGGGCAGTTCACCCGGTATATATCTTTTTTGCGTCAAGCCTCCCGAAAAATCATTCAGGAATTTCTCCATAGCTGATATTCTTATATTTCCAAGTTCTTCAACTGAACCGATTTCTTGCCAGATAAACTTATCCTGGTTTTTCTGAGTCTGGTCAATAATATCATTATAAGTTTCATAAATTCTCTGCCTAATCTCGTCAGCACTGAAAATGTAAACAGGGTCGACTGATATTACATTCCCTCTTCGTTTTGTAATTTCTGCGTTGAAGCTTGCAGGTCCATCTCCACAACCCACTATCTTTCGTCTGAGATCGGCAGGTGTTAAATCAAACATTCTGACATATTCTTTGAAAGACCTTCCCCATGGCTTGATATCACTATACGTTATTGTCATAATTTGCACTCTGTAGTACATAAGTGCACAAAACATATAAATCAATATTCTTTAATAACCACCTAATCCTAAGATAAACTTAAAAATGAAATTAAAAAACTGGTGCTTAAATTATAGTTTCTGGATCAGTGAGCACTAAAGTAAATGAGAGTTGACTTTTCACCGACCTAACCGTCTTTTTAACAGAAGATTTTCTGCAAATATAGATAAGATTATATCAAAGGAACATGTATTGAGAAGTGAAATTAATCATAAAGTATATCTTCTAGATATATATTTGGGGGGAAAAGATATTAGAAAATCTGGGATTCTTGTAGTTTTACTTTTAACAGTGTTATTTATTTCCGGCTGTGCGGAAAATGCTCAGGACAATAAGACAGGACCTGAAAATGAAGAAAGGATAACTCCAGTAGAAGGTGTTACTCCTAATGTAACAGAACAAGTTACAGAATCAGCAGGCGAAAATACTGGAGATGGATCAATGTCTGGTCAGGAGGAAAACTCTATGGATGAAGGGAAAGAAGTCACAATACCGGGTGAAGAAAACTCCGACCAGGGCAATGAAACTTCTTCTGAAAACTTAGAAAACAATCTGACAATTGTTCAAACTGCAGAAGGAGCAGGATATACCACCTTTGCTTCACTTGCAAGGAATGCAGGACTTGAAGACATTCTTAATAAAGGAGGACCTTATACTGTTTTCGCTCCCACTGACATAGCCTTTGAGAGCCTTCCAGAAGGCGCACTTGACGACCTTCGTAACGATAAAGAGAGGCTGAACCGTGTACTGACTTGTTATGTAATCAACGGAGAATACATGGCCCCAGATATTAAAAATGTTGATACTCTGGATTCCCTAGGGACTGAAAAACTATCTGTGAATAGCACAGCTGAAGGAAAGACAACGGTTGGAGACGCAATTATAATAGAGCCTGATATTGTTGCAGGTAATGGAGTAGTACATGGAATCGATAAAATGGTGATTCCATTAGAAGGCTAAAACAGAAACCCGGAACAGAAGCAAAACTTATTATGCTGATTTAAAGATCATATGACTTAAAGTTCATATTGATTTAAAGATCATATGACTTAAAGTTCATATTGATTCAATGATTCAAAGATTTAGAGATTATATAAATTAAAGATCATGGTAATTCAGAGACCACATCGATTTGCTTCTTTCGTTCCTTTTACCTTACTCTTAT
>DUGT01000094.1 GCA_013331275.1 Methanosarcina sp. | reverse complement strand
AGGAAATAAAGAGGGGGCTATAAAATAAACAAATTCAAAGAACTTGATAGGAAAATTATCTCTTTAAATCATCAACTTATCGCATATGAAGCATACTGTCATAAGCCTAATGTGTTTTCTGGAGCTTCACGTGGTTCAGAAGCCGGTGTTCTCTTAAACGAGTTTAATCGGAAACGTGGGCATATGCCAATTAGAAAACTCATGACTCTTTCGGGTGGATTAATTCAAAAAATTAAACCCTGTTTTATGATGAGTCCTCTATCAATTGCTCAATATCTTGACCCAAGGACAATAAAATTTGATGTAATAGTTTTTGATGAAGCCAGTCAAGTGAAGCCTGAAGATGCAATTGGAGCTCTATTGCGTGGTAATCAGGTTGTTGTGATGGGGGACACTCGCCAACTTCCTCCAACAAGCTTCTTTGATCATGTAACTGAATCCTCTGATACTGATCTTGATGATGATGCAGTTTACAAAGATATGGAAAGTATTCTGAACGTATGTAAGAGAAGTTTTCCTTCAAAATCGCTTCGTTGGCACTATAGGAGCAGGCATGAATCTTTAATTGCGGTTTCTAATCAGGAGTTTTATGACAATCGTCTTTACGTGTATCCGTCCCCTATGCATGATAATGAAAACCTCGGACTAAAATTTGTACACCTTCCTGATACTATATATGACAGAGGTAAAAGCGGTATAAATCGTGGAGAGGCACGTACGGTTGCAAAAGCAGTTCTTGAACATTACAAGCGCTTTCCTTCTAAAAGTATTGGTGTCGGGACTTTTAATATCAAACAACAGCAGGCAATACAAGAGGAAATAGAGGTTCTTTTACGTCAGAATCCTGAAATCGAAAAATGCTTCACAAATGAAAGAGGGGAGAACTTTTTTGTTAAAAACATTGAGACTATTCAAGGGGATGAAAGAGACATTATTTTTATAAGTATTGGTTTTGGATTTGATTTGAATCATAAGTTATCTCGAAGCTTCGGCGCTCTTAATAATGAAGGTGGAGAAAGAAGACTAAATGTTTTAATTACCAGAGCCCGGGAAAAATGTATTGTTTTCTCAAATTTTACAGCAAAAGATTTGAATATTGATGGGAATGAATCCTTTGGTTTAAAATCCTTAAAAATTTTCCTTGAATATGCAGAAACCAAAAATCTTATTTCAATATCTAGGCCTACTGAAGATAGCGATTCTCCATTTGAGGATTGTGTGTATGAATTCTTGAGAGACAATGGATATGAAGTTCATAAACAGGTAGGATGTGCTGGATATAGAATTGACCTTGCAATTGTAGATCAGCGTACTCCTGGATGTTATCTTATTGGAATTGAATGTGATGGCGCAGCATATCATTCTTTCCCTGTTGCCCGTGACCTCGATAGATTACGTCAACAAATATTGGAAAATCTCGGATGGGAAATTTACAGGGTATGGTCAACAGATTGGTATCGTCACCCGATAGAAAGTGAAAAAAAGCTGTTAGAAGCGATTGAAAATGCAAAAATATCAAAAGTGGCTGAAGAAATTGAACAAGATAAAGTTTTAGATGATTCTCATAATGAAATCGAGTACAAAGAAGAGATAGATGTAAGCAACCGGTTAACCGTACAAACTGAAACACTAGAAAAGCTTCAAGAGAAAATTCAAGAGTATAAAATTTGCTCATTAGCTGATATGCCTTCAAATGATTTCTTTGAATTATCTAGGCTTCAGTTAGAACGAGTGATTATAGAAATTGTTGAGATTGAAGGACCAATCCATTCAGATGAGCTAATTCAACGCATAAAAGTGCACTTTGGAATTGCACGTGCTGGAAACATAATAAAAAGCACGATTCAGAGTGCAATTAACTCTGCAGAGAAATCTAAAAAGATATTAATTAGAGACGATTTTCTTTGGCCAGATTCTGAGCCGGATAGTTTATTGAGGACACGTTGCGGAGACGCATCAGTAAAAATCGAATGGATTTGTGATGAGGAAATAACTCAAGCTGTATTTTTTGTCCTTAATAACCAATATTCTACTGCTCAGGAAGATCTCATAGTACAGACTGCACGAGTCCTTGGGATTAAAGTTGTACGAAAAAATGCTAAAGATAAAATCAACAATATAATTGAGTCCTTAATACAAGATAACTGCCTTACAAAATTACCAAATAATATGATATACTTTAAGGAGCCCGTTATTGTTAAGCAAATTATTCGGCATTAAGTCTATTTCAAGAAAACAACAAACAAAACAAAGGACAGTCATAAGTAAATTGTAATTAAAAAAGAGTAGTCTATTCCTCTAAAAGGAACAGACAAAACTCAAAAATTTTATTTTTCCATTACTTTCCTGTACATCCTCGCCTGGAACCCGTGATACTTCGCAAATCCTTCTGCATCCTTCTGGTCAATGGTCTGACTGTCAAATGAAACCAGATCCTCAGAATAGAGAGCATTCGGCGAGCTGCGGGCAAGGATAGTAAGTGCGCCTTTGTAGAGCTTTACTTTCACTGTACCTGTGACCCTTTCCTGGGACTTGTCGATAAAGGCATTGAGGTCGGCAAAGAGGGGGTCGTCCACAAGGCCTGCATATGCCATTTCGGACCACTGGTCGTCGACAATCTTCTTGAACTTGAGTTCGCTGCGGGTCAGGATGAGTTTTTCAAGGTCTGCATGGGCTGCGAGGAGCACGGTTGCAGCCGGGTGCTCGTAGTTCTCGCGGGCTTTTAAGCCGAGCACGCGGTCTTCAATCATGTCAGTCCTGCCGACTCCGTTTTCGCCTGCAATTTTATTAAGCTTCTTGATAAGGTCGTAGCCGCCGAGCTTTTCGTCATCAAGGGAGATTGGAACTCCGGCTTCAAAGCCGATGTCAAGAATTCTGGGCTCGTTGGGGGCTTTTTCAGGCGAGGTTGTCCACTCATAGATCTCTTCAGGCGGGACAAAGGAGGGGTCTTCAAGCCTGCCGCCTTCGATGCTGCGGCTCCAGATATTTTCGTCAACGCTCCAGGGTTTGGATTTTGTGGCTTCCACAGGGATTCCGTGCTTTTTTGCGTACTCGATTTCCCACTCGCGGGTCAGATTCATTTCCCGCATAGGAGCAATAACTTCCAGGTCAGTTTGGCGGAAAACGGCCTCGAAACGGAGCTGGTCATTGCCTTTTCCTGTGCAGCCGTGTGCAAGGGCAACTGCGCCTTCTTT
>DUGT01000127.1:899-3795 GCA_013331275.1 Methanosarcina sp. | reverse complement strand
GAGTCAAGGTTTTCTGAGGGTTGTAATTCTATCTGTTTTTCAATATCTCCAACTTTTACTTCAAAATCGCCTGCCGGTATAGACTTAGTATTATACTCATAACTTAGGCTTCCGTCAGAATTTACCTCTATCTCTTGCATGGCTGTTATCTTGAGTTTGACCTCGGAACCAGTTGCTTTTCCATCGATTCTGATCTTATATGTTCCTGGAGGGACATGTGTCTGGGAAACTGTAGCAGTGCCATCTTTTGCTTCTGCGCTTTTAGTTAACCATAAGAGCATCTTTGCTCTCACATTTAAGTCGTCGACTGCTTCCGCTTTCACGGTAAAACTATTGTCAAAGCCAGAGGGGATTACTACATCTTCAAGCGTGTACTCATATTCTCCGTCCTGGACCGTCACATCTTTTTCAAAGGTTACCAGCACTTTCGCAGTATCTCCCTCAAATCCGGTTCCACTTATCTTCATTACATCTCCAACAGCAGGATTTTGGGGAGTAAGTTCCCAGTTGCCTGAAGCAGCTGCTCCGGGAGAAATAATAACGAACAGGAAAACGGAAAGCAAAAACAGAAGTCTTAAACTTCCCTTATTCTCCGGATTTTTAATAAATGTAAAAACTGGCTTTACTGATTTAATTTCTTCAGGAAGCAATTTCTTTAAACTCTCCTCTTGGTATGTTCTTGACTAGAAAGGCTATTGTCCATTGAATAGCTGCACTATATGTATACTTCTTACATCTGGACTAATTATAAAAATTGTAGACAGATATAAGACAAATAATAAAACTAGTTTATATATTTTTTCTTTTTTGCGTCCTATATCGCTTCAGTAAAGCATCCCAATATACAGGTTTTTACATATTGCTGTCAAGAGGAAGGATTGTAGTTTCCTACATTCCTTTTCTTTATATTTTTCAAATTTCCCGGTTTTTATTAAGGTTGGAAATTTTCCAATCTTATCTTCCGGATCTATCCACTTTTTTATTTCTTTTTCCTCAGTACTGCAAGCCCTATCAGTAGAGTTACTGCAAAGCCTAACAGGAAGGAGGGAATTTTTGGAGGATTTCTTAAGACTTCTGCTAACGAGTTTGCCTGAATGTGTGGCTTGATATCTTCGAATATGAATGCTTTTGGATTTTCAAGAATGGACTTAATTTCCATAAGAGGAGAAACTTTGCTTTTCACTGAGGAGATATTGTCTCCTATAAGCTTCTCGGAGCTGGATATCAAGCTCGATCTTCGAGAGTTTCCATCGGATTTTTTCAGCTTTTCCTCGGCTGTATTTCCAGAACTTTCGTTATCTTTTCCTTCACTTGAATTCTGTTCTGAAGAGTTTGTTTCCGAAGGCAGATTTTCTGCAGACTGTAATCCTATCTGCTTTGTAACGCCTCCAATAGTTACTTCAAAATCGCCTCCCGGTATAGACTTAGTACTATATAGGTAGCTGAGACTTCCGTCAGATTCTACCTCTACCTCTTGCATGGCTGTTATCTTGAGCTTTACCTCGGAACTACTTGCCTTTCCATCGATCCTGATCTCATATGTTCCTCCAGGAACATTTGTCTGAGAAACAGTAGCAGTACCGTCTTTTGCCTCTGCACTTTTAGTTATCCACAGTAGCATCTTTGCTCTCACATTCAGATCCTCGACTCCTTCTGCCTGTACAGTAAAACTATTGTAGGAGCTAGAGGGGATTACTACATCTTCAAGAGTGTACTCATATTCTCCACCCTGGACCGTTACATCTTTTTCGAAAGATACCAGTGCTTTCGCACTATCTCCTTCAAAACCGGTTCCTTTTATTTCAATTATATCTCCAGCAGCAGGATTTTGGGGAGTAAGTTCCCAGCTACTTGAGGCTGCTGCTCCGGGAGAAATAATCAGGAACAGGAAAATAAGAAGCAAAAACAGGAGTCTCAAACTTCCCTTATTCTTCGGATTTTCGATGAATGTAAAAACTGGCTTTACTGATTTAATTTCTTCGGAAAGCAATTTTTTTGACCTCTCTTCTTGGTGATGTTTTCTTGACTAGAAAGGCTATTGTCCATTGAATAGCTGTACTATATGTATACTTCTTATACCAGAAAACTATTTATAAAAATTCTAGACAGATATAAACATAAATGATAAAACTGGTTTATATATTTTACTTTTTTAGTGTTCCTTATTGCTTGCAGTAAAGCATCCCAATGTACAGGTTTTTACATGCCGCTGTAAAAGGAAAGGATTGTAGTTTTGTACGTTCTTCTACTTTTATCTCGAGTTTTTGGGTTTTTATTAAGATTGGAAAAAACTTTTTTTGGTTTTCCGAGTTTATTTACCTGTTTTATTTCTCTTTTCTCAGTACCTCGAGCCTCATCAGATCAGTAGAGTTACTGCAGAGCCTAACAGGAAGAAGGGAAATTTTAGAAAATTTCCTAAGACTTCTGCTAATGAGTTTGTCTGAATGTATGGACTGACATCTTTGGACATGTGTAATTTTGGAGTCAGAAAATAGACTTAATCTACATAAGCGGAGATGCTCTTAATTTCATTAAATATATACTCCCTAAGGTCTTTTCCGGATATGGATTCCAAGTCCAATCCGTGTAAGTTTTCGGGTGACATTATTATCTTCTTCTGGAATATACCTGTAAGACCTTCACTATCTTCATATGCGCCCGTAACTAGGAGGTAGTCTCCTGGGGGAAGTTCCAGGCTTTTCAGGGAAAGGTTCCTCTGATTCTTCTCACCTATGCTTATCGTACCATTCTCTTTTCCTATAATATTCTGGATTTCGTTCTCAAGCTCGTCGTTTCCATTTTCGGATTCATGCCCGTTCAAATTTGTTTCCAAACTACCGATAATGTCAACTCCGTTCACAATAGGCCTGATTCCTGTGGTCATCCTCCACCTTGG
>DUGT01000127.1:0-763 GCA_013331275.1 Methanosarcina sp. | reverse complement strand
TATAGGCACTATCCTTTATCATTACAGCCCAGTAAGTATAATTTTTCTCAGCAGGTGCATTCTTCAGATCCATGTTAACTTCTAAGTTTTTACCTTCTTGAAGGGCATCTGGAGCTCTGGCTTCCATTTGATATTCGAGAACTTCAAAATATTTTGCCAAATAGATCTCTTTTTCTGATTCGGCTTTTACCGTTTCGTTTCCTGCACGTGTTATAAGGATCCAGTAGTAACCTGCCTGAAGAGGATCCAATGTAAGGGGAGTAAGGTTTCCTTCTTTGTTCAGGGTTGCAGGTATCTTGACATAAGTTTCTGTATCATTATTTAAGACATCTTCGAGGTTAATAGTGCTCTCATTCATACCAGATGAAATCTCATTTTTCGGAGAACTCGGGCTGTGTTCCTTGATGAGGTATATATCCACACTCTGCTGTCCTAAAGCTTCAGGTCCATCGTAGCTTAACTTTACACTCTCGTTTACGGTATAAAATGAACGAAGGGAATAAGGGTATGACAATATGAATTTCATATTGTTCCAGCTATTTTTCTCCGTTTTTGTCTCAGGTATTATCGACTCATTCCCCTGGGTATCTGTCCAGTTATATACTTCTACTTCAGGTGTATCTCCAGGGTACTCGTTACTTTCTCTTTCACTTGAGTTCTGTTCCGAAGAGTTAACTTCTAAAGACAGTCTTTCATTATTTTGTTCTTCACTCAAGTTCTGTTCCGAGGAACTTGTTTCCGAGTCAAGGTTTTCTGAGGGTTG
>DUGT01000216.1:4292-4972 GCA_013331275.1 Methanosarcina sp. | reverse complement strand
TATTTTAGAATCACAGTACTAGTTTAGATTATGTAAATTGAGTATAAAAAATAAATCCAAACTAAATAAAATCCCGGTAAAGACACAAACTGAGATGAAATTGTTTCACACTCTGCAAATGTACACTACACTACCTTTCTCAAGCTACCGCTAATAAAACTGAGTAGCTATAATGGACTTATGCAGAGTGGAATGACGCTATGTAACGATTTTCTTGCACGAAGCATAAAACGAAAATTGAGGATTAATCTATACCAATCATCACATTTGAAGCCTTAACGATTGCGTATACTTCGCTTCCTTCTTTTAGCTTAAGACTTTCAGCTGAGGCCTTTGTAATGATGGAAGTCATTTCTGCTCCGCCAGGCAATTCTATTATAACTTCAGAATTGACCGCACCTGTTACAACCTTTTTAACCTTGCCTTTTAAAACGTTACGTGCACTTAATTTCATTTCCTTGCTCCTCCTTCAAGTATTCATAATGAAGACTTGCTTATTCACTTCTGTTCTGCTTGATAATATAGTTTATGAATATATAATAAGGCTTTGTTATATATATTAGTATAAATAATAGTTTTGCTTCAGAAATACATATTGTGCAAATCTGATTATCAATTTACCTATAAGCTGTCCACAACTGAAAATTAGTTCTCAGAATATGGAATTAAGAGTATATGGA
>DUGT01000216.1:486-4176 GCA_013331275.1 Methanosarcina sp. | reverse complement strand
ATTAAGAGTATATGGAATTAAGAATAATCAGTAAGTTTCCAATCACAGGAAATTGTCTGAAATTTATATCAATTACCAAGAGAGTTGATAATGTCATTATGTTATCTCTTTTAATGAAACTTACCTTAGAATCACCTTAGAAAGTGTGCTTCTTTTTGAATTTAAAGTTTTTAACCACCAAATGAGGATCACAGAACTACAAGAACACACCCAGTTTCAAAACCCCAATGTTTGCATTCAAATGGAACACACAAAACTTATGTGAATTTCTTGTCAAACAGGCTCACCCTTCTTTTTTGTGAAATTCAACTTCCTCTTCTGTCATTATTGTTAGGAAATCCATTATTATATTTCATTTGGAGCAAGGATGTGAAACAATGAATTTACTTTCCCTAATAATAGACAGGTCTCTGGAATAGAGAATAATTTTCGCTGTCTACATTCTCTTTATGAATAAAGTTGGGGGGCTCATAGGTGGATGGTTCAAAGACTGATTTTTCGACTTTTTGCCTTTGTTTAATACATACACCGGAATGATTTTGGGGATTTGAAAATTTAACACGATTTTCTCTTCTGTGATCCTCAATAATCATTGAAAACATACAAACTATATAAACCGTTATGTTAAACTGAACATAACGGTTGAAAAATATGAAAATCCAGATCATCTGGAGATTAAGTCAAGAAAAAAGAGTTGAATATTGGAAATTTATAGAGGTTTTTGTAATGTGGCTTTCTACAACTCAAAGATATGCGACTTTCTACAACCCACTGACAGACCTTAATTGAGGATGAATAACGTTCAACGATAATTATATATTGTAGCTCTTATATAATTAGAGCCATAATATCTTATCCTGCGCTCATGTTCAATAATAATATCAGTTGAACCCATGGGGGGTTTATACATTGCATAAAAACTCGCAATTAGAGAAAGAAACTATGGAAGCAATCATGAAGCAGATAAAAGACCCCAAACTGCTTTCACAGATTGAAAAGGTTATCCCCTTTCACGGCTTCCTGACTTCCGGGGCATTAATCGGCATCCAGATGCTCAATATCGCAAGGCGGGAGCTCGATATTCGGGACGGAGAACGCATATACGTGACCTGCGAAACGAAAAGCTGCATGCCTGACCCATTTCAGATCCTTGCCGGAGCTACCATCGGAAATAATGGATTAAAGATCAATAACCTGGGAAAGATGGCGGTCACGATAAACAAGCAGGCGCCTGAAGGTGTACACAGTATAAAGGGTATCCGAATTCTCCTTGACCCTGAAAAAACGAAGGATTATCCCAAACTTCACGCCTGGTTCCTGAATACTGAGAAATTTCATCATGAGGAGATTGTACCAATTCTCCTTGAAGCAGGAGAAAAAGTGTATTCCTGGAAATTTGTGGACCTCGAGGTTCCGGTACACAAAAAAAAGCGAATCCAGTGCTGTGAAAGCTGCGGAGAAATGTTCATCCAACATGATAACGAGCTGCTGTGCGGCAATTGCACAGAATTACGTTGAGAGGTAAGCAAAATGCAAGAAGATATGCGATTGTCTGTCTTTGCTGAAAAAAAAGGCAAGCAGCTAGTTTATTACCCCGAAAGATGCATTGGCTGCGGGACCTGCGTACAAGCATGCCCAAAAGGTAACCTGGCCATAGGGGCTGTAGGGGCTGTAGTAAGAGGGGTTGTAGATGCTGATTTTCTGGAAATTAAGAAGAGTGAAGAATGCATTGCCTGTGGAATTTGTGCAAAAGTTTGCCCCACAGGTGCTCTTGAAATGAAACAGGAAGGAAAATCCCTCACTGACATGTCTTATCTTTTCAAGGCAATGAAACCAACGTCAGTAAACGAAAGCTGCGTTCACTGCGAGCTTTGTAAGGATATCTGTCCCAGAGGCTGTATTGAGATAACCCGTGAAATTTCAGAGGATGGAAAACTGAAGCTTGTCGGAAAGACCAGTATTGATACCGAGCACTGTGTCCACTGTGGCTGGTGTGTTGCAGTCTGTCCGGTGAATGCTATTTCCGTGGAAAAGCCCTTTGAAGGACGCTGGACCAGGGATGAGAATGTTTGCCAGACCTGCCATACCTGTGTGGAAACCTGCCCTACAAATGCCATTTTCAATAAAAAAGCCAAACCTGGAGAAAGAGTCGAAAAAATAAGCCATCGGCCTGATGCCTGTATTTACTGTGGAGCCTGCGCGGTTGCCTGTCCTGTTAACGCCATTGATGTCAGAAAAACTGCAATTCTCCCGAATGTGGAAAAAAAGGGCGTACTTGAGAAAAAAGTGCTTGAAGTACCTGTTCCTGATGCTACATTACGCACCTGCCTGGAAACAGATGAAAACGCATGCCTGGGCTGTGGAAATTGTGTGATTGTCTGCCCTGTAAATGCTCTTTATAGCCGTGAGCTTGCTGCAGGGTACCTGAATGACATGGACAAAAAAGCTCTCCTTGAGGTTAAGGACGGAAAAATTTCGGTAGTAAACCAGGACCTGTGCGGGGCAGATGGAGCCTGCGCCATGATCTGTCCTGTTGATGCTATCAAGCTTGTAAAAAGAAAGGTGAAATAAAATGGCAGGAACGATTACAATCAAGAACGGATACGTCTTTGATCCCCTCAATGAAATAAAGGGGGAAATTATGGATATCTTCATCAAAGACGGAAAAGTTGTAAGAGAGCTTTCTGCAACTGAATTGAAAAACGCAAAAGTTATTGATGCTTCCGGTATGACAGTCATGCCTGGTGGAGTTGACTCCCACTCTCACGTTGCAGGTGCAAAAGTTAATGCCGGCAGGGCAATGCGTCCTGAAGACCATTATAAAGCAAATCTCCAGAAGACCTCACTTACCCATTCCGGTTCAGGTTACACTGTTCCCTCTGTTTACAAACAGGGGTACGATTACTCAACAATGGGCTATACAACTGTCTTTGAAGCTGCAATTCCCCCTCTTGAAGCGCGCCATACCCATGAAGAGATGCATGCTACTCCGCTCCTTGACATGGGTGGGTATCTTGTACTCGGAAACAACTTCTTTATGATGCGCTATCTCAGGGAAGGGGATATGGAAAAGGCTGCTGCCTATGTGGCCTGGATGATGAAAACTCACAAGGCTTACGGAATCAAATGTGTCAACCCTGCAGGAGTTGAAAACTGGAGCTGGGGTAAAAATGTCAGCTCGTTAGATGAGGCCAACATCCATTTCGAAATTACCCCAAGGGAGATTATTAAAGGGCTAACCGAAATCAATGAACGCCTTGGCATGCCTATGCCTGTTCACCTGCATGCAAATAACCTGGGACATCCTGGCTGCTATGCAATTACTAAGGATTCCCTCAAGATTTTTGATGGGATAAAGATCAGACAGGATATGGACGTAGAATGGGCCGAAACCAAAATAGATCCTTCAAGGAACCGTTCCGTTTACCTGTCCCACCTTATGTTCAACGGCTTTGCAGGCACTACCTGGGCAGACTGCGAGTCCGGAGTAAAATATGTTGCAGACTACATCAACAACAAAGATCACGTAGTGACAGACAGTGGCTGTACTCCTTTCGGAGAAGCTACAGTTATGACAGGAGATGGACCTGCCATTCATGACCTTTACACACTTACAGGTAACAAATGGTCAAACACCGACGTAGAAATGGAGTGCGGGTCAGGTGTGCTTCCTTTTACCTATTACAAGTC
>DUGT01000216.1:0-137 GCA_013331275.1 Methanosarcina sp. | reverse complement strand
CTGACAAGAGCTAATCCTGCTAAGACAATTGGAATGGCACACAGGAAAGGTTCACTTGGCGTGGGTGCTGATGGAGATGTCACAGTTTACAACATAAATCCGCAACAGCTTGACGCAAACAACTACGAAGCTCTTCT
>DUGT01000044.1 GCA_013331275.1 Methanosarcina sp. | reverse complement strand
AGTGGAGCACTGCCCGGTTTTGACAAGGTAGGCAACAAAAGCTAAACTCGATATCAAAGTTTCCTAAGGTGCGTTAGATACCGTTTTAATGCCCACTCAAGAGTTACACTGGCAGATTGATTATATAATTTTTGAATCCGATCTAGCTTCTCTAGTCCTTCCTTACTTAAGCAAACAGTGCTGCGAAAACGCTTCCCTCTTTTATAGTTTTCATATTTTTCTTCCGTTAGGTGATTAAGGGCTTGCCGAATAACATCTGCCTGAATTTGGTTGGTTTCCTGACAGTATTGTAATAGAGCTTCTTTTATTTCAGGCGTCATTGCTACTGCACGATGATACAGGCTTGAAACTGTATTTTTTGAAGGCGACTTTACACTAACAGTTATTGTAGAGAAAGGCCAGTGGATTTCATATTTATTATTAGGAAAAGCTTTGATTTGTATTCCCAACTCTTTGACATATTTTGCTTTCTCCTGATGTGGGGCTTTTCTCATTTTTTCAAGATAGTAAGCACAAAATTCATCAATATCAATTATGGTTCTATCTATTGCTTCTTTTTGGGTTTCAAGGTTATTGATTTCTAGTTCGTATTGCTTTTTTTTGTTTTCCAGCTTGACCAATCTATTTCTTAACTCATCGCTGGTTAGAAGTCCCTCTAACCGGAGGTTAAGTAGTTCGTCTTTTTGCTTTTCCAGAGATTTCGATTTGGATTTTAGTTCAGTAATTGATTTATCAAGGCTAGCTACGGTGTTTTCATTATCATCTTTTTGAAGTTCCTGTTTTATGATAGCAGGATTAGATAATGCTTCTATAATAGCCTCCCAAATAATGTTATCTAACCCTGTTCTTTTTTTACTTGATATTACTGGAATCCCGGGGAGGGTACAACCTGTTTTGGTTCCTTTGCAGCGATAATAGATTCCACCACTCACTCTTACGGCGCATTTTTCACCACATAAACCACAGTTTATTCTTCCTTTTAACAAAACCACATTTCCAACTTTTCGGTTAAGCGCGGCGTTTTCTTTTAGTTTAGCTTGTACAATATCCCATACCTTCCGATCAATTATAGCAGGCACTTTAACGGGTATCCTTTCAGAATGTGGCCTTAGCCGGTATATATTCTGTCGTTTTCCACCCGATGTTCTTTTTCCTGTCATAAGTGTTTGATACTTGTAATTATAAAATATACCTGCATATAATTCGTTTCTCAGTATCCGTCCTACGGTACTACAATGCCATATACTACCTTTCGGAGAAGGGATACCTTTATCGTTTAGTGTTTTTGCTATGCTCATTATTCCTAAGTTATCTTCATGGGCCAGGCTGTAAATGTATCTTATGATTTCAGCTTCTTCTTCTTTGATTTCAAGTTGCGAATCTTTATTTTTTTTCTTATATATATATTTATATCCATAGGCTCCAGGATGACCTGCCCAGCCTCCCGGAATAACAATCTTACCCGTTAAAGCTTTTTGTTTTTTCCCTCTAGTAGTATTCGCGCGGATTTTAGCTCTATCATACTGGGCAAATGCACCTTTGATATGAAAAAATAGATTGTCTTCGGGATTATTTGGATCTCCTCTCGAATAAGTTACAAAGTCCAACTTTGCATGCTTCTCGATTTCTTTTGCTATATATATTTGTCCTCCCAAATCTCGGGAAAGCCTATCTGTATCGAGAGTTATAACGAGTTGAATTTCACCATATGAAACCGCTTGCAAAAGCCTTTCTAGTTCTGGCCGATCAAGGTATGCGCCACTTTCTCCTTCTTCGGGAAATATCTCGAATTCGGTAGCTCCCAGTTCTTTGGCTTTTTTCTTACAAGATTCAATTTGTTCCGGTAGAGAGTATCCCTTGAGCTTCTGCTCTTCGGTTGATACCCGAATATATAGGCCCGCTTTCATTATTTTTTTGCAAAACCTCCTTAATATATTCTTGCTTGTACTTTTTTACCAGCTTTGCTATTACTTTTTGGCCGCTATCCTGGTTATTACAAATGAATATTAACTGCATGAAAATCACCCCCATAATATTTCCTATAAAAACAAAAAAAGCCGGGAAATTAATTCCGGCCTAAAATCCTAGTTAGTCAAAGGTGATTTCGCCTTTGCAGTATTTCTCATATTCTTTTCTGGCTTCTTCCATCGTCAGTGAATCAAAGGCCCAGTGTAAACCACCGAATATTCTTCTGCGGTCTTCAGCGCTGGTTCCGGCTTCCCTCAGGGCACGAATTAAATACCCCTTCATGGTATCGTTGAAATTTTCAGGATTAACAGTGTTCAAAGCTCTCACTCCTTACTTTTTCTTATAAAGAATAAAAAACAGGCTCCTATTAAGCCCGTGGTGGTGTTTTAATTAAATTCTGGTGCAAACGATTAAGAAGGTATTTTTAAGCCGCCCTGTGGCGTTTTAGAAGCTGTTCTTTTATGGAACGAATACCCTCCCTGGGATTCCAGGAAAAAATTATGCTTTTCCAGGAATTGAAAAACGGTTCCCACAATACTCCGTTAAAAGAAGGATCGCAAAAAGTTGAGATAGAAAGACTTTTAAAATGAAATAAGCGTTAGAGGAATTCGAATGCTTTTTGTAGAGTTTTTGTTCATCCAGAACTTAAGGGGTGTAACTATTTTATTTTTTATCCACTATTAGGTATAATGCTGATGGGTACCCAAATTTTAGTAGAGAGGAGGTTAAAATATGCCTGGTGGTAAAAAAACTACAAGCGCAAAGGCTGCCACTGCTGCTTCTAACGTTTTAAGAGATGGCAAAACTAGTAAAACTTCAAAAACAGCTGCTGCAAGCGCACTTTCTCAAAGAGAACCAAAAAAGAAATAGGGGTCTACGCAAACTCCTATTTCATCAGAACTTATATGGCACCTCGATAGGGGTGCCGTTTTTTATGATATTCGTTAGAATATATAATAATCCTGCCAAACTTACGTTCTACTAATCGAATAAAAAAACAGGGATCGTGAAAATTTGAATGGGGAAAAATTTTCACGATCTGCGCTCCAATTATTTGTTGTATACTTGCTTGATACACCAAGGGTAGCAGCGATATTGTTGAGCATCATCCCGGATTTGGGCATAAAAAAACCTAGTAAATGCAAGGCTTTTGGGAATACTTTTTTTGATTATTGAATATACATATGGCATCCCACCTTGAAAGGAGGGAATTAATATTATTATTATAATTATTTACTAATAATCTAGCTGCAACTAAGTAGTGGCGATTCTTAGGAGAACTATGTTCTCCAAAAAATATAATATAAAAATAATAATCCATAACGATGTGAATCGTTATTTTTATTTTTCTGGGCATGAAAAATGCTCCAGTTATCTGGATATTCCTATTAATATTGACGGGATCTACATTCTACAGAATTGCCTATATTGCATCATTTCTTTGAAATGTGCATTATAAATTAGTCGTCGTTTCTTAACCCTTGCACAATTTCGCTACTTACTTTTATAGCCCTTCTCGTTGGATGTTCCTGTGGATCATCTCGTATTTCTATACTTTCCTTGGTGTAGTAATTTCCCCGTCTATCACTTTTATGTTCTAACACCCAAACAGCTTTTTTGCTATTGCCTTTTACGTCTACTCCTTGTTCCTGTAGTCTCCCTATTAACTTGTCTATATTCCATGCGTAATCTGCTCTTGTCCGGGTATAAATACCTGTGTTTGTGTCAATGCCGTGTTCCTTGCACATTGCATATAGTTTTTTATAAAATTTCACTTGCTTAGCAGTTGGTGTACTTTTAGCTTTTGCATAAACTCTATTGCCGACATCTGTAGCATAGTAATCAAGGTGTCTGCTGTGGTTCAGTTTCTTACTCAAACCTATCCCCCTCCTCCTTCACATTTATGACATAATCCGCAGCAGGCATTACTGCCTACTGCGGATTACTCTCGATTACGATACCGCTCTCTCTAGCTCCGGTTCAACCTCAAAGACTTTAAGGTTTTCCTCGAAACGTTTTTCAGCCTTCTCGATTTTTTCAATAGCGTCTCCCAGAGTAGCACGGTGCTTCCGGATTAAAGTTATTATTTTGCTTGCTTCTTTATTGAAGCGAACCATGGCTTTTTCTTGTGCCTTATCCGGATCATCTGCTACTTCGATTTTCTCCTGTTCTCTCAAGAGAAATTTTTCAAATTCCTGAGTTGCGAAGACAACTGCGTCTTCTGCCAACTCAGTTTTGATTTCTTCATCATCCACTATTGGCAGAAGATCAATTCTAACCTTTTTTTCTGCCAGGTTTTTGTTAATTACATTACCCATTTCTTTTATTCCAAAAGCAACATCTTCTGCTTCTTTTGGAATAGTCCAGGCAGCTTTTATATCTTCTACCGGAATTCCAACAGATGATATAATGCGCTGGAAAGTACTGCGAATCTGACCAGAAGAAGCTAGTTCTTTTTCTTCTGCCATAGCAGCAGGAATATCACCTAGCAAGTCAATGAGAAAAGCTGGGCAATCCTTAAGATCTTCATTCATATTTGAACAATGCCAAGGAGGATGAACTTCAGTAGTTATACACTGGAAGCTTTCCGTGGTCTTGTCAAATAACAATCTAGCAACTTTGTCGCCGTCAGTAACAGTCCGTTTCTGACGGTTAATAGCTGCGGCTAGGATAACCCGTTCGATGGTGTCGCTTTTGTTTTCCGTAGCCTCAGCTACTACAACTTTATAGCGGATGTCGCCCTGTTGATAAGTGCGCCCTAACCGGCCAGTAATAGTTTCAAAGATTTCTCCTGCGGTACGGCGGCGCGGCGCAAAAGTATCAAAGCCTTTACTAGTGAGAAGGTCGCAGAATTTTTCAAAATCAAAAGTAAAATCTTTAAGACTATAAGATAGTCTTAAAGCGACATAATCGCTTGTGCTGAGTTTTCCAAACATAAAAAATCCCTCCTTAATAGGTAAGCCTATTGTTTTTCAAGCAATCGGCGTGGAACAATCTGCTTTCGTACTCGACATAGCAAATATTGTAACCAATAGGTTTCCTACACAGTCTACATTTGGATTTTGCTTTTTTCCGAATAGATTGGCACCTAATATGGCCGCACTTTCTCGTGCATGGGCCGTTCCTGGTGCCGGGTTTTTGGAGCATCAAGCATATCGCCTCCCTTTTTCACCAAGAACACTCATAACTACGGCATGATAATTAAATCACTACTCATCGCAATCAAAGCTGATTATTACTTGATTACAGGTTTCGCACTCGATAGCTACATTAACACTTCCAGCATACTGCACGCATACTATGTTATGTCCGATGTGTTGTTTAATGTCTTCGTAAGATATCTTCTCGGATGATTCTTTCGAAGGTATTTTTTCAGCTATTTCATCACATTCGCGCCGTGGAG
>DUGT01000150.1:7567-7690 GCA_013331275.1 Methanosarcina sp. | reverse complement strand
ACGTTTCTAGGCCAGCATATTTCTAATCAAGTACACCTCTAGGTCAGCACCATTTTTTATCCAGCACATTTCCAGTCTAATAACGGAAGAAAAATTATTCATGAGCAATTTTCGGATTTATCA
>DUGT01000150.1:5305-7312 GCA_013331275.1 Methanosarcina sp. | reverse complement strand
TGTGGTGAAAGCCCGAATCCCAGGAATGTGACTGAAGCTTCGTGTAAAATCGCATGTGGAAACATTAAAATTGTGCCTAACAGTATCTGGGGAACCAGATGAGGTAGAATGTGTCTTGTAGCTATCCACCATTTTGACCTGCCAAGATTCCTGGAGATATGAATATACTCCTGGGTTTTCAACTGCTTGGTTTCTGCTCTTACGACCCTTGTTAAGCTCGGCCAATGCGTTAATGCAACTCCGGTGATAACTCCTGCTGCTCCCCCCCCAATTCCTATGGAAATGAGAACTATTAAAAGCAGATGAGGAATTGAAAGAAAGATATCTACCAACCAGGATACAAAGGAGTCTGCAGTTTTTCCCGCACTTGAAAGTAATCCCAGAATTAAGGTCAATAGAGTACTAATTGTGGAAGCGAGCCCTCCAACCAATATACTTAGGCCCAATCCTTCCAGAGTCCTTATAAACATGTCTCTTCCCATCCAGTCCGTTCCGAACGGATGTTCCAGAGAAGGGGCAAGGTTTTTAGAGCCGAAATTGGTCTGTAGCGGTTCCTCGCCTAAAAACACGCTGGAAACCACAATTGCAAGCAATAAAAGTGAAGTGGAACCTATTATCAGAAGCGTTTTCTGCCTGAGGTTTAATCCTCCGAATAGTCCCCTGTTAACTGTCACAACAACAGTACTCATACCAATGCCTCCTGTTGTTTTATCCTGGGGTCAATAAATTCATAGATAATATCAGCGATCAGGTTTCCAAAGAAAACAAATAAAGTACTGAAGATGACTATTCCCAAAAGCAGCGGTACATCGGATTTCAGTCCTGCTGATACTGCAGTCTGTCCGATTCCGGGATACGAGAATACCTGTTCAACAAGGACTGTGCCTCCGAACAATTCACTGAACCCTAAAAACTGCAGAGTAATGGCCGGCAGTGCAACGTTTCGAAC
This sequence comes from Methanosarcina sp., assembly GCA_013331275.1. GTDB lineage: Archaea > Halobacteriota > Methanosarcinia > Methanosarcinales > Methanosarcinaceae > Methanosarcina > Methanosarcina sp11020u. Next base: position 6,363 of record DUGT01000150.1, on the reverse strand, counting down.
TCCATGCCTCAAAATCAGATTCAGCCCCTTTTCACCTCTTGCTTTTGCAAATAAGACATAATCACTGGATAGAACTTCGATTAATTTTTCTCGAGTGAACATTGTAATTTTGGCAATGTCTAATAAACTCAAAGTTATCGCAGGGAGAATTAAACGCTTAAGCCAATCAAAAAACGTCACATTGTCAGCTGTAACCCCTATAGGTACACGTAATCCTATTGGGAACCAACCCAGATATACAGAAAACACCATCAGAAGCAGTAGTGCTAGCCAGAACGTAGGTGCAGCAGCCAGAGCATAACAATAAATTTTTATTGTCTTATCAACCCACGTACCTTGATTCGCGCCCGCTATAATTCCTAAAGCAAACCCCAGAATTCCTGAAAGCAGCCAGGAAATCCCCATCAGGATAAGAGACGCTGTAAATCGTTCTTCAATGACGTCAATAACTGGAGTTCTATAAATCAGAGAAGTCCCAAAGTCTCCTTTAAGAATATCTCCGGCCCAATTGAGGAATTTTTCCTGTGGAGGAGTGTTAACTCCCCAGTACGCTTCAAGTTTAGCTTTGTGCTCTGCGGTTACTGGCATCTCCCCAATATAGGCTCTAACGGGATCTATAGGCGAATACTGGATAAGCATGAAACTTGCAAAACAAACTATAATCAAAAGACTTGTCAACCTGAGTGTCTTTTTTCCGATGAAGCTCGCTATTTTTTCATTGTTTGACACGCTACTCCCTCATACATAATTATTCTATAGTGGTGTCCATTTTAACGTGAATACTGGCCTGTAAACTATTTCTGGGTATTATTCAAGGTTTTTTTCTTTTTTTAAACCAGAATAGAGTTAAATCCTGGAAAATAAACATTTTAGTACCTTTTATAGTCAGTCATTAAACTCGACTGTTGATAGCAATAAAAGAAAAAGTGAGTAACTGAGCCTGCAAGATCAGAACTAAAGGCTCGGTTATCCATTAATTACCGGGTAAAGTATCACTTGGAAGTCGAGCTTGCTGTGTCTATTCTTTTCCATTCGTAGATATTTCCTAAAATATCTGC
>DUGT01000150.1:3834-5188 GCA_013331275.1 Methanosarcina sp. | reverse complement strand
ATCTGCTCCTGCGTTTCTTTGCGGAGTACCCATATCCAGGGTTTCATCTGCCATGTAGAGGTAATCAATTGTTACCAGCCATAACCAGGTAGCATCTCCTGCTGGCCCAAAACCGGTATTTCCGTCATATGCAGCTAACTTCCAGTATTTTGTAGCCTGGTCCTGATCTGTGGACCTCAGAGCTGTTTCCAGATATCCGTCTACAATAGAATTATTATAAAGGCCAGGGTTCCTGTAGGTGTCGTCGGCCTCTTTGCTGTGGTACTGCTGGTAGAGATTAAAGGTATCTATACTGCTGTAAGCGTATAATACAGCTGAACTATACTGGTTAGCGTAGATTTCGTCCCAACTTGCTCCTACAAGGTCTATTTTTATTCCTAATTCTTTAGCCTGTTCGCTTACAGCTACTGATAGAGCTTGCCTTGTTTGGTCAGTAGCAGAGTAGTATAACTTAAATTCGGCTTCAGTTCCGTTCTTCTCCCGAATTCCATCGCTGTCGGTGTCTTTCCAGCCTGCGTTTTCCAGTATTTTTTTGGCTTCCTCGGGATTTGAATCGTTAATTTTCGCTTCAGGGTTCCAGAAATCCCGCTGGTCTACTCCGGTATATTCTACAGATCCTTTTCCGTATATGACTCCGTCAAGCAGGGCTTTTCTGTCGATACCGATGTTTAAGGCTTTTCGAACTGTTATGTCTGCTGTAACATTATTGCCGATTGGGTCTCCCTGAAGGCTTTTTTTGCCTGTGTAATACTGCATAGGAAAGGATAGTCCCTGAGCCCTTGCTGCCGGAAGATCTACTAACTTATATCCATCTACGGTCTGATTTGCATGGCTAATCTCAATCTCAGCTATGTCAACATCCCCGGATTTTACTGCTGCAAACGCAGTATCTTTATCCAAAAACAGCATGGTTATTTTTTTGAAATATGGCTTTTTTCCATAGTAATTTTCGTTTAATCCTAAGATTGCCTGCTGCCCTTTATCCCATTCTACGAGTTTATATGGTCCAGATCCTATCGGATTGGCTCCATAGGTTTCTTTTTTATATGCATGTTCCGGCACAATCCCAACGTATCTGAGTCTCCATATGAAACTGGACTGAGGCTCTTTCAGTTTGAATTCAACTGCAGTGTTATTTATTGCCGTGGCTTTTTCGAGATTACTCATATCCAGTTCGGAGTTACTTCCAATTGCAGTATTAAACGTAAATGCCACATCTTCTGCAGTTAAGTTTTCACCGTTAGTGAACCTGACATCATCTCTAATATATACAGTCCAGGTATTTCCATCCGAACTGACAGAGTAATTCGTAGCAAGATCATTTATTATGTTTCCATCGTCAGCTGACTTAAAA
>DUGT01000150.1:0-3739 GCA_013331275.1 Methanosarcina sp. | reverse complement strand
TTCCATCGTCAGCTGACTTAAAAAGAGTGCTCTGTATAAGTGGCTCAAAATTCACATGCCCACACCCCCATCCCATAAGCGGGTCAAATCCGGTTTTTGGTTCACCTGTGTGTGAATTTACGTTCACCACCAGTTCATCAGAGCCTTTAGAAGCTGGTTCATCCGAGTTCTCGGAAACAAGTTTATCCGAGCTCCCTGAAATAGATCCATCAGAAACATGGGATGACGAGCTAATAGGATGACCCATTAATGTAAAAATAAGGATAGCCGATATAGTTATGACTACTGTCCCTATCAGTAGATACTGCTGATTTTTCTGAATATAGACGCCTCCTCTATTTTACCAGAGTCCTGAACATTTAAGCAAGAATTGGATTGTCAAGTCAGTGTTTTTTTAAACCTGTCCAGATGATCGGAATCTTTCATTAAATAACATTTTCTTGATAAAAATATGATATAAAATGTTACTTTTTTCAGTAAAGATAAGATAACAATTAAAACAATTTACTATAAATACATTCCGAAATGTATGTGTTACTAATTATTAGTCTTTGAGAGTTTAGTAACACTAAATAAAAACTTTATGTATTGTTTTAAATCTGAAAATTATCGATGCGTTATGTAGTGAAAAAGTATAATTTTGGCGACCCTAAAAGATGGTCAAAAGACGATAAATATATTTAAAATGAGACGATATTTAAGAATAATATATAAGAGTATTATATTTAAAAAATAAAAGCATGGTAAAACATGAGAACACATGCAAAATATGAGAAACGTGTGCAAAGTATAAAAAGGCGTGCAAAAATAATAACACAAGTTTTAATCAAATTTTGCCAAAAAGAGTCACACTGAGGAGCTTTGTATCCTCAGCTTAATTAAGAACTTAAAGGAACAGTTCTCAGCCTTGCTAAAAGACTTTCATGACTGTTCTTCACTGAAATCCAGATTTCAGCTTAGCTTCCCGTGCGTTTCCACTCCAGGATATTACCAAAGATATCGGCACCATGAGGCTGTATTTTGGGAGTTCCGATATCTATATCCTCGTCCATAATGTACAGGTAATCAATAGTTGCAATCCAGAGCCATGTAGCGTCTCCTTTTTCAGAAAATCCTGTTGTTCCATCCCAAGCAGCCAGCTGCCAGTTTTTATTGGCAGTGTCCTGATCAGTGCTGGTTATGGCTGTCCTTAGATAGTTATCCACGATCGAATTGTTGTACATTATTATATTGTTGTAGTTTGAAGGGTCGTAGCTTTTGCTGTAGTATTTCAGGTATAAGTCAGTTGGGTCCAGTGTGCCAAAACCGAAAATTACCGGAGTTGAATGCGCCAGGGTATCGATTTCATTCCAGCTCTTACCCTCGACTTTAATTTTTATGCCCAGTTTTTGGACTTCCTCACTCAATGCAACGGATAATGCCTGTCTATCCTGGGCGTTTGAAGAATACAGTAAGGTAAATTCCGCTTTCAACCCATTCTTTTCAAGAATACCATCACCATCGGTATCTTTCCAGCCGCCGTCCGCTAAAATCTTCTTTGCTTCATCGATTTTTCCATCTTCAAAAGCAGCTTCCTTATTGCCCCAGGGCAGTTTGTCCACGCCCGTAAATTCCTCTTCGCCCTGCCCGTTTAATGCGCCATTGATTAAGGCTTGCCTGTCTATTCCGATGTTCAGGGCTTTTCTTATCGCAGGATCAGAAGTTACACTATTCCCAATTGAATAACCGTTTTCCGTTTTCTTGCCTGTATCGGGCTGCATTGGGAAGGTTATTCCCCGCGAATCAATGGAATCAAGGGAAACTATTTTCATTCCATCTACTTTCTGATTAGCGTAGGAAGAAGGAATTTCAGCCATGTCAACCTGCCCTGATTTAGCCGCTGCAAAAGCCGTGTCTGGCTGCATGAAGAGTAAAGTTAATTTTTTAAAGTATGGTTTCTGGCCATAATAATCCGGGTTTGCCTCAAAGATTGCCTGCTGCCCTTTATCCCATTCAATAAATCGGTATGGGCCTGATCCAATCGGGTGTTCTCCGTAAGTCTCATTGTAAGCATGTTCAGGCACAATCCCGAGAGCTGCAAGCTTGTGAATGAAGGTCGTCTGTGGGTCGTTTAATTTGAATTCAACCGTGTAATTATCGAGGGCTACCGCATTGTCAAGCATGGAGAGATCAAGTTTTCCACTGGAATTTGCCGCTGTATTAAATGTGAATGCTACATCCCTGGCCGTTAAAGGCACTCCATCATGGAATTTAACGTCATCCCTTATGTTAACAGTCCAGGTCAACCCATTGTCACTGACAGAATAGTTTGTAGCTAAATCCTTGATCAGAGACCCATTACTGTCCTTTTTAAAAAGAGTACTTTGGACCAGCGGTTCACGACTATAGCTCCATCCGGTAATCGGGTTAAACCCGGTTTCAGGTTCTCCACTATGGGCCCCTACGGCTGCCACTAGCTCATCCGAGCCCTGGGAAGTCGATTTATTCGAGTTTTCGGAAGTTAAATTATCCGAACCTCCGGAAACTGATCCATCCGACATCATGGAAGCCGAACTTGCCGGCTCATTACCCGGCATAAAAGCAACAGCAGCCGCAATAATTATGGCTATTGCCCCTATTAAGATATATTGCTGATTTTTCTTGATTTAAACTCCTCCTTCCTCGTAGTTACATTAAATTATTGAAACAGTATTACATACCAGTAGTGTTTTCAGTAATTTTAAATAGATTGAATAACACTTTACCAGAAAAACATAACAATATTGGAATACATTCTTCACAAAAAATAAGACAAACAAGACTAATCTCTTTTTGCTATAAATACATTTCTAAATATATGTAACATCAATATAGTAAATTTATAAAATTAAATAGTACAAAAGAATATTTTTATTCGTTTGTTAATTCTGGATTGAATTCAACTTTTTGATAAGAAAACTGTTGAATTCAATGTTTTAAAAACAGCAGAATATTATTGGATTAGTCCAGCCCTTAGATTTATTTGAAATGATTTAAAATACAAAAATTAAATAGAAAGAAAAACATATACCAAGATGTTTCCAAACTGCTAGAAACCCTGTTTTTCTTGTATTTATAAAGGGTTTGATAATTTTCCAACAAGAATTTGGACCCAAAAAAAGAGCTCATTTCAGGCCTTTTCTAGCCAAATAACGGAAATTTTTGCCCTATTCGTGAGCAAGATCCACTAAAACAAGGATTGAAACATACAAATTGAGTTGTTGCAGTTTTCCCACATCCAGTGATTCGTGAGCAAGATCCACTAAAACAAGGATTGAAACTAACAGTAAGAAGACTTATCACCAAATGGTTTTCTTTCAATTCGTGAGCAAGATCCACTAAAACAAGGATTGAAACCAGCTAATAAAGTATCAATATGTTTTCTTTCAGTTGAACTATTCGTGAGCAAGATCCACTAAAACAAGGATTGAAACACTCAACCCACTCCATGCGATCTTTGTAAGTGGTAGTTTTATTCGTGAGCAAGATCCACTAAAACAAGGATTGAAACTCTCAACGTCACCGTCTGCCATAACATTAAGAACGTCATTCGTGAGCAAGATCCACTAAAACAAGGATTGAAACTATTATATCCGTGGGATGCAAAAAGACTTCTCGGAATTCGTGAGCAAGATCCACTAAAACAAGGATTGAAACTCTGCGGTTTTTGGTGCAAAATGAGCTACTGAAACAATTCGTGAGCAAGATCCACTAAAACAAG
>DUGT01000072.1:982-2756 GCA_013331275.1 Methanosarcina sp. | reverse complement strand
TGTGAGATAATAATAGGATACTTAGTAAAGAGGTGTGATTTATTCAATGAGAATGCCAAGCAAAGTTAATTCTTACTCAGATAGCGTAATATCCTTGTTCGCACCTATCCTTGAGAAACTGGAGGAACGGGATATGACTCCCCATGAGTTACTTGAAGCAACACGGACAAAAGTGTCGGAAATAAGTGTTTTTCTTGATGCTCTTGATTGTTTATATAAACTTGGACAGATTGAAATTCCTGAAGGTATGGAGGTTCTGCGCTATGTTAAAACAAATAATATGCGATAAATTTAAAACTCAGCCGGAAGCGTTCCGCACTGGGCTTAATGTTGTCCTTGGCAGCTCTGATGGCAGTAATGCTATCGGAAAAACTACCTTCCTACTTATACTAGACTTTGTTTTTGGTGGGGATGGTTATACCAAGGCTGCTAAGGATGTTATAAATCATATTGACCATCACACAATTGACTTTATCTTTGAATTTGACGGTATATCCTACTTCTTTTCCAGAAGTACAAGCCGTCCTTCTGTTGTGAATCGGTGTGATAGTAAGTTCCGGGTTATTGAAGAAATGCCTTTGCAAAAATATCGGGGCTTTCTTTTTGATGAATATAAGATACATCTTCAAGGTATTAGCTTTAGCGAGATTGTCGATCGCTTTTTCCGCATTTACGGACACGGCAACCACAATGAACATAAGCCTTTACAAGGTGAACGTGAAACTATGGCTACGGCTGTAGAGTATCTACTGAAATTATTGGACAAATTTCAGGATATACAGAAGCTTAAAACTGCCGAAGAAAGCTATGGTATTAAACCAAGCAAACAAATTGAGCGGTCAGTTTCAGACATCACAGCTAAAATTGGCGAGAATAAGGAAAAAATTACAGCCTTAGAAAAGCGCAGAGATAAACTATGCCAACAAAATGAAGAAGCTAATTTACAGGCTCTTGGGATTGATTCCAAGCAAGCTGAAAAGCTCGCTAATATAAAAAAAGAGCTGGGCAGGCTTATCAGAAGAAAAAGTCTCCTTACATCGCAGCTTAACGCTGTACAAAATAATATGCCTGAAAATGATGGTGTTCTGAGGAAAGACTTTTCGGCCCTTTTGCGCTTTTTCCCGGAAGCCAATATTGATGCCTTTAACGATGTGGAAACCTTCCACGCTAAAATTAATAGCTTCCTCCGTGCAGATATTGAGGAAGAGGTATCGCAGCTGGTACCGCAAATTGAATACATAGATGCCGACATCACCTCTTATGAAAAACAGATTGAGGACACTGGAGTAGCAAAAACACTTTCCCAGTCTATTCTCACACAATATGCACGTGTATCCCGTGAGATTGAGAGGCTCGAAGATGAAAATGAAGCTATGCAAAATGAAATGGAACAATCGAAGAAACGCAAGGAAATTGAGGATATACTTGCCAACCTACGTAGAAAACAGGAGGAAGCGCTTGAAAGTGCAGAATCTGAGGTAAACGCTGAAATGAAAAGAATTAATGATATCATTACCGGCGGTGATAGGGCTACTCCTGTATTGACATTAAAACCAGATAAATCCTTTGAGTTTGAAACTCCTAACGACAAGAGCGAAGGAACGGCATATAAAGGGCTTGTTGTCTATGATTTAAGCATGCTTTCTTTGACCCCCCTTCCTGCATTGATTCATGATTCAAGCATTGTTAAGCGCATAGAAGATGCCGACTTTGAACAAATACTAAGCCTTTATCAAGAATGCGGGGATATGGGCAAACAGGTATTTATTGCATT
>DUGT01000072.1:0-774 GCA_013331275.1 Methanosarcina sp. | reverse complement strand
TGTTCGGCAAATCTTGGAGCCGCAAAACTGCAGAAACTAAACATAAACCTATATCCACTTTTGGATCAAATGATGAGCAAGAAACAGAATAGTAAACTGACAGCAATTAAGGAGATGAAATTACATGGCGGTTATTAAAAACTTACTACAGCAAATCACCGATCCGGTACTCCGTGAGCGGCTTGCGCAGGAAGTAAATCGGTTAAGTAAGAATAAAAAATTCGGCTTAGTTTTCGAGGAGCATGTTCCTGAATGCACTCCACTTTATAGCGTACCCATTAAACGAGGTTCATTTGTTGCCCGAAAAACAGGCAAAATGAATAATATATACATAGTAAAGGAAATAGATGGCGAAACTGCTACCTGCATGGATAAAATTACTCTTGAGATTGAAGCCATCCCACTTAGCGAAATCGTATCTGTTGCACAGTTTGGGGAGCCAATTTTCCCTTCCCTTGAGCCTATCGATAAAGTACTTAATGCGGCAGATGACAACCTTTGGCATACGATTATTGAAGCTGACAACTACCACGCCCTTCAACTTTTAGAATACCTTTATGAGGGAAAAGTGGATTGTATATATATTGACCCGCCCTATAACACAGGGGCAAGAGATTGGAAATATAATAATGATTATGTAGATTCAAACGATGCTTATAGACACAGTAAGTGGCTTTCTATGATGAAGAAACGACTAAAACTTGCCCATAGGATACTTAATCCTGAAACAGGTGTACTTATTGTCACAATTGATGAGCACGAAGTTCATCATCT
>DUGT01000087.1:446-3104 GCA_013331275.1 Methanosarcina sp. | reverse complement strand
GTATTGAGCATTCACCATACCAACCAAAAACGCAAGAGTAAGAACAAGTGTAATTTTCTTCATGATAATTAAATTTTATAGTTATTCTTTTTTCTTCACTTAAATAATGATTTCTGACCCACAGATTGGACAAATGAAATTAGATTCTTTTATTACTAAGTTTCCGGCATTGTCTTCTAATAGCTCAGATGCAAAGCATCCAATATTTTCAGATATTTTTCAAGTATTATTAACAGCCACAAATATANNTATAGATATTATCTATATCTAAAAGGGTGATTATTGATAAATGTGATGGGTTTTTAATTTCGGTCGCTTCTCGGTTGCAAGTTTTTTACTTGTAGGTTTTGTCAAGTGTTCAAATTGAACACTTGCCGCTTTCGTATATTGGTTTCCCCTATCTCCTCCCCAAATCTTCTTTTCATTCTCGTACCGTTTCCCCTCAAATAAGCTATCTGATTAGGGTTAAGATTACGCCTACAAAACAAAGCGGGAAGTATTGTGTACCCCCCGCTCCGTAGTGTAGTTTGTTTCCTAATAATACTACCGACTTGGTCGAGGTAAAACTGTGATAAACATTGACCGCCTATATACTGTCTCCCAGGTCGCTCATATCAATATCATTACGTAGTGCCCTGAACCTGTCATCAATCGGCTTCTTTTTTTCCTTTACCGGAAGTCCGTTCATCTCTGCATTCATATCCAGTTCAGATCTCAATGCAGCAAACAACGGCTTCTCTTCCTTTTTTTCAAGCTTCTTTTCGAGTTCATCAAGCCTGTTAATCAATCTCTCTGCCCACACGGGTGCTTTTTCTTCTTCAATCATGTCAATCAATTTTTAAATTATTATCTTTTTCGTTTTCCCACATACGAATTTTTTCTTCCGTTCTTTCGAGTTCACACATCAGCAAATGGAATGTGTAATCGTGTAAATCATCCCCCCAGTCGTCAATATAATCCTCTGTCATCCCTCCCATCCTTTGGTTTAAGTTTTATTTGTCCGTTGGTGCGGTTCCATATTAGAACCCACTCATCGTTCTCCCATATCGTATTGTACTTCCCGACGTCGGTGCGTCTCATTTTTAGCTGCTCAATCAAAAATTCTTTCATTTGCTACCTCCTCTCGTGTACGCACGAAATTTATACTTGTTTATTGTCAACATAGGATCTATGCGTACTGTATAATTCACCTTAAACCAAAGAAAAAAAAGTAACATAGGCATATGAAATATGCTATTATCTTTTAACTTTGTTTCAAACTTTGTTTCTAAACATTGTTTCAAACATTGTTTAATACATTGTTTAAGGTGTACCTTTTGATGTTCCTTTTGATGTTCCATATTAAATCCCATTTGATTTACCCTTTTTTATTCCTTTTTCCTCTTTTAGTTTTTCGATTATTCGTCGTTCCGTTTCCCTTTTTTGTTGTCTTTTGCCCTGTACGCTGTCATCGATTTTTTTGCTCTGTATTTTCTCAACCATAGCTTCGTAAGTAATTTTTTTGCAGTATCCGACGTGAATCCCCCGCATTGTTTTTGTAGTATAAAAAACAACTTTCTTTTCTTTTTCAAGCTGTTCCAAAAATGTAATGATACGTTTACGAGTGTTATATTTTCCCCAAAGTTTGGGATTATCCGCTTTAATCTCGGCAACTGAATGGTAACCCAAAGCACGGGCAAATATCAATTCCCTGTTTGTGTGATAATATTTCTTCTTGCCAATAATGGAACAGATACCAACATACACGGCAAATTTCATTTTCTCCTTTTCCGTTTTCTTGTTTCCCAAAAACTCTTTTAGGGGATCATATCCGATCATAACCGTTGACGTTCCTACCGGGATGATATTTTCCACACTTTTTGCCCAGGCGTAACCCTCCGATAGAAAGCTACTTACCCCCAAAAAATCACAAGCAAACCTAAATCGACAAAAAGACAAAATTTCGCTCAAAAAATAATCGTCTCCCATCAGCACGATTTTCAGCTTGTCAATTTCTTCTTGCGGATCAAATTCACCATGTTTATTAAATCCGTTTCTGTCGGATGAACACTCCCCGCTGCTAATATATTCATCCATCCGGTCGGCCAAATCATCCGGCAGGCATTGTCTGTCGTTATGATATAAATAAATGAACTGCCCGATAAAATAATCATCCCCCAGCTCCCGAACCCAGTCCTTCTGAGAGAATGTTAGTGCACTATAATACACTATACTGTTTATCGTTTTATCCGTATTGTCAACAAAGCCCCGCATCATTTGAATCGGCACGTGTAAATATTTGTACTCTTCTTTTTCCATCTTAATCCTGCATTAATCCTTATACTTCTCACCGCCCTAACATCCAGTCGATTAAACCTTGCTTATCGATATAGATATGCCGTCCGTTAGGCTTGTGTGCCGGAATCTTCCCGGACGTCGCCAGTGCTCTCATCGTACGTTTTCCCAGTCCAGTGATTAGGCAAGCCTCATCGACCGTAATTACTTCCTTGTGTTTTAAATCCCTAATATCCATATTGTTACCCTTTAATGTTTAGTTAATCTATATTAATTAACTCTTATTAACATCCAAATATACATTAATGGTATGGTATATGCAAGGGTTTTTCGTCCCCTGTCGGTGATTCGTGCCGATTCGTTCGGTTTGTCGTGGTTCGTTTT
>DUGT01000087.1:0-255 GCA_013331275.1 Methanosarcina sp. | reverse complement strand
AATATTTTGAAAAAATGGGGAAAAATTTTATGTGGGATTGAAGCCATCGACACGTGCCGTCCCGTAAGGGGTGCACCCCCTCGCGTTGTTAACGGAAGTTAATAAATGTAATGATACCTGAAAGCTAAAAATTGGTGATTATGGGGTTTTTTCAAAAAGTTAGTACCATAATTAGTACCGTTGATTTTTTGGTACTCCTGTAATCGTTTGCAGCAAAGGTTTTCAGCTGTTTGGGTAATTAGCCAACTGTGCTAC
>DUGT01000041.1:73687-76033 GCA_013331275.1 Methanosarcina sp. | reverse complement strand
GCACATAAATATGCTATTTTATTATATGGAATAACGTTTCCACCATTTATGATGTTATTTTCTAGACTACTAATAAATTTCAAGTATTTAAAAGGATTACTACTACTATGCGGGAAATATTCGTTTCAAATTTATTTATTTCATTGGCCGGTAATTTTACCTTTGATAAGTAAACTTACTATTAATATTCTCAAAATTAATAATTTTTTCACTCCATATGGTGTAACAGTCCTTGCAATAATTATCTGTGTTTACGTATACAAAGTAAGTAAAAAATTAAAGTTAAATCAGATATTTGAGTAATATAACCTACTTTCGTCAGGTTGGTATTAAGAATTAAAACATTTCCTCTGATGTCCGTTTTAGATAACTAATAATTTATGAAATTTCAAGCTATTTTACTTGTGGCTTGACTTTCACGAGATATATAAGCACCAACCTATTTTTTCATTTTTCTATTTCCGTAGTTATTGATCAGAAAAGAATTCCTCTTTTGTGAGCACTTGATGGCAATAGTTCTGATAAGAAAGTTCTCATCAAAACTATAAAAAAGAAGTAATGCAGAACCTGAATCTTGATTAGAGAACTTATATATTGTAGATAGCACATTTATACTGAAGACGATGTCAAAAAGATAGTAAGCAACGCCTTTTTATATCAAAGAGTTTCTGCAGCCTTCAATGAAGCGAGCAAATCTTGAGGCACATTTCATTCTGGAAACACATTCTGATGAATATTACTCTTGTTGTGCTATGAAATCCTGTTGTTTATTCTTCTTTTAATCATGATACTTTCACTCACTTTACGCTGCTGTTACTCAAGTTAATTGAGTCTGTTGGACTGCTATTGCTCAAGTTAATTGAATCTTTTGAACTGCTATACTCAGTTCCCTGTTGTCATCTTTACTATTTAACTCTGGGATTTCACTTGGGCTTTCAGATCCTTCTGGCACATGCAGAAGGATGAGATTATCGCCTTTCTTTAAGCTAATTGGGACAGACATGCTGGAAAAATCTGTAGTGATAGCTTGTCTGCCTTGAAGATCTTCATTATTGTAAATCTCCAGTGTTCTCGGACTGTAGAAACTGAACGCCTGAACATTTAACGTAACATTTCTGACGCTATCTGAGTGAATTAATATTGTAGCATTGTCTGATATCCATCTGGCAGGTTTTCCACTTATATGTTCCAGCTGATTCCATCCGTCTTTTAAAATCATAAAAGATTTCAAAGGCTCTTTTTTGACATGGTACACGATTAGAGAATCTTTTTCATAGGTTTTTCTTTCTGTGTTTAATGTTTTCTGTATCAGTTTCTCAATAAAGTCGATATCTCCATCATTCATATAGTTTGTATGCAAAACAATATACGATATGTTATAATAATTTAAAATGGATGTTCCGACTTCATTTATATCCTGGTCCAGAATATCATCAGTAAAAGGCTGCAAATAGGTTAATTCTCTTACCACAGGTGTCTTTAGTTCAAAATCTCTCGCAGTAGACGGATATCTAGCAGCCCAATTACCTACAACAGGTTTTCCATGTATTGTCTGGTAATAAATGATAGTTGAACCTGCTAAATAATCTTTGGTTGCAGGAATTTCAAGCAGTGCATAGTTATCTTTATCCTGTGAAATCTCTTTGTAAAATGAGGGTTCATCAACAGGTGATAAAGATACAGGAACTGCCAAACATTCGAAGATTATCAAACCGGTTATTACAATTGCAGACACCTTTTTATTAATCCGGTTAGATTTTAACAATTCTGTAGTTCCATAACCCACCAAAACCGCGAATGAGAGAGAAGCAATTACAAAAAATCTACCGGTTGTTCGGCAGTTGTCCAGAAATGGGATCACATAATACAAAACTAAATACGGAAGAGGAACAGTAGTATTAAACTCTGTAAATGAGGTCTTACCATTTACGTGAAGAAGTGGACCAAGACTGATTAGCGAAAAAGACAGGGCAGCTATTAGCCAGAACTTTACATGTTTATTTCCCTTCAATCTATAAGCTGCAAATAAAGAGAGAAAAATCACAGTGTATCCGATAAACATCGTGTTTTCACTGATATTTCCTGAAAAATTGCTGTAAATGTTTGTAGTAATATTTCCGAAAACAGGATGCAAAACCGAAGGAAGAAAAAAGCTCAGTAAATCAGCTGAATACATAACCGCTTCAGAGGGGCCTAATTTTAAAAAGTTGCTACCGGACGTTGCTGTTAGAATGTTTTCCAGCGTGAGAGGTATTATACCTATAAACGAAACAAATCCAAATAAGGTATATTTGCAGAAAGTTTGTTTCAGGATCTCTTTAGAGTTTGTTATCTCTTTAGAATTTA
>DUGT01000041.1:70262-73557 GCA_013331275.1 Methanosarcina sp. | reverse complement strand
TTATCTCTTTAGAATTTACTTTTTTTTCCTTTAAGGAAATGTAAATTTCATATGTGAATAGTAGCATCACGAAAATTCCCATAAATACCATATATTGAAGGTCGCTCATGGCTACTAGAATAAAGAATATCCCCGCAAAAAAACTGTTTCGAACTCCGCCTTCTTTAAACATTTTCATTAAATAAAGAGCGCAGAAAGGTATCCATTCAATACTGGTTGCCCCAAAATGGCCAAGTGCATGTACAAAATGATAAGGTGAGAAAGCAAACACAATTCCTGCAATGAAAGAAGAAGTTCTGTCATTAGTCAGATACCTTACAAGCAAATATGCACCGTATGCCCCAAAAATAAATGAGAATAACCATAGTATGGTGTATACGACGTGAATTTCCATTATACTGGATAAAATGTATGAGAGGATTTGATTAAATGCCGATTGAAAGGGTGAAGCTGGGATTCCATCCGGATAAAATATTAAATAATCGTGTGTTAATTTTGTTAGTCCAGGGTTAAATATCGCTACTGGCATATACCAGAGTATTCTTATCCATTGGAACGCGTCACCGTCTCCAGGAATATGATTGCGTATATTGAAAACCACAGGATAAGTGAGTATAGAAGTTAATAAAGTATACAGTATTAAGACACTGGCATGCTCTTTCAAACTTTTTTTGGAAAAAGTCAATATTTGGCTATTAATTAAGTGCTTTTTTAGCCATTTCGGTGTACCCGATATCATTGTTCCTCTCATGGGTAAAACTCGATTATGATTTTACTCGATTAGTTTAAGTTTATGTGAGATCAACCTCTAGTTAGCCACTTGGCAAATTAATTATATATATGTTTTTAATTTTTTAAATATTTTTTAATTCTTGGAATCTTTTAGTTCTTTGAATTTTTTAATTTTCAGAACTTTTTAGTTTTTTTAATTTTTTAATTTTTAATCTCTTTTAAATATTTTTAGCTTTTATGTTTAAGTTATTTTTTTTAATCTTCTTTTTAAATTCTTTTTATTAAATCTTCTTTTTTAATCCTCTTTTTAAATTCTATTCTTTAATTGTTGCTTTGTATAGAATTTCAGAGATATTATTAAGTTATGGTCGGATTCCACTGAAGAGTTATAATTAACTTTTTATCATTTATGGAAAATTTACTATTTTTACGGGTAATTTCTCAGGCTATGTAGAAAACTTTGTGAAATAATATCTCCATAAGTTTGAATTGAAGAAGCCAGCATACTCGATATATTTACTCATAAACTTCAACCTTTTGGAACTGATCTGGATAAGTTTTCTAAGGAGCTGTAAAACGTTAAAACTGAAGTAACTATAATTTTACCTGCCATTTTCCAGTTCATAGCTATCGTATTTTATGACATAATCATCGTTATTTCTCGAATTCGTGATCAGTTCTCCTATCAGGCCAAGGGAAATAAACTGAGCCCCAGTGACTGTAAGTAAGATCCCGAGCATGAGAAGAGGCCTATCTCCTATTTTTAGTCCTACAGCCCACAAAACTATTAAATATATGGATATAATCACCCCGGATAACCCAAAAAGGATTCCTATACCTCCGAAAACGTGTAGAGGCCTCTTTTTGTACATCATCAGAAACGTAACTGTAATAAGGTCAAGAAATCCTTTCAATAGCCTTTCAATCCCATACTTTGATTCTCCGTGTACTCTCGGGTGATGTTCAACTTCAATCTCTCCTACGGTGTAACCTTTCCAGTAAACAAGAGCCGGGATGTAACGATGAAGTTCTCCATACAAATTTATGCTTTTTACGACATAGTTATTGTATGCTTTATATCCGCAATTGAAGTCGTGGACTTTGACTCCGGTTATGAACCGAGTTAACCTGTTAAAGACTTTTGAAGGCAATGTTTTTGAAATAGGGTCCTGTCTTTTGTTTTTCCAGCCAGAAACCATATCATACTTTTTTAATTCTTCTATAAACCTGGGAATTTCTTTAGGATCATCTTGCAGATCTCCGTCCATAGTGATAACAAAATCTCCTTTTGACCGTTTGAATCCGCAAGACAGAGCTGCAGCCTTTCCATAATTTCTCTGAAATCTTACAACCTTAACCTTAGAATTTTTTATTTTTTCTATTTCTTCAAAGGTACCATCTGTAGACCCATCATCAATAAAAATAATTTCATATGTTATTTCAATTAAGGACGGTAGTGAAAGAGTACTGTACAGTCTTTCGTATAGTTCCAGTATATTTTCCTCTTCATTATGGACTGGGATTATAATTGATAGATTGGGTTTACTAGACATGTATATCCTCTAGAATGTGGCGACGCACTCTGGAAAATATGTTGGAGTACGTGCTGTATAAACTGTTTCTGCCATATAGTTTTTCGATTTTTTGGTTGGTTTTTGAGATGTATATATTTAAGGTGTATATAAATATCCGTTTTAAATGTTTAATGCTTATAAAAAACACAACTGCTTACTACTGCATTATTTGCTTGGGAACACGAGCCAGTCTTCTAACCAGGTGTCAAAGTAGTCCAAACCTCGGTACTCAAGTTACAGAGAAAGAGGAGACAACTTAACTCACTCTTACCTATCCATACTAAATAATGTGAACAGGAATTTAACTATAAAGCAGTCCACACTGTCAGTGCTAAGACTACTGAGATATGGATCATAAATATAACCCATTCTGACCTAACCCCACTAAATAATGTAAATAGGAATTTAACTACTTTTCTAACTCTTCGTGGTTTTTCTTAATTGTTTTATTTTAATTGAAAATAATTACCCAGTTAAACAATGTGACCCTAAACAGATAAACATTTGTCTTACATATTTTTTCCAGAAAAAACATATTCAAATATTATATACTTAGTAAATGCCAAGACGACCTCTTCGAGATTTTGAGTAGCTATCTTAGAAGACTCTCGGTTTAATATATAAAATAATAGTGTCCATTACATCATTTCTTTGAATTGATGCCAAAACCAATTTGACTCGCACTCAGTAAGATTTTAAGAGTTATATTAGTAAGTTAAGGACCATGTCAGAATCATTTTTCAGGATCAGAAACTTTACTGGTTGTTTATAACACCAAATTCAAAGAAACAACTTTTTTAGTCAGCTCAACATTAATTTGCTGATTCATAGACTGAGCAGGCACTTTCATGGATGCAGCTGAGGATATAGATCCACATTTTCTGCAGTAGTAAAACTCATTTGAGCCAAGTATCTGCTTTTTGAGAAGTGTACCACAACGGGTACACTCAAAAGAGAATTCAAACATATTATTGTCACTCCAAAAAGAG
>DUGT01000041.1:69735-70057 GCA_013331275.1 Methanosarcina sp. | reverse complement strand
CAAAAAGAGTTCAAACATATTATTTTTACTCCAGGATTATTAATGGTTCAAGCCTTGCAGTATCTTTCCTTGTCCAGTAACCACATACAGAGCAATACTGAAAATCCCTGAATGTATCATTTTCAATCCTGGAACTACACTTTGGACATTTTTTTAATAACATTTAATAATCTCCTGTTCTCCAAAGATACAGATAAAATCGATTCGTGACTTATTTTAAAATTTTCATTGGTTGGACAGTTCAACATCATGAAGTTTCAATAGTCTACAGAGAAATTGTCCATGTATTAAGCTGAACATGTAACGGAGATAATTTGACATT
>DUGT01000041.1:67972-69487 GCA_013331275.1 Methanosarcina sp. | reverse complement strand
GGTGGATTTTTATTAGTATTCGTTTTTGGTTTGAAAGTGGATTTCTAGTTTTCATTTTGGTTCAAAAGTGGATTTTGGTTTAGATTTATTTTTCCAGATATCAGGAAAAAGATGGAAAGATAAATTTAGTATAATTTGTTTTCAACTTTCCGTCTTTTTTCCTTGTTAATTTCCCATCTCACTTTAATCAAACTTTAAATCTGCCAAAACTTAAGCTTCGGTGCTATTATTGGCGCTGTTTTCAGGCATTCTTCCGGGGCACATTGGGAAATTACCTCCATGCTGCATCGGATCTTGTTCAGGACCCATCCCAGAACACATTCCAGGCATTGCCTGTGAAGAGGATATAATCTCTTCAAGATCCTCAAGGGACTCAGCTGCGTTGATATTATCCATTAGAGTGGTAAGTTCCGTGATTTTGTTGTTTAATTCTGTGACATTCTCATTGCTATCATTGGTTGTGTTTTCACTCTTGCTCACTTTAGCTTGAATGTGTTCGATTTCTTTTTCAATTGAGTCAACAGCCTGTGTTTTCATATGAGTTAATACAACTTCTTGCAGTTCTGCTGCACTGGAGGCTGCACTTACGTTAGTGGATAAATCTTCAAGCTCAGTTATCTGTTTATTTATCATCTCAGTTCTGTTTTCGTCAGTAGTGTTTTCCAGCTGCTTGTTAAGCGTTTCAGTCATATTTCCGATTGAATTAACTATGTTGGTCTGGACATCAGTATAATTGTCATCGGTTACGTTTTCTACCTGATCAAGATTAAATAGTCCAGGCATTCCACAAGGTCCCTTATTCATTCTATCAGGTCCTCTGTGCTTCCCATCCGGTCCGCATCCGTCCACGCATGTCTGACTGCGCAGAACTTGCTGAAGCTCGGAGGCACTGGATGTTTCACTTACATTAGTATAGAAACTTTGAAGCTCAGTAATTTGTTCACTGATAGAATTAAGTATATTGGCCCTAATGTCGGTGAAGTTATCTTCAGTTATGTTTTGCACAGGAGCAAATTTTGTACTATTTTCTGCAGCATAGACTCCTGAAGGAAGAATACATAACACCATTAGTACCGTTGCAAAACGGGAAATTGATTTTAATGAGTTTGTTATCTTCATATTCTCATCCATTCTTGACTTATTCATTGTTCCGTTTTTTGCAGGCTATCAACCTGCTGACAGCCTTGAAATTAGCTGGCTTAAATATAAGCTTACTTCTCATGATAAAGAGATTAAAGGGAATCATTTTAAGAAAAAAGCTTTATTGCACCTTTAAACTCAGAGTAAACCTTAAAAAGCAAAACTAAAACTTATCGGAATCCTTAAAAACCGTACATAAAATGCAGATGACTATTGATTTATTTCAAATATTCTTCAGGGAACAAATATGTTCTAAAACAGAAATATTTTAAAATACAAATTCTAAAATGCAAATATTTTAATGTAGAAATGCTTTAAAACAGAAAGTACTAAATTTTTGTAAGTCGTTCACCTGTATAGAAGTAACAGAATAGA
>DUGT01000041.1:63219-67860 GCA_013331275.1 Methanosarcina sp. | reverse complement strand
GAAATAACTGAATAGAGAAATACTCATGCCCACACTTCAAACAGAGAATCTCTAATCTTTTTATACAGGTATACTCAGATACTCAGCTTTAATTTTACTTTATACAAGCTTCAAACATTAACTGAATGTTTTTAACTATTTCTTCCCAGTCATAGTTGTCAGCTTTCCGCAATGCGGCTTCCGAAGCTTTTTTACTTCGTGAAGTATTCCCAATTATTTTTATCACGGCTTTTGCAATCTCCCTCTCATCAAGTTCTACAACAAACCCGTCAACTCCATTTTCAACAAGTCCCTGTGCGGCATTATACTTTGCTCTGACCGTCACCACAGGTATTCCGCAGGCAAACGCCTCGATAACCACCATCCCGAACCCCTCACGGCTTGAAGGCAGTACAAGCATCTTTGAAGCCTTGATCTTTCCGATTAATGTCCCATACTCCTGAAAGCCTGCAAACTCGATATTTTCGTAAACTCCGGTTTTCTTTGCTAGTTCCACCAGTGCTAACTTTTCAGGTCCGTCCCCAACAATACAGCACCTGAGATATGGAAAATCGGCTTTAAGAAAAGCTACAGCTTTAATCAGCAGGTCAACATTTTTTTCCTTTATAAGACGGCCTGCAAAAATAAGATCATAAGCTTTACATTCAAGACCCATAGGGTTCTTTTCCCAATTGGGCTCAATCCCGGAGATTTTATTAAGATCAATCCCGTTAGAGATAACCGTGATTCTTTCTTCAGGCACTCCGAGTCCTTCAAGTCTACCCTTCGTCCATTTCGAGACCGCAACATTATTCCTTGATAGCTTGGAGACTGCCTTCTCAACTAGCAGTCCAAAAATCCCTGCCCTCCCTAAATATTCATACCAGTAGTCATCCCATACCTCATGCCAGGTAAATACTGAAGGGACTTTTTTGAAGACTGAGACCACTTTTACGGTAAAACAGGAAAAATAGGGAAAGACACTCACATCTATAAGGTCAAAGTTTTCTTTCCTTAGCGCAGGGAACAACTTCATAGCGAAGATTATTGCCTCGGAAATTGAGCGTCTACCATTGACATATAGGTTTCGAGCTTTACAAACACCGTGAAGGATCATACCTTCATATTCAAAGGTATTTTCCCCTTCCCACCACTTGACCCCGAAAATGTGTACTTCATGTCCCCTGGCCGAGAGACGCTTTCCCAGTTCATGGATGCGCATTTCCGCACCGCCCTTGACCCATGGATAAACAGCATCGTACACAAAAGCGATTTTCATTGCACCACTTACCAGTCAGTATCCACCTCAAGGAGCATTACACTTAGGATAATTGCCGAAAAAATCATCTGAAGGCCAATAAAGGCAAACACCATTGAAATAACTGCACTTTTCACTTCCGAGAGAGAGCCGTATCCTGAGCTGATCCAGGTGTACACTACTTTCAGCCCAAGCAGGAGGCCTGCAATAAGTATGATTGAACCTGCAAACAGCTCTTTTTCAAGAGAATGGTAGTTCAACCATTTTGTAGTGTTTCCCTTATTATTAGGGTACATCCCGCGGATAAGACCATACATTTTCAAATAACCGCCAGTAGAGAGAGCTTGTCCTCCGAGAATCAAAAGCATACAGCCTAAAATGAAGGAATGCAACCTGTTTTCTGCCACATCTCCGGTAAGAAGGAGAGAACCGGTTATCAGGACTCCAAGGACGAAAACCACAGCTCCAGGTAGAAAAAGAAAAGGTAAAGGGCGATATAGCATCATAAACCTTATATGCCGCCAACCGTCCTGAAAAGAACGAAGTTTGGAGGGAGCCCGGCGTGAGTAATAAGTAATAGGGACTTCTTTTATTCTCAACCCGCATTTTGCGGCTTCAATTACCATCTCGGATGCAAGTTCCATGCCGTGAGTTTTAAGGTTCATTTTCTCAAGGGCTTCTTTTGTAAAAGCCCTCATCCCACAGTGAGCGTCTGAAATTCTCGTCCCGAAAAGAAGATTGAGTATTGCCGTCAGGAAAGGATTGCCTATATATTGATGCAGCCAGGGCATAGCTCCTTTTTTGATATCACCTTTAAGCCTGGTACCCATTATAAAATCCGCTTCTCCTGCCATAAGAGGATCCAGGAACTTATCAAGCTCAAGCAGGTCATAGGTATTATCGGCATCGGCAATAGCAATATAGTCTCCTTTTGCTTCGGCCAGCCCTTTTAGATAAGCGTTTCCATAACCTTTTATCGGGCCTATTACCTTTGCACCCATTGAAGCTGCAATTTCTGCGGTCCTGTCTGACGAGTTGTCAGCAACTATTATCTCTCCTTCTATACCATATTTTTTGAATATAGACTGAGCTTTCTCTATGCAAATTCGGATGGTTTCTTCTTCATTCATGGAAGGCATTACGATAGAAAGAGAAGGCATGTCCAGCTTATAAAGCACTATAGCCTAATAACTATTTTGATACGTTTTATTCAAAGGAATTTGTACTCCTCTTTAGTTCTCAAAGCACCCTCAACAGGTTAAAGAACAAACCAGGAAATAAACAAGGAAATAAACAAGGAAATAAACAAGGAAATAAACAAGGAAATCACGAGTACGGATCCAGGGGAAAAAACTTAACTCCTGCTAATAAGCTATATAAGGTATTAGAAAATTATTTTTAAGAAGGGATCCGGATTTTTCCGGAATTATCAATTCACTTCATATATAGTTAAGGCGCTTTACTTATTTTTAATTGGCTTTAACGGGGGATTTAATGGTTAAGGTAAACGTAATATTCCATAGTATTCATGGCCACATATATAAAATGGCAGAAGCCATAGCTGAAGGAGCGAGAGAAGTCAAAGGAGCTGAAGTAGAGATTTATCAGGTACCTGAAACCCTACCTTACGAAGTCCTGGAAAAAATGGGGGCAATCGAAACAAAAAATCTTTTTGCTCATATTCCCGTGGTTACCAGGAGTATGTATGAAGATGTATTTGCAGGAGCAGATGCCCTTATATTCGGGACACCTACACGCTATGGAAATATGACCGCTCAGATGCGTACAGTATTTGACGGCCTTGGAGGACTCTGGAGTAGAGATGCTCTTGTTGGAAAGGTAGGAAGTGTCTTTACATCAAGTGGGACACAGCATGGAGGCCAGGAATCTACAATTCTCACAACACATGTTACCCTTCTCCATCTCGGAATGATCATTGTCGGGCTTCCGTATTCAGAAAACCGTCAAAGAAGAATGGATGAAATTACAGGAGGTAGCCCATACGGAGCTTCAACGATTGCAGGAACAGATGAAAACCGCCAGCCTTCTGAAAATGAACTGGCAATGGCCCGTTATCAGGGTAGATATGTAACCCAAATCGCAAAAAAACTCGCTGGACGATAAAAGGAATTGTAAAAATAAAAAGATTGGAAAACATTTTCCTTTTAAGGATGTTCTCCGCATTTTTAGTTTTTTCACATTACAAACGTTCAACTAAAGCTTGGAAAAGTCATACCTCTGGATTCAACTTTACTCTGGGCTTTTATCAGGCACGCCAAAGTACAGTAAGTTGCTTTTTCCTCAGCCTTTTCAAGAACAAAGAACTCTTTCCCACACATGGGACATATTTTTTTTACGTAAGACATTGTAAACACTCATTCTCTGTAGTGAGTGATTTTTTAATATTCGTTTTTAAGGCATTTATTAAAATAGCACAATAAAATATAAACTTTCTTATTTAGTTTATATATATTTATAATAAGAAATTAAAATTTGTTTACTGGATGGGTTAAGAGATCTTGATCAAAATCGCGATAGGCAATCGGGATAGGTAAAAGACTATTTTAAGAAAGAAGTTGTATTAAAATTGAATAATCTTTAGAATTAGATCATAAATACCGTACTAAGAAATAAACTTAGGATTGCAGATGGCAAAAAAGAACCTTATGCAACAATTTTAGGCTAGCCTGCCAAAGTCATAGAAGCTAAAACGTTCCTGAAAATAGAAAAAAATAACTTTCAAATCTGACAAAACAAGGCCATTGTGCCACTTTTGCCAGATTTGGCTCTGTTCTACTGTAAATATTTATATTTGGTTATGGAAAGAACCAGAGATACAGGTTTTTAATGGAGTTAGTATATCTTTTTGTTTTGTGTTCTTCCTTACTCTAACTTAGATTAACTCTTTGCTCAAATATTTAGATAAGCCTTTACCTGATATAGCTGTAGTTATTTCCATACTTGCTACTATTGACTATGTTTTATCTTCTTCTGTAGAGTGCAACTCCAAGAAGTCCGATTACTCCATAAATCACTTCAAATCCAGGAGACTTTTCGTTTCCAGTTCCAGAAGCATTTGAGTTTTGTGCCTGCTCAGGCGTCTGTTCATCAGTGTTTGCTTCCGTACTTTCGTTATCCTGTTCAAAGTCCTGAGTTTCAGGTTCGGACTGTGTTTCATTCACAGCTTCTGTTACATTGCTTTGAAGTTCAGGAGAAGCACTTAAGTTATCACTAACGTTTGTTGCTGTACTATTATTTTGATCAATACCAGTAGATTCAGACTCCGTTCCACTCATATGTATTACTGTACCAGAAGTACTGGTATTACTGCTGCTGATACCAATACCGCCACTACTACTGCTGCTGTGATGGCGGTGACTGCTACTGCTGCTGCTACTACTGCT
>DUGT01000041.1:60421-63098 GCA_013331275.1 Methanosarcina sp. | reverse complement strand
CTACTACTGCTGCTGTCATCGTTAGCAATAGCTTCTTCCGTTACGTTTACTACATGGACTTTTGAGAGAGATCCAACTTCGTTGCTTGCCGTGAGTGTTACTGTATAGTTTCCTGCTGTGGAATAAGTGTGTGTTGGGCTCTCATCTTCTGAAGTGTCCCCGTCTCCGAAGTCCCAGACCCATTCGGTTGCGTTCTGAGATAAATCTGTAAATTGCACAGAGCCACTTGAATTATCTGTACTAAAGTCAACTATAGGAAGACCGTTGTGTACGGATATTTCTTGAGTTTTTGCGCTCCAACCATTTGAATTGTTTACTGCAAGGATAACAGTATAGTCTCCATCGGCAGAGTAATTATAAGTTGGGTTCCTCTCTGTCGAAATATTTCCGTCCCCAAACTTCCAGTACCAGGAAGTTGCATTTGTACTGTTATCGGTAAATGATACATTCAACGGTGCACTTCCGTAAGTGGGAGATGCAGTGAAATCTGCAATTGGTGTGCTTGAGTTACCCATATTGGCTGTTACATAGGCAACCTTTGTAAGTGAGTTGTTTCCTTCAGGTCCCCATGCGACCAATGTAACATTATAAACACCAGGTTTTTTAAAATAATGACCGGTTGTAACGTTTTCACTACCAGTTCCTTTGCTGTAAGTAGTGTTTTCTGTCACTACGTTTTCAAATACAAACTTCCAATCAGTAACGTTCCCGGTGACATCACCAGTAAATCTGGTATTTAAAATAACAGTTCCATTTGTAATGTTAGAAGAAAAGTCATTAACTTGTACATTGCCTTCTGCTAAAGTTGTGGGCACTAGCAGTATTACTAATACTAGTAAAACCATAGGCCAGAGAATATTTTTCATATCGAGTTCTCCTCAGGACTAATGCACTTGATATGCAAAATAAAGCAAGAGCAAATTCATTCTGAACACTTGGTTCATACAGCTTGAAGATTTATGCCGCTTATTTTATCTCAGTTGCTTAAGTCCCATTTTTCTTAAATTGTCTACCGGCTATTTGCCGTTTGACAGTTCCAAAATTGACTGACTTATATATAAAGCTATTTTTTAGAGTATTCAAAAAATAACTCAATTTATAAAACTATTTAGACTTTTTTAAGAAATTAGCAGGATTTACAAGATTTTTTTAGTAAAAGTACAATTTTAATTGATTAATTAGCAATTCAGAAATTTAATTAACTTTCAATTCAAGTTTATAGCTTTATTAGTTTTTATTTTAAAGGAAAGGTACAATATAATATAAAAACCGGATCAAGAGACACAGTTGTAAAAACATAAATTAAGTATATAAAAACTTTAGTATATCTTTTATTTTGTTTTAAAGGTTAATTAAGGCTACTATTTTAAAAATTAGAGATTATAAGTGAAATTTTGAAATAAGAGTTCTGTAAACATATTTTTTGTCGAAAATAGACGATATATACGTTTAGTTTAAATTCTCTAATTTAAAGTCCCCATGACTCAAAAAATATAAATAAGTAACTTTTTAAAAATTATATATTTTTTAGAAGAGTAAATGTTCCGTTTATCCATATATTTCGCCATTTCATGTTACAGTAGTTTAACAGAGACTAAATTTATTGTTTACAGCCAGTGAAGAGCCCAGGAGGAAGTGTCTTTTTGTTACTATACTTTTTGGTAGTTTCCTAAATTTTTAGCTGAAATTTTGATCAGTTTGAATTAATTATAAACTTCCCTTCCTTTTTCGTTCTCACGAAACTATTGAAGAATACATTTTACCTATCTCAGTCGAATGTTCCACAACTTGCTGCAAGGTGAGCCAGTACAACTTTGATAGAGTGACTTGGATACCCAGAAAGGTGACATAAACAGTCTTGTTACTTGTAAAGAGGCTTACCACCTTCCCGCATTGATTCAAAACTGTAAATGAGCAAGATATTTTTAAGGCTAAAATCCGGTTCTTGCTAAAATATTCTGTACCAAACTATTTTAGGTAATACAGTCATTTTTGTGATGGTTATATAAAAAAGAGAATTCAACAAGGTAGATCCATTATTATAACATACTTTGGTAACCTGAGCTGAACTTTAATTTTTGAGTTACGTAGTTTATAGGCCATGAAAACTAAAAAAGCAGGGGGCATCCGGAATTAGGCCGCTAATTTTCGGAAATGGAAGAATCCTGATCTGTGAAGACGAAAGAGGGATTATAAGAGATATATATTTTCCATATGTAGGCCTTGAAAATCATGGAAACTCCATAAAGGTTGGCATATGTGATCTTGATTCCCTTTATTGTAGCTGGCTTGAAAACTGGAAAATCCGTCAGCGATATAAATCAGAATTTAAGAAGGATTTCTGCAAGCGTATTCTTGAAACCTCAGGAGAGAACAGGGAAGACATAAGAAGGAAAAACAATATTATGGAAAGCAATCAGGAAGTCCCTGAGGCCTGCATGGGAGTTGTCTCTAATATAGGGGAAACAGTGTTCGAAAACCCGGAAATCGGACTTCAAATCACTATATGGGAAGCTGTCCATCCCTCGGCGAATATTTTTTACAGGACTTTTAAGGTCACTAATACCTCTAATAAGTCCAAACATTTACGTCTTTTCTCAAACCAGAATTACCGAATTCTTGAGACAAAAATCGGAGAAACGGCTGTAATCGATAAACATACGCTTATACATTATAA
>DUGT01000041.1:59305-60270 GCA_013331275.1 Methanosarcina sp. | reverse complement strand
GTTGGAACTGCAGAGTGGAAAGGGCTTGAAGGCACCTGGAGAGACATGGAAAACGATGCCTCCCTTAGTGGGAATATTGTTTCTCACGGCTCAGTAGATTCCACCCTTGGTTGGACTCTTCCTGAACTAAAGCCAGGAGAATCGGCAAGAATACACTACTGGATAGTTCTCGGAAAAAAGTACTGTAGCGTGCTTCAAACTCATAAACAGGAAAAGAAAGTCGGAAGAAACGCCCTTTTTTATCATAACTTCAATTTCTGGAGCTCATTTATTGAGAGAGTATCTGTCCTTCCGGAATTTTCCCGTATATCGCAGTTGCCACATAATGTTTTAAAGTGCTTTTACAGAAGCCTTCTTGCAGTTATCGCTCACATGGACATTACAGGCTCGATAATTGCATCCTGCGATTCGGATATAAAGCAATTCGGAGCAGACCTTTATACCTACTGCTGGCCCAGGGATGCAGCCTGGGTTTGCCTTGCACTCGATAGGGCACGATATCATCACCTTACCTCAGAGACTTTTGAATTTTTCTCAAAAATAATCACCCCCAGAGGCAACTTCCTTCACAAGTATACGCCTGCCGGAGATTTCGGGAGTACCTGGCATCCTGTCCCTATGATTCAGATCGATGAAACAGGACTTCCTCTTTACGCTCTCTATAACAACTGGGAAATTGCAAAGAGTGTTTGGACCACAGGCAGATACTACAGAACGCTTGTAATTCCCACAGCCAGCTATCTTATAAAATCTATTGACGCGGAAACAGGCCTTCCAATCCCAAGTTTTGACCTGTGGGAAGAACGAAAAGGTGTGTATACCTACAGCGCTTGTACTGTATATGCCGGCCTCACAGGGGCCTATGAACTCTCTCGTTCTCTTGGTGATTATGACAGTGCAGACATGTGGAAGAAGGCTTCAGACCGAATACGGAAGTCCATACTGGAGAAACTTTACGATAAAAA
>DUGT01000041.1:53314-59115 GCA_013331275.1 Methanosarcina sp. | reverse complement strand
CCCAGGGTTGTCCAGACAATGGAAGCTATCGAACGTGAACTTAAGCGTCCCTCAGGCGGAATAGCCAGGTACCTTCACGATACTTATTTTGGCTATATGAATAGCTGGATTATCTGCACTCTCTGGCTCTCACAGTGGCATTCAGCAGTTGGCAACCTAGACCGAGCTCTCGAACTCCTAAAATGGTGCGCAGCTCACGCCCATCCTACAGGCCTCCTATCAGAACAGATCGATGATAGAGGTAATCCTGTATCCGTCCTCCCCCTGGCATGGTCCCACTCAGCCTATGTATTGGCCGTCCTCGAATACCTGCAAGCCATTGAGAAAAAAGAAGGCAGTTCGTACCCTTATCCGAAAAAGTAAAAAATGATAAACAATCAAGAAAAACAAGGAAGATTCGATAATTTCCGCACCATAAATCAGTCCTATTGACTCAGTATCTTCATTATAACTCCGTCCTCATGGTTAAGCTCAGTATCTTTACTATAATTCAGCCCTCTTGAGCGAACGAAGTGAGCGAAAAGGGCACCGTCCTCCAGAGACGGGACTCGGGAAATTCAGCCCACTTTCCGTCGGTGTCATATCAATTTCCACAATTTTTCCTGCTATCGTTTTTTCTGGAAACCTCTCTGATTACTTAAACATGTATTTTTGAAGTTTTCTAAAATTTTTAGCCTTTTGCCTTAATTGAAAACTTCCAGCAACCATTTCTCTAAGCTTCAGTTGAGATAATAACTAATGCGTCTTCGGTAAAGGAATCAGTTAACCACAACATGACTACTACAATTATCTATGCATCTTGATTTACTTTACAGGTTTACAAAAAACGTGATAATAGTAGTAACACGTATTTAATAGATCGTATCTTAACCGACAACCAATAAAATTTATTCATTATGTCTCTTGATTTTTGACATATTTCATTTTACCACAAGGTAATGTGTCAATGAAATGTGTTTTTTGTAAGAAAATACTGTATAAATTAACAGAATTTGTCAAATTAAGGTCTTAATAAACTTGGTAATTATATGACTCTGTTCCAAAATCTGTGATTTTTGTATTTTTGACCGAAAATCCGAATTTGCAAAAAAATTCAGCCTCCAATATAAATTTGCATTCGATATGTAAAGCCTTTAACCCATAAGCATAATTACAAGAATTGTAACCAATTATAAAATTTAGTGATTTTTCATTTCATGTTAATCATTAAATTTTGTAATTTAGTCAATTGCATCATCGAAACATGTAAATAAAATAACATATTTGTGTGGATAAATTTTAGTTGTGGTTATTTGAAGAAGACGTTTATTATGTAAAAAAGAAGTTTTTGAGGAAACTCTAAAAGATTGTAACTACAACCAAGAGAATAGATTGGAGTTAGAGAGCGCATATGTTTGACTTAGTAATATTTATACATCTAATTAATTATATAATGTTTAATATTGTGATTTTACTCGTTATAACGAAAAAGCTGCCGCTCAAAAGAATGGTCCGTAAATCTAAAGCCGTATTTTGGATCATATTAGCCAGCAATATCTTTTCAGCTACCCTTCAATTATACTGCCTAATAAGCAAGGATTCAAATATATGGTACCAGCTCGGTGACTGCCTGGGCATCATAGGACAGAGTGCACTCCTGATAGGAGTTGTGTGGATGAAATTGATAGTTGAACCGAGTTCAAAACCTAGGAAAATTTTGGTGCTTGGAGCCCATCCAGATGACATAGAGATCGCCTGTGGAGGATCTCTTGCAAAGCTCCGCGATGCAGGGCACACTATAGTTGGCTTGATCGTAAGTGGCGGGGAATGTGGGGGCAATAGTTCATCTCGGCGTAGAGAAGCAATGAAAGGCGCTGAATTCTTAGGTATAAATAAGGTCGAAATTATGGATTTTCCTGATACGAAACTGGATAATTTCGTCTTAGAGATTAGCAAAGAAATCGAAACAGTCGTAAACGAGTTGAAACCGGATATAGTATTTACACATTCAATTCACGATATACATCAGGATCATAGAGCGGTTCACTATGCAACACTGCGTGCTTGTCGTAACCTGAGCACGATATTATGCTATGAAAGCCCTTCCATTACTCAGCATTTCCGGCCAGATGTTTTTGTAAATATCGAACAGTACATAGATATCAAAATAGAAAGTATCCGGAAACATGAGGATCAAAACAAAAAGAGATATGTACAGCCAGAGCAGGTCTATGGAAAAGCCATCTTCCGAGGTACTCAAGCAAAATTGGAAAAAGCAGAGGGCTTTGAGGCAATTCGGATTAATTTACAAGTTTAATTATATCTGTGATGATATGAAATAAACAATCGTAAATTTTAAAGAACACATAAAAATTAGGCAAGAGGGATTATTTATGGTAAAGATTATGGTGACTGGTATTGGAGGACCAGCCGGTCGTAATGTTGCATCACTCCTTCTAGAAAAAGGACATACCGTCATCGGCGTTGATATGCAGAAGATTTCGTTTCCAGGAATCATGGTGCATAGGATTCCTCCTGCTTCACACCCATTGTTCTTGGAAAAACTATACACTCTTGCAGTCGAGGAGAGCATCCAACTGCTGATACCAACTGTAAGCGAGGAATTGCCAATCTTAGCCTCAGAATGGAAAAAATTGAGTGATATACCGGCGGTCATTGGCCAACAGCAAGCAGTCTCCGATGCAGATGATAAATTTCTGACATATAAACGGCTTTCGAGCCATGGAGTATGCGTTCCCAGGTACTTACTGCCTTCACAGGTCTCTTCTCCTGAGGAGATCTCGCTTAATCTGGGATGGCCATGCCTGAGTAAGCCGCGAGTAGGTAGAGGCGGTAGAGAGGTAGTTATCAGAAACATAAAGGATTGGCCTGCAATTTCCATGCTTGATGACAGATATATATTGCAGGAGTTTATCCCTGGAACGGATTATGCACCTAATGTATATATTGGGAAAAAATCTGTTATCGTAGTTTTAGAAAAGACTAGGCTAAAAGAGGGAATCGTAGGCAACGCAGCTGAAGTGAAGCGCGTAAATGCTCCAGACGTGGCAGATATAGCTATATCTGCAGCAAATGCTATGAATCTGACTGGTCCAATGGACATAGATATTCGCCGTCGAAACGATCAAAATCCTGTAATTCTGGAGATCAATGCCAGGTTTGGGGCAAATATTGCCCGAGCAAAAGAAGTACTGGATGCAGTTTTGGAAGATTTTGGAGTTTGCTAATGGAGCTGCTTCTTTTATTCTTCTATATTACAGGATTCACCTGCTTTTCTGTGGGTATTCTAACAATTCCATATTATCCACTATCTTTAGCTTTCGAAATGCGCAAAAGCAAACAGAATATATTCAACAGCAAGAATCCCTTTGTCTCCATAGTGGTACCAGCCTATAATGAAGGAAAAGTGATAGGCCATTGTATAAAGTCCATTATAGAATCAAATTATTCAGAATATGAAGTCATCCTAGTGGATGATGGTTCATCTGATAATACACTTGAAGAGATGCAGCGTTATGAAACGAACTCTCATGTAATTGTGGTAACAAAGAAAAATGGAGGCAAAGCCTCAGCTCTTAACGTGGGACTGAGCCTGGCTAAAGGAGAAGTAATATTCTTCGTCGATGCTGATGGCATGTTTGCTCCAGATACCATAAGCAAGATGCTCAGTGGTTTTAGCAGCGAAGATGTAGGTGCAGTATGTGGCAACGATGCTCCCATTAATGTTAATAATCTTCAGACAAAACTGGCGACCTTGCTCACTCACGTAGGCACAGGCTTTGTGCGTAGAGCGCTGTCTGCTATTGATTGCCTTCCTGTCGTATCTGGCAATATAGGTGCCTTCCGATATAGTACTCTTGAAAAGACTGGTCCCTTCTTAGAGGGATTTATAGGCGAAGACATAGAATTGACCTGGCGTGTGCACAAGGCAGGTTACAAAATAGTGTTTCAACCTTGGGCCATAGTATATGCAGAAGCACCTTCAACTATCACAGGCCTGTGGAAGCAGCGCGTACGATGGGCGCGTGGGCTACTTAAGACCGCTTATATTCACCGAGATATGTTATTCAATCCAAAGTATGGCCCTTTTGCCTTCTATTTGCCAATTAACTTAACATCAATGATTATCATACCTTTGCTACAATTGATATCAATCATACTGTTGCCAATCTTGCTATTTCTCAACATTAATCCCATCCCTTTGAACTGGATAGGCATCATGGGTTGGCTTGGTATGTTCTCTGCCATTTTTGCATTATTATTCTCTATCGCCCTTGACCGAGCTTGGTCTGATTTAAAATACTTCTACGTGGTACCATTATGGGTGCTATATTCCTTAATGATGGATGTAGTAATGCTATGGGCAATCATCGTTGAGCTGCGTAGAGAGGAGGCAAAATGGAACAAGCTAGATCGGACCGGCATTGTAAGCCGCTGAGAGATTCCAACGCAATAATATGCAGAATAGCCTGTTAGGGCGGGGTGATCCACGCAATTTGATTTCAATGAAGTTAAAACTTTATTGTTTGGCATGATTTTAAGTAAGAAATGGTTGAGATATAACTTCAAGTTTTTACTTCAGTAGTGGCTCTATAGTTACATTTCTCAAATATCATTAATAATGATATAGGGGATAAATACTTGAAATTAAATTTTTCATTGTTCCAAAAATACATAGACCAGAAAATAATAAAAACATCAATATTTACTCCCCTAATATTAATAAAAACAATTATCGATGTTTTTTGCCTGCTTTTAACATTTTAAATATTAAATTAATATTTATATATTATTTATGCATTTTTATTCACCATTCATAGATTTGCATTTTTATTTTGAGATTTATTGCAACGGACCTTATAAATAATAAACTGAGTTATAATAATGGTGAAAACATGCGAAAATCGATATTCATATTAATTGGAATTATATTACTTATATCAAATGCAAGTGCCATTAGTTGGTCGGGATATGATTGGACACTTAAAAGTGGTATAAAAGGTCCTGGATCAAACTATTGGAACCCAAATAACGCATATGTAGATTCAGATGGTAAACTACACCTAGAAATAAATTATACGGATGGTCATTGGAATTGTGTTGAACTGGACAGTGTTAAAAACTTTAAATATGGAAAATATACATGGATAGTATCTTCACAATCATTAAATCTTGATAAAAATGTAGTACTTGGACTCTTCACATATACAGACGACAATCATGAGATTGATATTGAATCAGGTCAGTGGGGTGACTCAAGCTCAGACCATCTACATTTCACATGCCAACCAGACCAAACAGTAACGTTTGTGTCACCTACTTCTAGTTATGTAAACGCAACTGACGTGACTTACACATTTGACTGGCAACCAACTTATATACATTACACTGCTACAGCGTCAGATGGCAAAACTATTGCTAATTGGTACTGTACTGATACTAAAAATATCCCTAAAGTGAAAGCAAAAGCAATGATAAACCTTTGGTTGCAGCATGGTGTACCACCAAGTAATGGCAAACCAGTAGAGGTTATTATAAGCTCCTTTCATGCGTCACCGGGTAAGCATAAAATCCCCCACCGTCCAGTGATTTTGCATTTTTGATCGAAAGTCTGAATTAGTAAGAAGAATCCAGTTTTTATAAAAATCAATATTCGTTATCTAAAGACTTGAATCACTAAGTTGTACTACACGGATGATGACCATTTACAAAATCTAGTGATTTTGAATTTTACATTCATCACTATATTTTGGTACTGAGCCTTATCAGACATCTGCGGAAGGTCAATTCAGCCCTCTTGA
>DUGT01000041.1:38622-53092 GCA_013331275.1 Methanosarcina sp. | reverse complement strand
TCTATCGCTTTAGTGAGGGTTGAATCGGTTTTAAGGACGACACCTGAGCAGTTTTTCTCAGCAAAATCGAGAGCAGTCCTGAAGAGCTGCTTTCCGTTGCCTTTGCTCCTGAAGGCTTTTTCAAGATAAATACGTCGGATTTCACATAGGTTTCCGCCAAATTTTCGGACGCCTGCCGTGCCTACGACTTTGCCGTCGGCGATCCCTACAAAAAACGCGCCTCCACTTCCAAAGTAATAACCGTTTATGTCATTGAGGTCGGCGTCTTTTAACCTGTCGGGTTCAAAGCCGTGCTCCATCAAAACTCCGAGCACAACGTCACGGACTTCTTCCTTTCTGGAATCATCATATCTCTGGATTAGCATTTAACTCACTCCCCAAGCCGGATAGTTCATTTTCTGTTCATCTGTCGATTTTCAGGCTTTTTCTTAAGGGTTCTGTGTTAAAACAGCCCTGAGAATTAAGATATTTTTCCGGGTTTTTGAGAAAGTCCAGAGAAAGAGTATAAAATATCTCAGTGCCGGTAACCAGGATCTCTTCATCAATATCAAACTTGCAAGAGTGATTGATTTCCACAATCTTTTTTTCCTGGTTTAGGGTACCCAGGGAAATGAAAATTCCTGGAACTTTCTGCAAGTAACTTGCAAAGTCTTCGGCGGCAAAGGTTTTTTCGATTTCAGGGTAGATTGTAAGTTCCGGAAAACTCTCCTGCAGCTTTGAATTAACAGCACTTGTGAACTTAGGGTCATTCACAAGGACAGGATATCCATGTAGTATATCGAGCTCGTAGTCTGGAAAACCTGAAAATTCTTCTCCTGGTTTTGCATACCTTTTTACTATCTCGTCCAGGCACTCCTTTATTGTCCTGTCAATGATATCCGTAGTTTCCCGGTCAAAGGTTCGGTAACTTCCAAGAATCTCTACAGTGTCAGGAACTCTATTGAACTGAGCTCCTCCTTGAATCCTTCCCACTCCAATAATATACTTATCCGATTCAAGCTGTTTTTTCAGGGCAGGATAAAGGCTACTCAAAAAATCCGTTGCTATTCGGACGGGATCAATACAGCTTTCAGGCTTTGAGATATGGCCTCCCTTTCCTTTAACGATCACTTCAAACCGATTAGTGCTTGCCATGAAAGGTCCGGGACGAAAACCCACACTTCCAGACTCGTGATTTGTAAAGATGTGCATACCCATAATCGCATCTACACCTTCAAGCCCTCCCTCTGCAATTACCCTCTCCGAACCTCCTGGAGGGATTTCTTCGGCAGGCTGGAAGATAAAGCGAACTTCTCCCGGGAAATTCCTGTTTTCCTGAAAAAGCCGTGCAGCCCCAAAAAGCATTGCCATGTGTCCGTCGTGTCCGCAAGCGTGCATAATTCCATCATTTCTGGAGATATAGTCAGTATTTCTTTCAGTCAACTCTTCCTGCACCTGCAGTCCATCCGTATCCGATCGAAGGGCAATACAGGGACCAGGTAACGTCCCCCGGATGCTTGCAAGTACACCGGTATCTGCTATTTTTCTGGCTTCTACTCCCAGTTCTCCAAGGATTTTCAGGATTTTTTTCTGGGTCTCGTATTCTTCAAAACTGAGTTCTGGATATCTGTGAAATTCGCGCCTGATCTGTATAATCCAGGGTTCAAGCGTTTTTGCACTCGGATTTTTTTTCAAAAGCATTCCCTCGGAGTTCTGCATCTGCAGTTTGTTCCGTTTATTTCTTCGATAATGCTCAGTATTTTGTTTTACTCCTTCAGTATATATTACTCCTAGTA
Source organism: Methanosarcina sp. (assembly GCA_013331275.1). GTDB lineage: Archaea > Halobacteriota > Methanosarcinia > Methanosarcinales > Methanosarcinaceae > Methanosarcina > Methanosarcina sp11020u. The sequence continues at coordinate 51,317 of DUGT01000041.1, read as the reverse complement.
TAATATTACTCCATTTTTTACTTCGTGTTCATTATTTAATAGTTGGTATTAGATATTTGATTCAAGATGAATATAATCGAATTCCATTCAAGTTTATAACACAAATTTTTATTATAGCAATATCAAATATTTCACATTTTATAAAAAGTGTCAAGTATATGTTTTCGAATATATGTCTATTTAAAAGACACTAAGACAGATATGTCTCCTAAATTTATAGATTAAATATGCAACTCTGGGAATCTCCAATTGGAAATGTAGGCGGATAAAGGATTTTCAAGTGCGAGAATAGGGCAAGAAATTTTCTGTTCCTTTGTACTATTAACCCTTTTTGAAATAATAGCAAGCAAGGGAATGACTCTTTTAATTGGATATACAGCGGATTGCTATGCTTTGCCTACATCTTCACAAATGATGAAAAGTTCTACAGGAGGGAAGTTTTATCCAGCTGTTTTCGTCAAAAAAATAATAGAATAATTTCTTACTCTATAAAAGAAAACAGTTTTCTTATATTTAAATAGGTTCCTCTTAAGCTCACATAAAACAGAGAATTACTTTTTTTCCATTAATTAAGTTGCACTAATGATTTCCCAAAATTACGCATTGTTTTCTGCTTAAATTTTCTACATCTCAAAAACTGTGATTAATCAAGAAGGTGAAGTGGGGTGAATCACTCACTGGACAAATAAAAAATCCATTTGGAAGATATTTCCAAAGAAATAGGCATCAAATTAGATTAGGGCTTTTAAGAGCTAATTGAGATTTTTTAGTAAAAAATTTGACATATTAATAATTATTGAAAAGAATATTAACTAATCCTCAGTAAAAAGTTTGATATAATAACAGTTAGTAACAAAAATAATAACAATTGTATATGAGAAAATACTCGTTAACAAATTGTTGTCGCACTAAGAGGATATGGATGGACAACAATGAAAAAAGCACATTCAGTTCTGGTTGTATTGGTTTTGCTGTTAAGTACAGCCTTCTCGGGTTGTACATCGCAGCCAGCGGAAGCGCCTTCGCCGCAACAGGGTGAAAATCGGATCGCCAAGATGACGTTTGGCGCGGTAGCGACTGTTGCAAATACAAACATTAATGATGCCCAGTACGATAGGCTTATCAGAGTATTCTGCCTGCAAGGGCTGACCCGGATTGGCCCATCAGGCGCTCTTGAGCAGGAACTGGCGAAGTCGTGGCAGGTATCTCCAGACCTAAAGAAGTGGACTTTTCAGCTCTTTGACAATGCGACCTGGAGTGATGGTAAGCCTGTCACATCCAGCGATGTGAAGTTCACACTAGAGAACCTTGCCAGGTTCACTCCGCATAAAATGCTCTACACTGAGGACATCGAGTCTATTGAGACACCCGACGCTAACACAGTGATTATCAACCTTAAAAAGCCGGACGCAAACTTGCTATATACATGGGATGTGGTCAAGATGCTACCCGAGCATGTCTATAAGAGTGTCCAAAATATCCCCTCATTCAACGGCAAGGAAGCTTCCATCGGAAGCGGGCCTTATATATTTGAAAATTTTGACAAAAATGCGGGCCTGCTTGTCTTCAAAGCCAACGAGAACTACTGGGAAGGAAAGCCGCCGGTCGATGTCATCGAGTATAAAATGTACAAGAATACAGATACACTTATCCAGGCTTTCCTTAAAGGCGAGATCGACGCCCCAGCCAGCACGATTAATTATTATTATGTGCCAAAAATCCTTCAGAAAGAAGAATTGGGCATAATGACAGCGAAAAACGGAGGTGTCTCCCTTGCAATCTACTTCAACGTGGAAAAACCACCCTATGATAGCAAGGTGTTCCGCGAAGCTATGAGCTATGCCATCGACTATGATGAAATGATGAAACTGTTCACGGCTGGCTATGGATCGATACCTCCGGCAGGGTGGATTCCTGAGGGCTTGTACGGCTACGTGGAAACCAGGCCTCTTGCATACGATGTCAACAAGTCAAAAGCCCTACTGGACTCTATGGGCATGGTCGATCGGGATGGAGACGGCTTCAGGGAAATGACCGATGGCACCAAGTTCCAGGGTGAGATTACCGCCAGGAGCGACATCGCAGACCACATGCGAGCTGCAGAAATGCTCAAGAAATACTTCAATGCCGTTGGCATAGACATCAAGTTCAAATGGATTGATCTAGCCACGTTCGATGCCCTTACGGGCGCAACAGAAGAAATGATCCTGTCGCCAACCTCGTATTTTGGCATCTCTATGGGTGCAGGCTATGGCACGGGCCTTGTAGGCACAGGTGAATATGGCTGGTGCATGCTGAACGAGACGACCTACAATTCGCTCGCCGATCAGCTAAGCATGGCTGGAGATGAGGAAACCCAGCTCAAGCTCGGCGGGGACCTCCAGAGATACTATGCCGACAACCTGCCCATGATTACGGTATATTCGATGGATCTGATTCAACCCTATAATAAAAAGTATGAAGGCTGGGTTGTCGGCTTGTCAAGCGTACTGAACCATCATACAATCATGGAGCTAAAACCTGCTTGAACCACGCCCCTTCCACAGGCATCTTTATTTTCATGCCATGAAGTTGGACCGACAACCGGGTCAGCTTTGCCGGTATATTTTTCTCTGTATTGGAAAATGGTGCAAACGGTAATTTCGTACTCTCATGAGACGCTGCATAACCTGTACAAGTCTAAGATCGGAACTGTAACCGATCTTTTATTTTTATATTAACATTTACATGGTTGCTGAATGACAGGCTTTACTCGTATCTGGAAAAAATCGCGTCACGGATCTATGCCCCCCATCGTCTGGGCGCTGTTCACCGGCACGGCCCTGAACGGCTTCAGCACGTCGATTGTCATACCCTTCATCCCCGTCTACCTGTACGCCTATGAAGACTTACCAGTAGCCCTTATTGGCCTGGTTGTCTTTCTCCAGATTATTTCCAACGCTGTTATGCAGCTCGCGGGCGGGGAGCTTTGTGATCGGTTTGGCCGAAAGCCAGTGTTCATGGCAGGCCTTGCCGGCGTTTCCATGAGTTTCACAGGGCTTGCGATGGGGGTCGCATCTCATGCCTCTTTTGAGTGTTTCCTCTCACTTCTCGTCCTGTCCAGCATATCTTCGGGGCTTTTCAGCACGGCACCTTCTGCGGTACTGGCCGATGAGGTGAGCGAGGAGCAAAGGGCTGAAGCTTATAGTACGCTCAGGACGGGCTACAACCTCGGCTATTCGATCGGCCCGGTGATCGGAGGCATAGCAGCTTCTGTTTCCTATGCTCTGGCATTCTCGCTTACGGCTATAACATCGGCCGCTTACCTTGTAATCGTCACGCTGTACGTCCGGGAACGCAACCATGGTGCAGCACCCTATAGCGACGACCGATCACAGCATGTCTCTCTGCTAGAAGATAGGCCGTTCACTATTTTACTGGTACTTGCGTTCCTCGCTGCTCTGGTTGCAGCCTATATGTACTCACCCCTCTTTGTCTATGCAAAGGGCATTGCCGGCCTCTCCGAAAAGGAAATAGGCGCGTTTCTTTCCCTGAACGGCCTTATGGTTGTTTTTCTCCAGTTCCCGGTGACAAGGGTCTCCGGACGTATCAGACTCACAACCTCGATGGCCCTTGGAATGGGGCTTTATGCCATTGGCCTGGCACTGATCGCCATCCAGAGAGGATTTGAGTGGCTGATGCTGTGCGTTGCGGTGATGACATTTGGAGAGCTGTTATATCTTCCTTCGCTCACCACGCTGACTGCAAACATGTCCCCAGAGCATCGAAGAGGCAGATACTTCGGGCTGGTGGGATTGGCGAGCTCGGTAGGTTTCGGCGTCGGTGCCCTTCTTGGAGGCTGGCTCCTTGGGCTATTCTGGGAAAGTTCTGGCGTATTCTGGCTCATCGGTGCCATGATTAGCCTTGTCTGTGGCGCCAGCTTCTGGTACCTTGGAGTAATGACCCGCCCAAAAACAAGTGTCGACGGTCGAGCATCTTCCTTGTAGAACGACACGTAGTATAACATCCGTCGTATGAATGTTATACAGACTTTACGGAGTATAAACAGACCTCTTCTGGTGTATTCTTCAGTTAATACTCTTAATGTTATTAAACTAATACATATTTAGTAACACAAAATTATTAAATAATGAGATCTAGTAAGGATTGTGCTTATTTATTTATGGACTGATGGATATTGCCGGTTCGCCATGCCATAACATTGAGGTCTGTTAATGAAGTACATAACAAAGTTATTGATAATTACTATTCTGGTTGCCTGTGTTTTGCTATCCGGATGTACGCAGCCGTCGGCAAATTCGACGGAGTCATCGACTCCTGCAGGGGATAACCGAATCCAGAAACTGGTCATCGGCACCACCAACAAAGTGGAAGACACGAACATCAACGACTATTACTTCGGAACGTTCTCGCGCCGCCTGACCCACCAGGCGCTGGTGACTATCGCCGCAAACGGTGACATTGTGCCCGAACTTGCCACGTCATGGGATACCTCGGACCTGAAGATATGGACTTTCCACCTGGTTGGCAATGCCACGTGGCACGATGGCAACCCACTGACAGCGCAGGACATCAAGTTCACCATGGACTACCGGAAAAAGAATGACCCAAACTGGAAATCAATATTTGGAGGTCTTCGCTCGGTCGAAGCTCCAGATAACCGAACAGTAATTATGACGCTGGACAAGCCAGACTTCAACTTTCTCATGAACCTCGCCACTTACAGAGTATTGCCTGAACACATTTACAAGAACGTCGACGACCCGAAGAAGTTCAACTCCCCGGATGCATGGATCGGCACTGGCCCTTATATGCTCAAGAGCTTCGATAAAGCCACTGGCCTGCTACACTTTGAGATTTACGACCAGTACTGGGGCCAGAGTCCAGCCATAGACCAGATTGACATACGTTACTTCGCCAATACAGACACCATGATGCTTGCATTCCAGAAAGGAGAGATTGATGCTCCATATGCCTATGCAACTGGCTTTAGCCCTTTCTATGTGCCCAAGCTGCTCGACAATGAAGATATTGGCATCATGACCCAGAAGAACAGCGGTATCACCAACGTGCTCTGGTTCAATGAGAACAAAACGTACCTTGACAGCAAGGCCTTCCGGCAGGCCGTCAGCTACGCGATCGACTATGAGGAGATGAAGAACATCTTCACAGCCGGCTACGGCTCGATTCCCGATTCAGGCCTGGTACCCCAATGCACTCTGTACTACAAAGAGACAAGGCCGCTCGCCTACGATGTGAACAAATCGAAAGACTTGCTGGACGCGGCAGGTTTCAAGGACACGAACGGTGATGGATTCCGCGAGGCCCCGGATGGCAAAAAGTTCCAGCCTGTGCTCTCGACGCGCAGCGATATGGTAGACAACGTCCGGGCCGTCGAGATGCTGAAGAAGTACCTGAACGCCGTGGGCATCGACGTACAGCTCAAGATCATGGACCGCACATCCTTTGGCAACTCTATGGACTTCGATAAGACGCATGAGATGGCGCTGGCCCGGACAACTTACTGGGGCATGCAGATGGGCGCAGGTTACGGATCGGGCTACATCGACCAGCGCATTTACGGCTGGTCAATGGTCAACGACTCAAAGTTCCAGACCACCGTGGACCAGCTCACGTCGACCATCGACAAGGACAAGCGCAAGGACCTGGCAGGCCAGCTTCAGGACTACTATGCAGACGAAATGCCGGCAATAGCTGTGTACAACATGGATATCATCCAGCCGTACAAAAAGAACTACGTGGGGTGGGTCTACAACCCATGCAGCGGGATCCTGAACTACGATACGCTGTTCGGGCTGCATAAAGCATAAACATACCCCTAGGGATGGAGACATTTTTATTATTTGTTCGGCGGAGGTCCTATGAATAAAACAAAATGGGAAATAGCATGGGACGAAGCCCGGCTGAAATCGTCGGGAAGAGTCAGGAAGCAGAACGAGGCTGCATGGGCAGGTTACTGGGATGAGGTTGCAGACGAGTACCTGGGTGATGTGATTGCAGGAGAGCCTGTGTACAGAGCTATTGTCGACCACCTGACGAAACAGAGTGCGTTCAGGGACGGGGACAGCGTGCTGGATATCGGCTGCGGCCCCGGGACTTATGCCCTGCTATTTGCCGAACGGGCACGGCAGGTTGATGCCCTTGACTCATCAGCCGCTATGCTGGATGCGATGTTGCGGGAAGCGGCGCACAGGGGTCTGGACAGGCTCCGGCCATTGCAGGTAAAGTGGGAAGAACTCGTGCCGAAAGATAAATATGACCTCGCTTTTTCGGCCATGTCCCCTGCAGTAAAGGACGCGGAGACACTCCTGAAGCTAGAAGCGTGCTCCGCCCGGAGCTGTTGTCTGGTCACCTATGGTGAGAACCCGGACTACGGACCAATTAACGACCTCTGGGGTTTAATCATAGGCGAACGGCCGGAGACCAACACATTTCATTACGTTTATCCCTACAACTTGCTGCTGGAAATCAACAGGAAGCCCACGCTGGAGATGTTCGTACTTGAGCGCGCAAAACAGGTGCCTGTAGACCGGCTTGTCAGGCAGTACGACACCTATTTCAGCATTTTCACCGCAATCGACGCCCATGGCGAGCGCCTTATCCGCGAGTATTTTGAAGCTCGGTCCGACGTTGGATTATTTGAGGTGAAGACACATGTCAGGCTGGCAGCTATCTGCTGGGATGTGCCGGGAGATCCAGGGCCATGAGTCAGGCTGAAGGAAAGACACGCTTTTTTGCCGGCAAGGTGCTACGGTACGGTATCACGCTAGTGATAATTCTCACCATTAATTTCGCTATACCTCGTGCTATGCCCGGCGACCCTATGATCAACCTTCTGGGCGATGAAGCAGCCCGCATTGACAATCAAATCTTGGGCGAGTTGCGGGCGCAGTACGGCCTTGATCGGCCTATTCAGGACCAATATATCGAGTACATGCTGGGTGCAGGCCGTCTGGACTTCGGCTACTCTATCCACAAGAACCTGAAAGTGACAGACCTCATTTACGATCGGCTATTCTGGACCCTGGTGCTTATCTTCCCATCGATTGCCATCGGAGGACTGCTGGCCCTGGTCCTGGGTGCCATCGCCGGGTTCAGGCACGGGAGCAAAGTCGACCGACTGCTTACCGGGGCTTCGATACTCATGTACTCCTGTCCATCGTTCCTGTTTGCTATGATCATCGTGACCATCTTCAGCTTTCATCTGGGATGGTTTCCGCTGGGCAATATATCCTCAGGCAGAACCCAGGGTTTTGCCTACCTGCTAGATATAGGATGGCACCTATTTCTTCCGGTCGCTATTCTTGCGACCTTTGAAGCAGCCTACATTTTTTTAATCGTCCGCAATTCGATTACCCAGATCATGGGCGAGTACTTCATTTTCGTAGCAAAGGCCAAAGGCCTGTCGGCACGTGTCATCGAGCTCCGCCACGTCATGCGGAACGTGCTGCCTCAGTTCATCAGCATCATGGCTCTGAATTTCGGGTTCATGGTGAGCGGGGCCCTGATCATAGAGATCGTATTTTCTTTGAACGGCATGGGCACACTAATATACGACGCAGTCATGTCGCGAGACTACCCTGTTCTGCAAGGAGCATTCGTCTTCCTGACGATCTTCGTTCTGGCCGCCAACTTCCTGGCTGACGTGCTATACGGTATCACTGACCCGAGAATCGGTGATTCGATGAGTACAGGAAAGATGACATAAGATAAATAGTAATGAAAATATGCAATTGATATTACTATAAAATCAAATAGTAATATCCGATCATGACATAACGTGACAGGGTTTAATCGAAGATCAGATAGTATGCAACACTCGACTGCTCATTATATGGAGAAAAGATAGTATGGAATTGTCACTACCAGGAAATCTCTTCAGGCTTTTGAATGATACTGGCATAAAGAGCCTGGACCAAAACCCGCTGAGGTCCCTGGGTATTATTATCTTAACGGCCCTGGTGCTGGTAGCTGTCTTCGCACCTTACCTGGCTCCGCACGACCCGAAACAGACGAGTATTCCCTACCAATCGCCGTCGTCTGAGCACCTGCTCGGGACGAATGACCTGGGCCAGGACGTGTTCTCCGAGCTGATCTATGGGGCCAGGGTATCCCTGACCATCGGTTTTCTATCAGGCATCATCTCTATAGTAATAGGCGTGACTGTGGGCATTTTCGCCGGCTATTTCCGGGGCTGGGCAGAGGAGCTGCTGATGGGCACGACGGACGTGTTCCTGCTCATCCCGAGCCTCCCCCTGATGATAATTCTTGCTGCCTACCTCAATCCCAGCATGTGGAATATCATTGTGGTGGTCGGACTCCTCTGTTGGTGCTCAACTGCCCGGCTGGTACACTCCCGGGTACTGCAGGTGCGGGAGATGCAGTTCATCGAGTCCACCCGGGCGCTAGGCTACTCTGACCTTTATATCATAATCAGACACGTCCTGGTCAACACGAAGGATATCATCTACGCTAAATTTTCGCTGGCTGTAGCTTCAGCAATGCTGTCAGAGGCATCGCTAAGTTTCCTCGGCCTCGGCGATCCCCTGAATATCAGCTGGGGCGAGATGATCCATTTCGCGTTCAGCCGGGGCGGCTTTGCTAACGACATGTGGTGGTGGTACCTGCCGCCTGGCCTGATGATCTGCGTCACCTTGCTGGCCTTTATCATGCTCACCATAGAAGGAAGGAAAGACAGCAAGATACTGGAGTTGATCTGATGAGCCTTCTCAAAATAAGAGGCCTGTCAGTGACATTTGACACGCTGCAGGGCCCCTTCAAAGCAATAGAAGATATCGATCTCGATGTGGAGGAACTCGATACGCTGGCCATCGTGGGCGAGTCTGGTTGTGGAAAGTCCGTCCTGGGCCACGCCACTATGAGACTGCTGGACGATATCGCAGTCGTCAGGGGCAGCGTCATCTACCGTGGGCGGGAGGTCTATGCCATGTCCCGCAAAGAGTTGCTGGAGATGAGGGGAAAGGCAATTTCGCTAGTGCCTCAGAGCCCGTCCGCGTCGTTCAACCCGGTCATCAGGATCGGGAAGCAAATCACTGAACTGATAGAGAAAGCCGGTGTTGCGCACGGCATGGAGGCCGAACAGAGAGCACTGACGTACCTGGAGTACGTCGGTTTTTCCGATCCTCATGCCATTTTCGGCTCGTACCCCCATCGCATGTCGGGCGGTATGTGCGAGCGTGCGCTCATAGCCATGTCAACTTCGACCGAACCCGACCTGATTATTGCGGACGAGCCCACTAAAGGCCTGGACGCACTCTCCCGGAAGAACATACTGGACATGCTCCACAGGATGACTGCAGAGTCCTCCCTCATAATGATCACTCACGACCTCAAAGCAGCTGCAATGTGTAAACGAATCGCAGTCATGTATTCCGGAGAAATCATCGAGATCGGGCCCACTCGGGTAGTGCTGGAACACCCCGTCCACCACTACACCAGAGGCCTCATCGATGCCCAGCCCTCACGGGGCATGAGACCAATCCCTGGCCGGCATACCATTTGTTCGCATAAATCAGAAGGGTGCAGGTTCAGGGACCGTTGTGATCGCGTCCGCACCGAATGCGGTCGCCACACGCTGCTCCGGGAGATAGAGGAGGGACACATGGTGAGGTGCCATTATGCTTGAGCTGACAGACGTGTCTAAAATTTTCCAGACATCCTTCCTGCGGAGGGACCGGAAAGTAGCCGTTGACTGCGTGTCCTTCAGGTTGAAAGAAGGTGAGATTTTAGGGTTGGTAGGAGAAAGCGGGTGTGGGAAGTCCACTCTCGGCAGGCTGGCGGTAAAGTTGATGCAGCCTTCCGGGGGGCATATCTTCCTCGATGAAAAAGATGTGACGGACCTGCCCGAGCGGCAGTTCCGGGAGTATCGCCAAAGGATACAGATCGTCTTTCAGCATCCGGAAAGCGCCCTGAACCCTCATTTCACGCTCATGGATTCTATCCTGGAGGCATTCTACAGGCTCGGCACCCCAAAGAGTGATTATCAGACAATGCTGGAAAGGCTGGCCAATGAAGTGAACCTGCCACTCGACATTGTCGACAGGTATCCTAATCAGGTGAGCGGGGGCGAAATCCAGCGAGCCGTATTGACGCGCGTGTTCGCGTTCAAGCCCCGCTATCTCGTGCTGGACGAGCCTACCTCGATGCTGGACGTCTCGGTGCAGGCACACATCCTGCAGCTTTTAAAGAAAAAAGCCAGAGAGGACCGCATGGGTATGCTGTTCATCTCCCACGACCTTGAGGTCGTACGAGCAATGTGCGACCGGGTAATGGTAATGAAAGAGGGGAGGATTATCGAAGAAGGCACGGCGGACAAGATCTTTACAGATCCATCAACACCTTATTTGCATAAACTGATAGCAAACGTTTGAGTGTCTTCATTCACATCATTTATTAGACAGAAAAATGGGTACTGTGTGAATATTAATTAAAATGAGTACTGTGTGAATATTAATTGAAATGGATACTGTGTGAACATTAATTGATTATGATCGAAAGCTGGAGAGTAAGCGGGATAATATTCAAAAGACTTAAAAACTTCCAGTTTATGCAAATTGATCTCAACCATGCCACAAGAGAGTTTGGTGGCTATAATAATCAGGGGCCCAATAGATCTCTCGAGAAGGATATCGGTTTCTGGAGAATCTACTTGCATTCTTTATTATCTCTTTGAATATCTTGCTTTAACACTTGTGAAATTGCATAATCTCTGCCTAGTAGCCTCCAGCTGTATTGGAGCATGAGGTGGAGAGACCGAAAAAGCCATCCTAGCCACCGGATTAAATTAATAGATTAAATGCAAATTCCGTAAACCAATGCCGTAATAAGTAAAATATCGGATAGATATATACAGGAACGGTACAATACATTTCCTGTCATCTATTACAAATTCTTATAAAGATCAACGGCTAGAATTTCTTTGAATCCAAGTACTTTTCACAGTTCAAGGATGGTATAAATGCTAAAAACACGCCTGAGGGATTTTCTTGTCACGAAAGACAACTGGCTTTTTGCAGTTTCAGACTATTTCCGTAGGGATGGAATCCGCGCCACACTCCGCTACGTACCCGATGAGAACGGGGAAAGGGAGTTAAACGGAATAAGATACAAAAAATATGACTTCGGTCCGGCTTTTGAATTCATGAGAGAACATAAGCCTGAATGGGTGCAGGATGTTCATGTGGTGCCTGAATCCGAGGTAAAGCAGGTGCTTCGCCCACCGGATGCGATTCCCAGGCTTGTAAACTCTGACAGCCGCGTAAGGGCAATCGTAAAGGCCCTTGACCTTGCAGGTATTCCCAGGACAAGCATGGGAATTACGGGCTCGATGCTTGCGGGACTCCAGAACGAGAACTCGGATATTGACTTTGTTGTTTACGGCCCTGTATGGTTCAGAGCAAGGGATGCAATAACCGCTGCAAAACAGCAGGAGGGGCCTATTGAAGAAATCGATGAGGAAATGTGGCAGAGAATCTACACAAAGAGAATTCCTGAGATCTCGTTTGACGAGTTCATGCTGCACGAATCAAGAAAAGGTAACAGAGGCATGGTCGAAGGGACTTACTTTGATCTCCTTTTCGTAAGGGAATGGGACCAGATTAAAGAGCCTCTCCTGCGTGGGAAGGATACTGTCAAAATGAAAATCGAAGCCAAAGTTACAAATGCTGACTTTGCTTTTGACAGCCCTGCGTATTATAAGGTCGAACACGATGAAATAGACCACGTGCTCTCATATACCCATACCTATGCAGGTCAGGCGCTCCCCGGAGAACTGATTGAAGCTCAAGGCATCGTCGAAGAAGTAGGAGATATCAAGCGGCTTGTTGTGGGCACTTCAAGGGAGCCAAAAGGAGAATGGATAAGGTCTCTTACCTGGCTTGAGAAATGCGGATACCGGTAAAACGATTGGATATCGGCAAAACAATTGAATGCCGTTAAAACGATGTGGAATCGTTAAAACAGTGTGGATACAGCTAAAAAAGCAAAAACGTAAACTTAAGGAATGTAAGATACTCAAAGAATGTAAATTTTTACTTCAGCATTCGCACTGAAGTAAAAAGTTAAAGAGGGAACATAAATGGGAATAAAGTCTCTATAAGAAAATTTTCAACAGAAAAGTTTCTACACTCCAACTTTTGTTCTAATTATTTTTTTATTCCCGAATTCCATCTTTTTTATTCCCGAATTTTATCTTTTTTATCCCAGAATTTTATCCTTTTGTTCTCGAATTTTATCTTTTTATCCTCAGATTTTATCTTTTTATCCTCGGATTTGTCTTTTTATCCCCTGATTATTTCTTTCTATTTAATAGACCATACAAAACCAGTAATTCAACTACCACAAAGTCAAATTTAAACCCTGGAGAGCTCTTTGTCTCTTCTTTTATAATATTTGAAGCAGGAACTTCCTGTTTGTCCGTTTCAGATGTTTTCTCTTCGTTCAGGGTCTGATTTTTTCCGATTTTGGATGAAGGAGTTTCAACCGATTGAATTCTCTTTTCGCTGCCCGAGATTGCAAAGGGAGAAAAGCCAGATGTTTCTGCGGTAAAATAGAAGTAAACTTTATCTTCTCTACTTAGGGTTGTAGGTAGCAGGTTCCAGACTCCCTCACTATAACGGTACAGGGTTACAGTATCTTTACTAACTCCCTGTTCA
>DUGT01000041.1:35097-38458 GCA_013331275.1 Methanosarcina sp. | reverse complement strand
CTGGCTTGAAAAGCCACTATTTCCAACCCAGATATTTATATTCCTGTAGACAGTTCCGGGTGCAGGTTCCTTAACAATTGACGATGTATTTTTTAGCATTTCTACAATAGCAGTTATTTTTCCAAAATTCTTTTTCGGATCAAACTCCACAGAGACTATTTCGTTTGTTTCGCCTTTAAAAGTGAAACATGTGTGAACCTCTTTGAAAACCTGTTCACTCGAAATTTCCTTTAGTTCGACATTACTGGTTGATTCAGGAGAGACAGAACCTCCTCCGCCTCCTCCACTTCCTCCACCCCCTCCATTTCCTCCACTTCCTCCGCTACTTTCATAACTGGAAGTTCCCTCGGTGACGGTTATATATCCTGCTTTTGTTTGGGTAATATTTCTATACTTATTATTAGTTGCTTTTAATATTACAGTGTAGGTTCCAGGACTCTCATACGTGTAAACCGGATTCCTTTCGTTTGAGTCAATGTTCCCGTTTCCGTCAAAGTCCCACTTCCAGGAATCAGGGTTGAAGGTAGATAAATCCGTGAACTGGACAATCAGAGGTGCAGGACCAAGAAGAGGAACTGCGGAAAAGTTGGCTTCAGGAGGTGAAGAAGTAACCGTTACTTCTGAAAATCCTTCTACAGGGACAGCAGAAACAGAATAAGCAGAAATCCTGCCCGAAAGTGTAAAGTTTCCAGGCTCGTAGCTTGAAGGCACAGTCACATTATACACAACTTTCCTTTCTTCCCCTGCTGAAAGGTTCTCAACCCAGATCCATTCCAGAGTGGATGCTTTGAATGTGCTGGTTTCCTGGAATACAGCCCCATTATTTTCCCACTCACTCACCTGCCACCCTTCAGGGAGATTTTCATCGAGCGTCAGGGATTCAATATCCTGATCTGTAATTATATGTACAGTTATTACAAAACTTTCTCCTGGATTAACCGTTCCGGCAGAAATCTCCCTGTTTGCTTCTATTCCTGCGGCTGAAGCAGGGAGGATTATCCAGGCAAATAAAAAAATCAGAGCGAAGCCTGAAACAAGGCCTGATAGTTTAATCCAGCTTTTATTCCTGAAAGCTTTGATGAGATTCATAAGAAAGGACCCTTAATTCTTTTCCCGATTTTACGGGTTTCCCGATTTACGGTCATATGATTTGTTTTTGAGCTTGTTTCTTCTCCGATTTCTTTTCTAGCTTATTTTCCTATTAGGTATGTGTTTTTCAGATCATTTCAGATACAACGAAATCAACTTTGTAATAATATTAACTATGTACTTCTGTATATTATTTATAACTGTCTTTTACCCTTTTATTCTAAAAATAAAAGGTAAAGTATTTACAGTCTATAGCTTTTGAAAACCGCTAAATCGGATAGGTAAAATCGTATAGGTGAGAATGACAAGAAGTTATTTAGAGTTTTAAATCCACATCTAAAGTCCTGCAAAACTATGTAGAAAAACGAAGAGATACCTTCAAACAAAACTGCAGTTAAAGCTAAATATAAATAAGAAAGTTACCTACACATCTTTTATGAAAATTAATAGAAGTTATATCTGGCTTATTATGGCATCGAGCTTGATTTTAACTGCATCTGCAGCTTTCCTGTGTCCTGACTTTACCTTCCACCCTGATTATACAGTAAGCATAGCTCAAGCAGCTCAAGCAGATAGGTCTGAAACTACAATTAACGGAATAGAATCCAGTTCGAGCCTAGTTACCAGAGTACAAACTTCAAATCCTCTGGATATTCTCACTGCAGGTGCTCAGGCAATTGATTCGGGTACCGAAGTTACTGTTTATAATAATAACCTTGCTCTTGTAAAAGAAAAAAGGGAACTCGAACTTGATTCAGGAGTGAATAAAGTTGAATATAAGGATGTTGCTGCTCTTATTGACCCGACATCAGTAATGTTTGAGGATACGAAAAATAAGAATACTGTCGTACTGGAGCAGAACTATGAGTATGATCTCGTGAGCAGCCAGGAGCTCCTGGAGAAATTTCTGGACAAAGAAATTACTGTAACCGAAAAAGAAGGAGGCACATACACAGGGGTTCTCATGAATTATAACGAGTACAAAGGTCTGGTACTCAAGTTAAGTGACGGAAAAGTTGTAACTCTTTCCGAGATCTCGAAAGTGGAATTTCCGGACTCTGCCGGACTGCTCACAAAACCTACCCTTATATGGCAAGTCTACTCACCCGCTGCAGGCAAGAGGGATGTCCTCACTTCATATCTTACAGACGGGATGAGCTGGAAAGCAAACTACATCGTAAAGACCTCTGCGGATGATAAGAAAGCCGATGTCCAGGGTTGGGTTACTGTTAATAATAAAGCAGGAACAACCTATGAGAATGCCAAATTGAAACTGGTTGCAGGGGATGTTCATCGTGTAGCTGTACCGAAGGGAATGACTGCGAGAGAGCCAGCTGTAGAAGAAGGAGTTGCATATGATGAAGCTATGGAAAGTGTTGTTGAGGAATCCCTTTTTGAGTATCACCTGTATACACTTCAAAGACCGGCTACCCTCAGGAATAATCAGGTAAAACAACTTTCCCTGCTCTCTGTCAATTCCGTGCCTGTAGAAAAAGAGCTTATTTTTGACATTTCAAAAAATAGCGATGTGCAGGTCGCCCTGAGTTTCAACAATTCAAAAGAAAAAGGCCTTGGAATGCCTCTTCCTGCCGGAGTTCTAAGGGTATACAAAACTGACTCCGAAGGTCAGCTTCAATTCCTGGGGGAAGACAGCATAAAGCACACCCCAAAAAACGAAGAGATAAAAGTTGTTGTTGGAAACGCTTTTGATGTAACAGGCAAAAGGACCCAGACCAATTACAGTAAGATCAGCTTGAATGTTTGGAGAGAAAGTTATGAAACCGAAATCAAGAATCACAAATCCGAGTCCCAGAAAGTAAAAATCGTAGAACACTTCTACGGTGACTGGGAAATCACAACCACCTCTGACCCTTACGAGAAAAAAGATGCCTATACCGCTGAATGGGATATAACCATACCAGCAGACGGTTCAAAGAAAGTTACCTACACCGTAAAACGCAGTTATTGATTCAGAAAAAGCAACGAATTGCCAAACGCAGACTTTACAATGCCGAGATCTGTAGAAAACCCAATCCAGAACCTATAACTGTGGAAAAACGGAAAAATGAAAATATGAAAATATGTATCATAAGACAGCCTCTAAGCTTGTTGAAATACAATTTACTTACCTAAAACAAGTCAGATTGGCTTAACTAAACATCTTCGTTAGAATTTATATCTCTTAATCACAATCGTTGCGCTGGATATGTATCTTTAACAGTGTTTTTTTAACAGTGTTTTTCGGTCAAGCCTTTTTTTAAAAGGGTTGCGG
>DUGT01000041.1:17685-34928 GCA_013331275.1 Methanosarcina sp. | reverse complement strand
GCAAGCAGTTTTTGAAAAGTGGTTATGACACGCAGGCTACGTGCCCAGAGAAATAAAGTGCTTAAGAAATATAATAAGCACTCAAGTCTTTGTTGTCATATATTTTATCATATTGACTTAATCTGGAGTGGAAAATTTGTCCAAGTACGAGATGGGAGGGTATTGATTCATGTCCCACTAATGGTATAGTGTATTCTATAGGCCTTTTTTCCAGGAAAGATCTCCATAAAAAAATATTACCATGATCGAAACACATACCTTTACTAAATATAGTTGGATATTGTTTCGAATATAAATTAACTACAAGATTTCCAAAACTGGGATCAGCGATAAAATTTGTTCCAAGTTTAGACAATGTTTTTGCACCACTTACTTCCTCTAAAGTAAATGTTGTAGATACAGTATTGTTTTTGAGCCACAAAGGACTATCTAAATTTGAAACTGTACTTGCCGACATAAAAAAGGAGAAGACAATAAAAACAATGGAAATAAAAATAAGTCTGGATCTTCCGCTTTTAAAGTATGCAGCAAGTTTAAATATAGAGAAACTGGCCAGAATACTTAGAAAAAAATACTCAAAAGAAAACCACCTGGTTGGCAAAATATCCCTCAGTCCAAAGAAAGGGAAACAAAATGTTATGCCAAGGAGAATTGTTAGTGAAAAAACAAACATAAAATTAGTCTTACTTCTATACTTAGACGATAAACAAAAAAGAGACCCAATAATTCCAAAAAACAAAAATAGAAATAAACCAAAGGTATTTGCAAATCTTTCAAGAAACGGGGGTAACATAGCAGATATTGTTGAAATTGTTTCAGGCCTATATAAATCTACAGGCCCTGTGACATGATTATAAAATGTAGAAACTACTACATTAAATAAAGATTCTTTCCCCTTAGAAGAAACAACGATGAACCACCACTGAAGTAATGCTATTACAGAAACAAGAGAAATATTTCTAAACATCGATATTGTATTCTTCTCATATATTAAACTGTAAAAAACAGATCCGAAAAAAAGGCTTAATATTGTAGTTACAAATATAAAAGATGAAACTGCTTGAGTGATTGTCAAAATAAAAATCAAAAATATCGAGAGTGATACGAACTTTGGATTGGGTTTCGGGAAATACGCTTTAATAATAATATAGACAAGTAAATAATATAAAATAATTCCATAAGAAGTTGTTTGAGGAGCAGAGCCCCAGTATATATTGAAATCGCTAATACTAACCAGCAACATGGTAAATAACCCTATTTTTTCTCCGAAAAAGTGTTTTGATGTTAAATATACAAAACTGGATGCAAGAACGAAGGGGATAATTATCGCAAAATTACTGGCATCCTTTAATGAGACATTCGAAATAATGTTCATAATTGCAGTTTGGATATGCATTACAGGAAAATACATTTCTTTATCAAATAACACTCCAATATTTCCTGTTTGAGAAAGCAGATAATTCATCTTAGCCTGTTTCCAGGGATCGGCACCAGGGATAAATCCGGCTAAGTTAAAAATCGAATAATCGATATTGAAAGAAAGAAAAATTATTTTTGAATACTGAGTTAGGTAATCAAGCTTATGAGTACTGAAAAATATAGATACTGCAACAGAACCTACACATAAGGAATATATAAAAAAATAACTGAAAGGCCGATATTCTGAGTAATGTAGTATAATCAATGATAGAGAAAATAATAATAAAAAACTGATATCCAAAACTGTTTTCCATTTTCTAGATAGATTTTGTTGTGGGTAAATAGGAAATTGTACGTGAGTAAGAACAAGGTACAAATAGCAACTTAAAGTAAGTGCCATACCTATAGAAAAGATATGAATTGTAGGTGACACTGCGTATAATGAAATAATCACGATACCGAAAACTACTCCAAGTGCCGCCAATAAGCAATCAACTTTATTTAAAGTATTAGAAACCATAATTGACACAATTCCATAATCCAATGATCTTTTTCATTTTTAGCTTGAAGTATTACTTTACGGACAAATCATTCGTCAAATAAAATCATTCGAGCTTTGAGACAGCTTGTAAGATTATTCTTTGGATAAGCTTCAGCAGCATACACAAATTCAGAACTTATTAGGTGATCAATAACTAAGGAACGATGAAAATATCACTTCAAGCTCTCAGTTAGAGGATTAATCTATATTTACATTTATAGTTTTCTTAATATAATTCAATTTTTAGTACATAACAATAAATTTGCTTAGCCTGTTCCGCTATATTCTCCCTGGAAGAAGCTCGGGTAGTTCAGCCTTCTTGAGCGAAGTGAAAAAACACCGTCCTTCCTAAACTGGAACTCAGGAGGCAAAAAAATTATTACCATTGCCGCAATTAACCCCTAAGATGATTATCGGTGCATTGGGGCCCGAAGGTTCGTACTCGGAGAAAGCTGTACAAATCTGGATTCTGAGACATAGGCTGGATAGTGTAGAAATTCAGTACTTTGCAGATATAGAGGACGCATTTCTGGCTGTAATACAGAAAAAATCCGATCTCTCGATAGTTCCGATAGAAAACTCTATCGAAGGTTCGGTAGGTGTTACTCTTGACTTACTTCATGAGAATGGGGTTGAGATAGTTGGAGAGATTGTTGTAAAAATTGAGCATTGCCTGCTCTCGAAAGGCGGACCTGAAAAGATTAAGGTCATTCTTTCTCATCCTCAGGGACTTGCCCAGTGCAGGCATTTTCTAAAAAAATATTTCCCTGAAGCTGAATTAAGGAGTACGGGCAGCACTTCCCATGCAGCAAGGCTCGCAGGAGAATTTGAAGAGATGGCAGCAATAGCTTCTCCTGAGGCTGCAGAGTGCTACAGGCTAAAGGTTCTCCTTCCAAATATACAGGATAGAAAACAGAACTACACTCGCTTCATTGCTTTACGAGCAGCAGGAGAAAATACTGCTGAGCAGGTTTTTGAGCAGGTTTTATGTGACACAGAAGATAAACCGAATAGGCCTGAAAATTCCAGCCACTCAGCCTTCAAGACCTCCATAATAGTATATCTGGAAAAAGACAGACCAGGAGCATTATACGAAATACTCGGGGCTTTTGCAAAAAATAAGATTAACCTGACAAGAATCGAGTCAAGACCTTCTAAAAAAGAACTTGGAGATTATCACTTCTATATAGATTTTGAAGGGCACATAAGTGATGCGATTATAAAAGAGACCTTAAAAGACATAAAAACTAAAACCGATACTCTTAAAATACTGGGTTCTTATCCCGCTTTTAAAGCATAACAACTACCTTTCTAAAACACTGAAATTATCCAACTTTAAGAATGTAATCATCCGTTAAGGATCGTGCTTGTTTCTTTTAACTTTAAGTAGCTCCTGTGAAATACCAGGACTATCTATTCTCAGTTATCATATTACTTAACATTAAAAACGAGTAAAGACCCAGTCGGATTCTGCAAGTTTTGGCAAAAGGATGTGAAGGAGTTAAAATATATATAAAATCGTGAATTTAAAAACAAAGCTTAACAAAAATTGGATTTTTGTACAAATCCAAAAAAATGCATATTCAGGAACGTGTACTTTTATATACTATCTTTCTCTATTCTCTTCCTAGAATATCTTCAGACAGTATATTTGTATGTTTCATACAGATTCTTTCTCATACTACTTACGATCACAGCCTCTTATCAGGCTGCAAAAGGGAGCGAGATGGCTCTGAGTATTGAAGAAATAGTAAACAAACACGAATTGGCTCTAAAAAAGTATAGAGGACTCTATGCCTTTGCAGACCTGCTTGCAACTTATCTTGTTCTCTATATCCTGTTCGTGCTGTTCAATATGCGAGATTTATTTTTGATGTTTAGCACTTTTGAGCCTTATACCGGTGCAAGATACAACATTCTGGGCTTTGGGGTTGTTTTTGAAACTCTGGGACTTATTTTTCTGGCTTTTGTCCTCTCCCTTATCTTTACAGCTATCAGGCATTACAGAGCTGAAAAGAAAGATGCGATTGCCCTTATAGAAGAGACGCACCCCATACTCAAGGAGAGGTTAAGGACTGCCTATGATAACCGCAGTACGGACAATATTATTGCCCGGGACCTGATAGGCGGCGTTATAATTGATTCAAAATCCGTACAGTCCTCGTCCTTTCTTGACAGGAGAAAACTTGCAAAAGACCTGTGTGTAATAGTTTTTGCAGTTTCCGTTCTCGCATATGTTGCCGGAACCGGATACCAGACGACTTTCAGCCCCACTGACCTTAACGGAGTAATCGATAAGCTTCCCTTAGTTTCTAATTCGAACTCTGAACTTTATCCTGTGGATGAAAATGGAGGAACCTCGAATAACACCAGCCAGGAAGAAATTTTTGGGAAGCCGGCCGTTGTTGTGGTGGAAGGCAAAGAGGTTGACCTGAAGATTCCTCCAGGTACAGGTCAGGGCTTTACAAGCCAGGAAACAGGAGAGCAGACGAACGAGTCATTTACCCAATCAGGCCTGGTAAACCCCGAAGCGGCAGCTTCCCAGGCTTATTACGATAATTTACCGGAAGGATACAGGAACGTTATCCAGAGTTACTTTGAGGGACTTGCAGAAGAATAATTAGAAAAAATTTATAAAAAGTGAATTTATTTGAACTCAGGTTAATCGAATGTTGTCTAACAGTAGTTTTTGAATAACAAACAATATACTTGAGATACACTGCTCTGGAAATATACTCTGCAGGAGCAGGTAACATCCAGAAAAATCAGGCTTTTCGAGCCTCTAAAAACAGAAACTTAAAGGGTGAAGCGGATATGAATGAGACTAATATCGATTCTGGTCAGGCTGCTACAACTTACCAGAACGCAGGCCGGATTTTCAAAAACTTTTTTGAAGACATTGGAAATGTTGTGGTGGGTCAGAATAAAGTAGTAGAGCAAATTGTGATTGCAATACTCTGTGAAGGTCATGCTCTCGTTGAGAGCAACCCGGGACTTGGAAAAACGCTTATGATCTCCACAGTGTCAAAGGCAATGAACCTTAAATTCAGCAGGATCCAGTGTACTCCTGACCTCATGCCCTCTGACATTACAGGGA
This sequence comes from Methanosarcina sp., assembly GCA_013331275.1. Taxonomy (GTDB): domain Archaea; phylum Halobacteriota; class Methanosarcinia; order Methanosarcinales; family Methanosarcinaceae; genus Methanosarcina; species Methanosarcina sp11020u. The sequence goes on along the minus strand of DUGT01000041.1, from coordinate 29,871 downwards.
CAAACGTTATTGAAGAAAAAGACAACAAAAAAGAATTCAGATTCCAGCCAGGGCCGGTTTTTGCAAATGTTATTCTTGCGGATGAAATTAATAGGGCATCTCCAAAGACTCAATCGGCCCTGCTTGAAGCTATGCAGGAAAAACAGGTAACAGTCGGAAACGATACCTTCATGCTGGATCGTCCCTTTTTCATTCTTGCCACCCAGAACCCCATAGAAATGGAAGGAACGTATCCCCTGCCTGAAGCCCAGCTTGACCGTTTTCTCTTAAAAGTCCTTGTAGATTATCCTTCCTATGAAGAAGAAATGGAGATAATAAACCGCTATACGAAATCCGAAGTCCCGAATATTTCCAGGGGTCTTGACAAGTCTACACTACTCGATTTGCAGAAACTCACCAGGCAGGTCCCGATCTCCGAGGAACTCAAGCAGCGCGTCCTTTCCATTGTGGGTATGACAAGAAAAGACAAAGAGCATATCGAGTACGGGGCTTCTCCACGGGCATCGATCGGACTTATCCTTGCTGCAAAAGCCAAAGCCCTCATAGAAGGCAGGAACTTTGTAAGCAAAGATGATATCGATTATATGGCATATCCGGTTCTCCGCCACAGGCTTATCCTTACCTTCGAAGCCGAAAGAAGCGGGATGACCCCTGACCAGGCTATTGAGGAAATTATCCGCAAGCTCAAATAAAACCTGAGCCTTGGATTGCCAGGCCAGGAAAGGAACTGTAGAATAAGCTAAAATAACCCTGAAGGGTTTCCCGGACCCGGAATAAACCGGGCTTTTATTGACGATCCAGAATGACTCGCACAAAACAAAATATTGAAACGGATTTTTTCAGACAGCTTGACCGCTTTACTTTCTCTGTCCGAAAAAGGGTGTCTACCGTTTACGCCGGAAACCGACCTTCAACCCGAAGTGGGCACGGAATAGATACCATTGGGTTCAGAGAATATGATCTTAACGACAGTCTGAAAGATATCGACTGGAAAGCCTATGCGAGGACTGAAAAACTGTATGTACGGCAGTTTGAGGAAGAGAAAACCCTTACCACCCATATTCTTCTGGACGCCAGCAAAAGTATGGATTACCCTGAAAAAGGGACTTCGAAATTTGAATACGCTGCCATGCTCGCTGCAGGCTATGCCTACATGGTAACAAAATATAACGATAGATTTGCAATCTCAACCTTTACACAGGAAATCGATATAAGCAAACCTAGTCGTGGGCGAAAAAACCTTTTGCGAGCAATCGACAGGCTGACAGAGTTAGAACTATCCGGAAGCACTTCTATCGGAGAAGCTGTCATAAAATATAGTCGGGAAATCAAGTCCAGGTCTCTTGTAATCCTTATTTCGGACTTTCTTCAGGAACCCGAGGCAATAGAAACTGCAGTTTCCAGGTTATCTGACCACGACCTGATTTTGATCCAGGTACTGGACCGCACGGAAAAAGTGCTCCCTCTCCAGGGCAACAGCAAACTTATAGACCTTGAAACCGGAGAGGAAATCAGGACTTATGTTAGTGAAAAGTTTAAAGAACGATATATTAAAAAACTTGATGATCACAGCGCAAGGATTAAAAAAACTTGTATGAAGGTAGGAGCTGAATTCTATACTTTTACAACCGACACCCCTATCTTCGATGCTTTCTACTATACCATCAGGAGAAGGAGACGCTAAAAATGCCTTTTGAAAATCCCCTTGCTCTTGCCGCTCTCCTGAGTGTAATACCACTTATTATTATTTACATGCTCCGTCCCAGGCCGACGGTACTTGCAATTCCCTCACTCATGTTTGTCCTTAAACTTGAAAGGGAAAGGAAACGTGTTTATGCTTCACTAACCAAAATTGTGCGAGACCCGCTCTTCCTGATCCAGCTCCTGATGCTGATCCTTCTTTCCATTGGTGCAGCAGGCTATTACTATACTTCACAGGAACCACTGAGTGGAGAGCATACAGTGCTTGTCCTTGATACCTCTGCAAGTATGCAGGTTGATTCTCGCTTTGATGATGCTGTTAAGATTGCTGATGGCTATGTGAGCAAGAAAAATAGCATAATCCTGGCATCGGATACGCCTCTTCTTGCTCTTGAAGGAGGAGATGCATCCTCTGCAAAGGATATTCTCAGTAAGGTTAAACCAGGGGCAGGTACTGCTGACCTGTCTGCAGCAATTACTACAGGTATGCGGTCTCTTTCCACAGAAGGAGGAAGGATTATCGTTATTTCGGACTTCACTAACTACAAAGGTGATGATCCGGTTGCTTCCAAGAACCTGGCTGAGTCTTACGGGATTTCAGTCAATTTCGTAAAAGTGGGAGGTCCTGCCGATAATATCGGAATCATTAACGGTTGGATCGAGGCTACGGACGGAAAATATGGCTATACAGGTGTAATCAAGAACTACAAAGACCATAGCGAGAGCGTTAAAATCGAAACAGGCAGAGGGACTTCAGGAAATTCCTCAACGTCCTTCTCTCTTGATGTCCCTGCAGGTGGGACAAAACAGTTTACTCTAGAAAATCTTGGGCCAGGCGTTACAACAGTCCAGCTCGATGTTAAAGATAGCCTGCCTGTTGACAATAAAGCGTATATTTCCATTCCTGAGACTTCAAATCAGCGCATACTCTATGTTACTGATAACGGAAAACTGCCTTCGAAAACTGCACTTTCCTTGCTCCCTAACAGCAACCTGACAGTCTCAAAATCCGTACCTGACATGCTTGACAACTATACCCTTGTCGTACTTGCCCAGAAGAAAACCCCAATCGGCAACAGTTCAGTCGAAAGAATCGAAAGTTATGTCCGAAATGGAGGCAATGCGGTTTTTATTGTAAGTGGAGCCCTTGTTCCCGAGAAAACCGATGTTGACCTTCTCAAGATCCTACCTGTGAAACCCCTGAAGCTTGATAATGACGAAAACGGACTTGGGATTAAGGAAGTCCTGAAGAGCAGTATTACGACGGACATAAGGAGTGATGAAATTTCGGTCCGCAAATACCTGAATGCGACTGAGAGGACCGGTTCAACAACCCTCGTAACACTTGATAATGGCGTTCCTTTACTGAGTTACTGGCAGGTAGGCAAAGGAACAGTTTTCTATATGGGACTAAGTGACGAGCTAGGAGAAGATTCCTGGAACAATTTCCACAATCTGCCCGAGTATCCTGTCTTCTGGATAAAACTTGTCCAATGGCTTGGAGGAACTGGGGATATTTCCGAATATAATCTGAATACAGGCACATTGAACTCCCTCTCAAAGACCGAGGAAATCCGTACGCCTTCAAAGACTTTCACATCAAACCGTGTCCTCTTTGACGAGGCAGGGATTTACGAACTTTCAGGGAAAAAAATTGCAGTGAATCTATACAATGACAGGGAGTCCAACACTACAGTCGATGCTTCGGAACTGATCAAGCGGGCTGTTGCGGAAGATGGGCCTAAAATTGTGAAGGAAGATTCCTATACTGCCAAAAATGATATTACCGATTATCTGATAGGATTTATGTTCCTGTTCATACTGCTTGAAATTCTTATTGTACGTCAGCGGGGTGAATTATGAATCTCTCTCTTGAACATCCCGAAATGTTCTTCCTGATAATCCCCGTGCTTATTGCGGGATTCTACCTCCTGCGGAAGACAAAAACGAAGCTTGTAGAATGGAGAATGCTTGTCGCGTTTCTGCTTGTGCTTGCCCTGGCATCTCCTTTTACTACGGTTACACAGACAACTAATGAAAAAGATCCTTCTCTTGTGATGGTTCAGGACAAGACCTCAAGTATGAATCTCTTTCCTGAAGAAGCAGGCACTGAACTGTACAAAGCCCTGGTAGCCAATACTCCGACAACTTTAGTCCAGCTAACCGGGGATAAAACCTCGCTTGGAGATACTATTACGCAATATGCAGGAAGCGGGAATCAAATAGTGCTGGTCAGTGACGGGAACAATAATGCAGGCAAGGCCCTCCCTGAAGCTCTGGTGTTTGCAAAAGAAACCAGCACACCTGTTTATCTTGTCCAACCCGAACTCCAGACAAATGACCTCAGTGTCGAAATGCAAGGGGATAAGACGGTTGTCGTGGATAACCAGAACGAATTCGATATAGTTGTCCGACAGGCTTCAAACCAGAGTGTCAACTATCTTCTTGAGGTATCTGTGGATGGAAAGCTTTCGCAGAGCAGAGACTTTACTCTGCAGGGCAGGAATAACAGTGAGGACCCCATAAAGATTAATCAGGCTTTTAACACCCTTGGTGCCCATAACCTCAGTGTAAAAATTACTCCTCACGGAGAGGACAAAAACACGGTTAACAATCAGTTTTTCAAGTCCGTGTATGTTATTCCGAAATCAAAGCTTATCCTGGTTACAGGCGAACCCGATTCTCCCCTCGGCAAGGTTTTGAGCAACCTTTACAATGTCTCGGTAGTCAGCACTTATCCCGGAGCTGCAGCTCTTAAAGGCAGCAAAGCTCTGGTGCTTGACAACCAGCCCATCAGTTCTTTTTCCGAAGCCCAGATGAAAGAAATTACAAATTATGTCAGCAACGGAGGCGGACTGGTTGTCGTGGGAGGAGAACAGGCTTACAACTACGGGAACTACCTTAACTCCTCACTTGAAGAAATCCTGCCTGTTCTTTCAAAGCCTTCCGACTATAAAGGAGGAAGAAATCTGGTCCTGCTCCTGGATGTCTCTCCGAGTACTGCTGCTCACAAGTCCCAGGGAGATATTCTGGGAAATGCTATCTATATTATCCAGAATGAAAACCTCAAAGACGCTAATGCAGGAGTTATCGCATTCGGAAGCAAAGCATATGATGTTTCAGGAGGGTTTGTATTTCTGGGACTTGCTCAGAACCAGGCAATTCTGAAAGACAAAATTGAGCGACTTACTCCCGATGACCAGAGCAAGACTTCCTTAAATGAGGGACTCAATATCACAAAACAAATGCTTACCGGCAAGGACGGCGAACTTGATGCTATTATTATTTCAGACGGAGCAATCAAGGAATCCTATGGTCCAAGCCGTCAGGCTGCAAAAGAACTTCAGAAACTCGGTGTGAACCTGTATTTTATCCAAATCCGCTCAGTAGCCCCTTCCCAGATAAATGAAAAAAGACAGTATTACGCTGAGAACTTCATGAAGGAACTCGGGCTTGAAAAGAACTATTTCCATATTGATATGGGTGAAAGGGCAAACATAGGTTTTGAGCCGTCGAAAGAGTCTTCTGAGGAGAAAAAAGAAGAAAAAGAAGAAAACCTTGACGCTTACCCTCTGCTTGCATATTCCCCTGATCACTTTATCACTAAAAACGTGAATCTCACAAATGCCAGTATTACGGGATATAATGACGTTACCCCAAAAGCTGGAGCTGAACGCCTGGTAATTACTTCTACCGGAAAGCCTGTACTTACTACATGGCGTTTCGGGCTTGGTAGAGTTGCAGCCTTTACTACGGATAACGGCGAAGGAGAAGGTTCTCGCTGGGCGACTACTCTTTATAACGGTTCAAATGCAAAGTTCATTTCGGGCACTATAAACTGGGCAATAGCAAACCCGAGAGCTGAAGAAGGAGCTGTTGTCGACAGTCCGGATACCTGGCTAGGAACTCCCTCCAATCTGACGCTTACGATGTACGATGAAGGAATCCCGCAGCTAAAGCTGGATGGAAGCTCTCTCGACCTTGCTTTAACCGGAAGGAACACCTACGAAACAAGCGTAAACCCCGAAACCACCGGAATCCATGATATATCAGGCTATCCGCTTGCGGTAAATTACCAGCTTGAATATCGGGATGTAGGGCTCAATGAAGACATAGAGTCTCTTGTTCTTGAAACAGGAGGAAAAATTTACAGTGAGAAGGATGCAAGAGCCCTTCTCTTGAAAGATGCACGGCAGAATTCAGTGAGACAATCTGACGAGCAGGTAAGCCTGAAAATGTATGTGCTCCTTACTGCGCTTGTGCTTTATCTAGGTGAAATCCTTGCCAGACGCATAAGGGAAATGAGAAAGCTCAAGAATGCACAGGTTGAGATTGCAGCTGGAAAATAAGAGCTCGCCTAGAGCTCTTTTCACTTTTTGAAAGTATCTCAAAGAACAAACTTCGAAAAACCTTTAAAATAAGGGGTTTCTTCAAGGATCCTTTAATTAAGGAGTTTTTCAAGAATTTTTTAATTAAGAGGTTTTTAAGGATCCTTTAATTAAGGAGTTTTTCAAGAATTTTTTAATTAAGAGGTTTCTTAAAAAATCCATTAAATGTCGGCGTACCCTTTGAGAAATCCTCAAGATTGTCATAAATACGACAGAAGATTCAGAGTTATCTGCCCGAAAAAACCGGCAAAAACCGGCACTATAAGGTTATCATCGATTTTATTGACTGCAGTTTCCGTAAGGGTTGCAAGAAAAGCCATGACAAGGGAAACAATGGGATTTCCGAGAATAAGCAGCCCTATAAAGAAATCAATAAGAAATTCTGAAACTGAGCCTTCAATTGATTTATCATTTTTAAAGATTTTTTGAAAAACTCTCCTCTTTCCGTAGAATTTTCCGATAAGGGCTGCAGTCAGATCTCCGAAAGTTGCCATAAGGATTGCAGAATAAGCAATTTCCCTACTGCACAGAGATATTACTGAAATTGCTCCGAGTGCAAAAAAGATATGCCCTCCGAAACGGTCAGATTCACTTTTTCTGTACATAATATGGAAAAAAGGTATTCGAATTCCATGCTCTATCCGGAAGTAGTCAAGCACGAGAACAGTTACAAGAAACAGCATGAGCGCCCAGAGAATGGCTTCTTTTCCGTAAAACTCGTAAATAAGCACTATCAGGATTGAAACCAGATGAACGCTTTTTCTCAGGAGTTCCAGGACAAATTCTCTGGATGGCATGGAAAAAGATTTTGTAAGGATCTAATATAAACATACCTTTACTTGGCTGAATCTTCTAACACGACGGCGTAGTCACAAGCCTTTTTTAAAAAAAAGCTTAAGTGCAAGCCTTTTCAAAAAAGGCTTGAGCGAAAACCCTAAGAAACATTTAAGTTTGAGTACCTTAGCCCCAAAACCTATAGGCGTGATAAACCGGCGCAACGGTTTCGGGTCAACAGTTGTGTGTCAACCGTTCTTACGAGCCATCGTTTGAAGCGTCATAATCGTAATTAATTACGGTTTCCTTTATGCTTGAATTTTTATCTATAACGACTTCGGGCCAGATTTTAACTCCGGAATGTATTGTTGAATCACTTCCTATCAGTACTTTATGCCCGATAACGGTTCCATTTTCAAGGAAGCAGTGTTCTCCGATTATAGTTTCGTCTGCTACCACTCCGCCTGAGATATTGGATTCTTTTCCTATGAACACATTATCAAAAAGATAGGACGAAAGGATCTTTGTATTGTCCTCTATATTGCAGTTTGAGCCTATCACACTGTAAGGCCCGATAAGGACGTTATTGCCTATGGTTGTGTTTTCCCCTATTACTATTGGCCCTACAAGGGAAGAGTTCGAACCTATGCATACATTGTTTCCTATGGACAGGGGACCTTTTATTCTTGCGTTCCGAGTTGTGAAATTCCCTTCGATTGTTGTTCCAGGAAGAGAATCGAGCATCCAGCGCTGCGCCTGCCTGTAAGCTGCCGAACTTCCTACATCAGTCCATTTTCCCCGCACAAGTACACCATTGATTTTCTTGTCGGCTGCAAGCATGAAGGGGAAAAGGTCTTTTGCAAAATCGTATTTTTTACCTTGAGGGATCCATTCAAATATTGAAGGGCTGCAAATATAAATGCCTGTACTTGCGAGGTTGCTGAATATCTGGCCTGATTTCGGTTTTTCCAGGAAGCGGTGGATCCGGTTGTTAATGTCCATGTCCGCAATTCCGAATTCTCGAGGATCGTCAATCGAAAGGAGCCCTATGGTTACCGGAGCATCATTTGCTTCATGGAAGCGGTACATCTCCCTCAGATCGAGGTTAAGGACGTGATCTCCACCAAGGACGATAAATGGCTCGTCTTTCAAGTATTTCTCAGCATTTTTAACACCGCCTGCGGTCCCGAGTTTTTCTTTCTCATACACATAGTCGATATGTACCCCAAACATGTGCCCGTCTCCGAGCTGCTCTTCTATACGCTCTCCCATGTATCCGAGGGTCATGACTATTTCATTGAACCCTTCTCTTGAAAGATGTTCTATCAAATGTCGAACTGACGGCTTATTCAGAATCGGTATGCTGGGTTTAGGGTGCTTGAAAGTTAGTGGCCTGAGCCTTGTCCCTGCCCCTCCGCACATAATACACGCTTTCATATTTTTCCCAGATGTCCTTATATGAATATATTGTTAACGATTCTGTTGTCGTTATAAAGGTTATTGACAACGGTTATTCAATTAATGAAGATCGATCAGATTAATCGCAATAAGGAGGTTATTGATGATGGTTATTCAATTATGGACGACAAATCAAGTAATGACAAAAGGGTTAACGATGACGGTTATTCAATTAAGGACAACCAATCAAATTAATGGAAATAAAGGTCATTGACGGTCACTCAGAAGAATATCTTCTTTTCTTTCTACCTTGATTTCCCTTTTCCCTTCGTACTCCGAAACAGTACCTGTTACACTAATGATATCCCCTTTCTGGATTGAGTTATTAAAGGATTCAGCGCCAGCAGTCTTTGGAATAAAGACACTAAGGACTTCGGAGTTATAATCTACCTGTAAAAGCAAGTGTCCACCTGTATAGGTTAACCTTTTGCTCAAAACTTGGGCTTCAAGGAACACCTTCTCCCCTTCACCGGATTCCCGGGTATAAGGCTTGGCTTCTTCCCCCGCCTCCTGTCCAGAAGCTGTAAGTTCCGGTCCAAAGCAGAGATAAGCTGTCATAAGAGAAGTCAATGTCATAAACAGCAACAGTACCATGACTTTTTCTTCTTTTTCCATACTTTACCTCCCCAATTTATGGACCTGAAATCAGTTTATAATCGAGACCAGTTTTATTTCAAGAACCAGAGTTTTGCCCGCAAGTTTATGGTTAAAGTCCAGAGTGGCAGAGGTTTCCGTTGAGCCAAGCACTTTAACCTCACTCCCAGCGGGTGTTACGATTTTTGCTCCTGGCTCAGGAGGGTTCTGGAGTTCAAGTCTTGCAAGGGGGATCTTCTGGACAAGGTAACTCTTATATTCTCCATAAGCTTCTTCAGGAGGGATTATGAGGGTTTTTTCTTCACCTTCCTTCATTCCAAGTACCCCCTTGTCGATTCCTTTTATAACCTGATATGCGTCCGCTCTGAAAAATAAAGGCCTATACTCTTTTTTTTCGTCATATATCCCCTCATTGAGGGCTTTTTCCTTCAAGGTGGTATCAAAGACCGTGCCGTCTTCAAATTTTCCGGTGTAATCAATTAGAAGGTAATCTCCTTTTTTCACAGTACGAGAATTTTCCATTATCCCTTTCTCCTGTGCATTTTTCCTTTCAGTATTCACGTCAGTTCAAGATCTCAGGATACTGAAAGGATACACATTTTAAAGAAATGCTATAATTCTCAATTTGATCTTCAATAACTTAAATTTATTCTATTGAGATCAATTTTATATCAAAAGTCAGGGTCTTGCCTGCAAGCTCGTGATTGGCATCAAGAGTGATATGCGTGTCATTTACAGATGTTACTTTGTACTGGTTACCGTTCATATCCCTCAAGGATTGTCCCACTTCAGGAATTTCGGATCGATTTGTTAGATTTAATTCTTCAATCGGAACAGCAAGGATTTTTGTTTTATCATATTCCCCATAAGCTTTATCAGGAGGAATTTTCAGAGTCTTTTCTTCCCCTATTTTCATTCCGATTACACCCTCATCAAAACCCTGGATTACCTGTCCCGAGCCAACAACAAAAGTAAGAGGGGCATATTCCCCTCCTTCAACATATATACCGGCCTGCTTTGCAGCATCTTCTCTTGAGGTGTCAAAAACCGTGCCGTCTTCAAGCTTCCCGGTATAGTCGACCTTGACTGTATCTCCGGACTTTACTGTTTTGCTATCTCCTCCCTCACTCCCTTTGTCCGTGCATCCGCTGACAAAAATTATACTTACCAGTAGCAGTACCGCTATGAAGAAAACTGCTCCTTTCCTGGCCTTCATTCCGTTCACTTCTCCACAGAAACAACTTTGACTGAGAAAATCAAGGTCTTGCCTGCAAGCTCATGGTTGAAGTCTACAACAAAGTTATTTTCATTTACGTTTGTGATAGTACCTGTCAGACCGCTGTCCGTAGCCAGCCTCATTCCGACTTCCGGATCAAAATCAACAGCATCATTAGGGATATCTCTTACGAATTCTTCCCTGTATTCTCCGTATGCTTCTTCAGGCGAGACTGTAAGGGTTTTTTCTTCCCCCACTTGCATTCCAACAACACCCTCATCAAATCCTTTTATCATCTGGCCTTCGCCGACGGTAAATGTGAGGGGTTCATAATTTCTCATTTGGTTATATATCCCTGCCTCGACAGCAACTTCTTTTACGGAAGTATCGAAAATTGTACCATCTTCAAGTTTTCCTACATAATTAACTGAGATTGTATCCCCATTCTCAATTTTTCTGCTTGTGTCTTTTGTTATATCCTCGGCCATAAGAATCAATAAAACAAACGAAAACATTCTAGATAAACGTAATGATAAAATAAAAGTCAAAAAACCAAGTAAACAGAAATTTCAGAATTCGGCATTACAGGAATGTCTGTATTCCCCATTTTTAAGTTTTAATTTGAGATTCGGTCCCTTTCAGTTCTTGTTGGTATTCGAGGTATGAGTAAACAGCCGTGAACCCCGTAATAAAGATTACAAGCCCAAGAATAAAAACCAATTAAAATCCGGGATAAAAGACTCCAAGCACAGCAACTATTCCTTCGACCCTTAACAACTTTCCCCCAGGCCGGTTAATTTTCTTCCTTTATTTTACTTTTTACGCGGTGATTCTCTTGCACTGCTGAGGGTCCAGGTATTCCTTATACCGATAAGCCGGTTTTTCCTATTTTCGAATGCATAATAGTAAAATAGAAGCCTATGCCTGCAGGAAACATGATACTCTGGTTAATTTGGATGCCTGAGTTCCAGAGTAGTTTATGGAGATGATCAGTAAGTAAGAGTAAAATAAAAAAATTATAAATGTGAGCGGTTGCAGGTCAGCAATTTACCTTTGTTCTGTTTGTGAATAGGCTTTTTAGACCTCGTCCTGAATCCGCCTATTAAGGTTGTAACTCTACTCCAACTTGAGAAGGACCCTTAATATACTTAAGGCTGACAGTGACCCCGATAAGTGAATTAATTAACAGTAATATGTTAGTGACAATTATCAGGAACACGAAAAGCCACTCTCAATTCTGTTTTTAATCTATCTATAACTGTCAAACAATCCCTGTTATGTCACAAGTGGTGATGTCGGCACTTGTTAATAAAATTAGTATAAATCTACTTTGACATTTTATGCCGGATGAGTCCAAATTTATATCAAGTTTAATTTTTCATGATCTATCATCGAAGACTTAAAATATAGTTTCTGTATATACAGTCTAATAAAAATTAGTATGTGAATAGTCATGGTAACAAGTCAGGAAAGACAGAAGGCAAATCTGGCCAAAATGAAAAAAGTAATGGAAGAAATTGAAAATACGACAGATGATTCCGATCTGATAGCCGAACTGCATGAACTTTTGAGAAAACCATATTCGCTGTCTCTTAAATGGCACATGATTGTGTTTAAAAGTGAAATTGATAAGAGTTTGTGGTACCTGGAAGATATAAGAAAAGAAGAGATTGAAATAGAAAAGATGAAGCGAAGAAAAGGGAAAGATCCAAAAGAAGGATTAAAACAAGGTAACTGCAAATTTTCCGAGGCAGTTAGTGCATTTAAACTCGATCATCAGATGGTATATGATTCGAAAACAAGTAAGTATAAGTTGTCAAAGTCCGGAGTTTCCAGAACAACAAGAGAAAATATTTTTGCAATCCCAAAATCTATGATTGGGGACGGTAAACTTCAGTGGAGTGAAGCAGTTAAACAAAAATGGGGAGAAGACACCATCGGGCAAACAGAACTATTGGAAAGAGAACTCTACAATCGGAAAAGTATGAGAGTCGATTGCAATCGGGAGGATGAACTATCTATTAATTAATTTATCTTCCAATTACCAATCCTTTA
>DUGT01000041.1:13669-17555 GCA_013331275.1 Methanosarcina sp. | reverse complement strand
AGATCTTCCAATTACCAATCCTTCAACAGATCTTCCAATTACCAATCTTTTAATCAATCTGTCAATTACTAGTCTTTCAATTACCCAATCGTTTGTTTGATGAGCTTATCCCAAAACGAACTTATTTTCAAATTAGTAAGGTCTTAGGATTATTTTCCATAATCAGAAACTCAGTTAACTACAGTGGAAACTTCAAAGTAGATTTAATTACAAATTGAACTTTCAGTCCCTCACGCCATCGATTTTAACAGTGAGATGTCGCGGTCCTCGTAGAGTAGCACTCTGCCGGTATGGAGGTGGATCATACGCGAGCCTGGGGTTTTCGAGCCGTCGTACGAGTTCTGTTAGTGCAATCTGAGTTTCCAACCTTGCGAGTGGGGCGCCGTAACAGTAATGGATACCGCTGCCAAAGCCAAGGTGCATATTATCCCTGCGATCAGGATCGAACTTATCTGGATCGTGGAAACGAGCAGGATCACGGTTTCCGGAAGCAAGCAGCAGAATCACAGGTGAACCTTTCTGAATAATAGTACCGGCAATAGTGATGTCGGCGAGAGCCACACGGTTTGGCAGAATCTGGACAGGAGGTTCATAGCGTAGCAGTTCCTCGACCAGGCGAATAACCAGGTTTGGTTCACGACGCAGCCGTTCAAGGACATCAGGATGCCTCAACAGTGTGAGCATGCCGTTGGTGATCAGGTTCACTGTGGTCTCATGACCGGCAATGAGCAACAAACTCGCAGTGCTCACAATATCTGGCTGGGCCATTGGCCCGTCAGGACCGTAGTCTGTTATGAGTCCTGAAAGCAGATCGGAACCGGGATGCTTGCGATGACGCTCAATCAGCGCCTCCATGTATTGCTCCAGATCTTTAAAGGTTTGGCCAGACTGTTCTTGTCGCCTTTTTCGTTCCTCCTGGCTTTTCTGGGGGTCCAAATCAATACCTTCGATAATAGCTTCTGATAAAGCGTGAAGGCGTGCTTGATCCTCAGGAGGTACACCAAGCAGCTCACTGATCATTGTTACCGGAATTGGGTAGGCGAAATCCTCGACAATGTCAATCGAAGACTTGCCTTTCATAGTATCTATCTGTCGATTTGCAAGGCAGATCAGCTCAGGTTCCATGTCAGCTACTCTGCCTGGTGTGTGAGGGGGACCAAACGGCCATGTAGCTTGCCGGCGTATTCTATCGTGCTCAGGTGGGTCCAGACCGATAAAACTTGGAACTACTTCCGTTTCAGAACTCTCGTTGGATGCGGCTGCTTCGGTACCTACTTTCGGTGCCTGATTTTTAAAACCGTGCTCCTTATTTGTCGAAAGGCCTGCAGGAGGACGATCATGAACGGAGCGCTTGCGAAAGTCTGAACCAATCCTGGGATCATGAAGTAGCGAGACAATCTCCCTATAAGTGCTGACAACGTAGCTCCCATCTGTCTGTCGTGTAACTGGTGTCTGGCGCAATTGGGCATATAGAGGATAAGGGTTGGCACGGTTGGCATAATCAAGAACTTGCTCATACAAAGATTGCTGTATCACGTAGTCTGCCTCCTATCGTTTGGGCTGAAATCCTGGCGGTACACGAGAGTCCTTCACTTTATCGCTTGTAGATGATTCTTCTGGAGGAGGTGTGCTCAGACCTGGACCGGTCTTTATAGCATTAGAGCTATGGGTAGTTTGTCCATGAGGTGGAAATCCGGCAGGAACTGGCCGAAGCTCGGCTGAACTATCTGGAGCATGAAGTACAGGCGGAAATGGAGCCCTGGCTTCGATCATTGCCTTATAAGCTGACAACCAGCGTGCCATATTTACGGCGAGAGCTGCGACAATTCTGCCCTTGTAGCCATAAGCTGCAACCAACCTGCGTTCCGAAACAGAGCCCTGTGTGAGCACAACCTCGTCAGCAAAGCTTGGAAGGCCTATCGTCTTCAGGTTGACGCCAAACTGACGGGACCAGAAAGCAGGCAGACTTTTGTATTCCCGAAAATCTGCCGGAACACTCACCATATTATGTGCTGCCGTTCTTGCCTGCTCAACAGCATTTCCCCAGTGCTCGACTGCCAGCAGCTCACCTTCGTAAAGCGGATGAGGCCAGCGAGCCACATCTCCGGCAACAAAAATATCGTCTGTGGCCATTCCATTGATGTCGAAAGCACGACAGGCGGCATCACAGGCTATTCCTCGGGAGTCAAATGACAGCCCGGAATCACGCAACCATTCAACGTTTCTTACTGCTCCAAGAGCGACTACAGCAACATCGATATCAAGTATATCACCATCTGAAAGATAGGCACAGCGCAGCCGTCCGCTCTCATCTCCCTCCAGCGATATAACCGTGACATTGCAGCGCAGATCGACTCCATGTGCACGCTGGAGCTGGCCAGCAAACGCACCTGCAGCCGAACCGAGAGCGCCGATAAGAGGTGTAGCACTGCGCTCTGTAACCGTGACAGCCAGACCCAGCTCTCTGCAGACTGAAGCAACTTCGGAGCCAGTGAAACCACCGCCAATCACCAGTACTCGCTTCGGCCTGGCGGCTAACCGGGCTCGTAGCCGGACAGCATCATCACGGGTGTGCAACAGGCATACTCCATCAAGGGCAGCCCGTGCCAAATCCGGCCACGGACGAGCATGTGTCCCGGTAGAAATTAACAGGCGATCAAAGCCAACCCGCCTCCCGTCAGCAAGCTCAACCTCTCGGTTACCCAGGTCAAGCCCTATGGCAGGCATTCCAAGCAGCCACTCGGCCTGTAGGTCAACACTCTGCGGAAGAGTCGTGTGCTCTGCCTGTAGCCAGCCTGTGAGGACAGTTTTAGACAGAGGAGGGCGATCATAGGGAGTATATGGTTCGTCGCCGATCATAGTTATTGTCCCGGCAAACCCTTCGGAACGCAGTGACTCTGCAGCACTTAAGCCAGCCAAAGAGGCACCGACGATAACTATTCTTTGAACAGATCTTTGTACGGAGGAAGCAGTCTTCTCAGCATTGTTGCTGCTCACTATGATTTCCTCCCTGCTGCTCCAACTGCTCATCCAGCCAGCAAATACTAATCGCCTGTACCGGACAAGCTGCAGCCGCCCGCTCTACTTGCACTCGTAGTGAATCGTCCGGTGCATAATCATATTCGAGCGACTCTTCATCCTTCATCCAGAATACGGTCGGTGCGGCAAATACGCACTGAGCATAGCTCTCACACCTGTTTAGATCGACTACAATTCGCAGCATCGCGAAACCTCCAGTTCCAGAAACTTAAATGAGAAGCCTCAGATCTTTTCAATTTTAGGGATATGTTCTGTCGCCAAGTCATTTCGTGTGACGAAAATAAAGCGATCAGACTGGGCAGGTATCCTGCGGTGCATGCTTCCACCATTATTGGTGCAGCTGGAGCTTTCTCCATCCAATCCCCTATCCAAGAATTATCATTGACAATTGCAGAAGTCTGCAAAACAACAACTCATTTTGTTTATCTGGCCTGTTATCGATCTCGGAGTTGTTTAACAAATAGTCTTCTGCAATATTTTCCAGTAATCGATTTCACTATCCCTTAATAACTAGATGTTTATCATTTCAGCGTTTGGCAGCACCCCAATTGTACAACGCTTTCAATATAATCCTGGTAAACTAAAGATGAGCCCGGAATAAAACTTGTAAGATAATAATGAGGGAATTTTTATATATTTAACTATTCGGCTTTGTAAAACCTATCTAGATCAGTTTCGAGAGGATAAATTAAATAAGCAGAAGCAAGGCTATTCAGTCCAAAACAGGATAAATGAACTTAAATAAACAGGACAAATAAATATAAGTAAATAGTTAGTTTTTTATAATAGTGATTACATAATATAAATTGGTTCATAAGGGAGCAATCTGTAAAATGAAGCAAATTCA
>DUGT01000041.1:5753-13392 GCA_013331275.1 Methanosarcina sp. | reverse complement strand
ACCTGATCCCGTAATATACTTCACTGATGCAGACAAACCTTGTGAACCACTTCACAACCAATTTTTTACTTAGCGCTCAGGCTTATAGATACTTTTTCTCATCATTTACTGCTTTTCCCTGCTTTTTTGCTAGCTTTTTTCGTATCTTCTTCGTATCTTCTTTTCGTCCATCTTTACCAAGCTATAATCGCTAAAATCTTTGGTATATAATCAGATCTAAAACTGCTGCCTCCAAGGACAAATATCGAGCAACTCAAAGACGGTTCAGGACATTTTCAAAATACGCCCAGTTTAACCTAACTGACTCTAAAAACTCAATAGTGAAGCTGAGAGTGTTCCCAGGTCTGCAATACTTTTTCATCTCAATTTGTAGAAACCAATTAAGAAACACATTAAGATCTGTCATTAAGCGAAAAAGAATTCTGAGAGAACAAAAACTTCTGAATGCTGTCTCCTTTCCAAGTGAAATAAGTGCAAAAATAAGTTTGAAAAATAGTGGTATTGATCAGGATTATCTGGACTATTATCACTTTTTAAGCAGATCAGGCAGCCTTACGGACGGTAGCCAGGTCTTTCCAATCTTCCATGCCGAATTCCGGCTTTTCAGCCCGATATTTTGCATAAAATGCTATTCCCGCAAGGTCTTCAAGGATATCGACTTTGACACCCTTCTCGCGAAGCATCTGTTCATTACCCGAGGCGTTTGTAACATCGCCGACGACCACGCGGTTGAATTGGCGCATATATATTAAAGTGGCACAAATGTCACAGGAGCTAAGAGTTGTGAAAATCATGGTAGTACTGAAGTCCTGTCGTCCTACATTGCGTATGGATGACGTTTCACCGTGGTTGTAAGGGTCGTTATCCTGAACAAGCGTATTGTGTCCTATTCCAACAATCAGGCGTGGTAGCCGACCAGGGAAAAACCTGTGTTTGAATTTTCGGGCTCAGGTCTTTTATGTAATAGCCCACTGGCTTGTTGATATCTACCTTTCCCTATTCAGCCATAGGTAGAAGCGTATAGGCAGTGAAGGGTTTTGTAGTGGAGCCTATCATGAATAGAGTTTCTGGTGTTACGGGTTGTCCTATCTCCACGTTGGCCACACCAAAACCTTTGGAATAAACGATCTTCTCACCGCTAACTATGAAAACGGCACATCCTGGCGTGTTAGTTACGTTAAGCTCTTCCTGGATGGTCTTATGCAGGGAACTGAAATCGGTTACATTAGAGGCATTGGTTACATTATTAGAAACAGCAACTGCAGATAGTTATAAGGGCAGCCATTAGCGCAATGCATAGAATCTCTATCGCTCTCATACAAATCTCCCCCTAATTTGCGTTTATCTTAGATGATAATATCAGCTCAAAGCAATATTGTAGGTAAGTATTATAATAGCAAATTTTATAATTGATTTATTTATAATTTATAATCATACTTTTAATCCTGGGGGGGAGTCAATTTAGCCGAAGCGCATTTTTTGCAAAGGAGATAGTTCATTCTTTATTACTATTCATACTCCTGGCTATAGCTTGGCAGCCTGTAATGGGAGCAAGCGCTGACAATGAAAGCTTAGTCCTGAATACCAAAACTCCTATAATGACCTTTGAGGGCGGCAAGCTCTACAAAACTGGATCTCTGAACGTAGTCGAACTTCACGGTAGCTATAGGGAAATGGGAAGACAGTATGGGGCGCTACAAAAGAAGGAGCTAAACGAAATCTACGATAATATAAGCGCCGACTTCGACAAAAATCCTGAGTTTACATATGATGTTATGCTGCAGGATGCAAGATCAAATTTCAGGTTTTATCCGCAAAGATACAAGGAGATCATATACGGAATGGCTGAGACCTCAGGTCTGGGGCTTGATAAGCAGCTGATAGTCAATGATTTAGAAACCTATGTAAACTTGCAGGAAGGACAGTGCTCAGGAGTCGCTGCCTGGGGCAACTATACTTCCGGTGGCCCGCTTGTCTTCGGTCGAAACTACGATATGGGGCCAAAATTCGCTAATTACACAACCGTAGCCGTCTACAACCCCGATGACGGAAGTATCCCCGTAGCAAGTATAACCTACATGGGAGTTATCTATGTGACCTCAGGCATGAATAAAGAAGGACTGTTCCTGGAACTTAACAATGGCCAGATCTCCGAGAATATGCAGCGTGATAATAGAGTATTCTCTCCGGTTTCCTTATTCTCATTCCTGGAGAGTTCGACTGATCTCGATCAGATTGACGCACAATTACATACGTCCTATCCTGATAATGCGTACATAGTGAACGTAGCTAACGAAACAGGCGCTTATTCTTATGAATGGGCAACCTCTGATGTCGTGCACAGGGCACCCGACAAGGATGGCCTGCTGGTAGCCACAAATAACTTCGTTGACCCTTTCTGGGGATTAGCGCCTATTGCATTAGACGATCAGGACCCTGCATATACAGCACACAGGCGTGCAAATCTGCTTGCCCTGGGCGAGAAAAATAAAGGAAAAATTAATCCTGAGGTCATGATGGAGACTATGAGCATACCCCTGGAGAAAGGTGGAGCATTTAGAGCTCCCAACGTCACAAGCTATCAGATAGTTGCCGTGCCCAAAGAACTGAAGGTTTGGGTCAGGGTGCCAGAGGTACAGGAATGGACTGAGGTGGATCTGAAGCCGCTATTTAGCGAAAGATGAGTATTTCTTGAGTGATCGAGAACGAGGTATCAATATGCTGATCCCAAGATCATTATGGCTATTGAACGTTAAGCCACCTAAAAGGCAGAGCCTCACAGGCATATGCTTTTTTTCCCTGGCCATGGTATGCCTTCTAATGTTTCCCGCAATGATGCCTTTGGCAGAAGCTGAAACTAGTGATAATGCGACTGGAAATGTGACAAAGTTCTCAGCTAACCTGACTGGCTATGAAAAAGCTGACAGATTCTTGCCTGATAATGCAACTGCATCCATGTTTAACGTCAGCATCACTCCTAATTGGATAAACGGCACTAATTCCTTCTGGTACACAAAGAATGACCGTGAAGGCAAGAAGTTCATGCTTGTAGATACTGTAAATTTAACTAAAGATGAAGCCTTCAATCATGAGCTGCTTGCTAAGGCTCTCTCTAATGCATCCAAAACTGAAGTTAACTCCTCAGATCTTCCCTTTGATAAGATTTTGTTTCTGCCTGGCATGAGCAGCATACGTTTTTCGGCATTCAACAAATCCTGGCAGTGCGATCTTCAGAGTTACCGTATCAGTAATGCTTCGCCTTGGGCTGAGGAATCTGAGGGAGAATTGCTTTCACCTGATGGAAAGCTTGCTGCTTTTGTAAAGGATCACAACATATGGATTAGGGAAATGGAAACCGGCAAGAATTATCCAATAACCACCGATGGTATCAAGAACTATGCCTATGGTGAGTACTCCGACAACTACGATGAAAAACTGTCTCAGGAACTTCTGGGGATAAAACCCAAACCCCTTGCAGAATGGTCTCCCGATTCAAGGAGATTGGCCACATTCAAGATGGATGAAAGGAGTGTCAAATCTATCGCGCTTCTACAAAATGTGCCCGAGAATAGTTCCAGGCCAAAGGTTTGGGCATACAAGTATCCCATGCCAGGGGACGAATATATACCAATGTATGAGCCAATGGTGCTGGACGCAGTTTCGCGGAAGGTCATTCCTGTTCAATATAGTGCTTACCCAGAGACATTGGATTTAAACTACAATTACAAATGGAACAAAACAGGCGACATTCTATACTCAATTTACGATGAGAGAGACGAAAAGAAGCTTCACCTTCTGGGAATAGATCCTTCAACCGGTCAAGCAAAGGAGATCCTTAACGAGAGCGCATCGACATATATTGAATGGCAACAACCGAATTTCGAAGCATTGGATAATGGCGATTTTATATGGTTCTCTGAGCGTAGTGGCTATGGGCATCTTTACCTCTATAATAAGAACGGAAGCTTGAAGAATCCCATCACAGAGGGTAACTGGACTGTAAGAAATCTCTTATATGTGGACGAAAACCGGTCATTGGTATATTTCACGGCAGGAGGGAGAGAGACAGGTAGAGATCCATATTATCAACACTTGTACAGGGTTAACTTAAATGGAAGCAACCTGGAACTTCTCACCCCTGAGGATGCCGATCACCATATAAGTATGTCGCCGGATGGAAGTACCTTTGTTGATACTTATTCTAGAGTGGATCTTCCTCCAGTTACTGTGCTGAAATCAAATGATGGAAAGACACTACTTAGTCTGGAAAAAGGAGATATCGACAATCTGATCTCAATGGGCTGGAAGTTTCCTGAAAGATTCAGCGTAAAATCATTAGATGGTCAGTACGATATTTATGGCGTAATCATCCGACCAACTACTTTCAATGAATCTCTCAAATATCCAGTAATAGAGTTCGTCTATCCCGGTCCGCAGATTACAATAACACCCAAGGCATTTCCCTATACTGCTGGAGGCTGGAACCCGATTTGGATAAACCAGGCTCTTTCTGAAATGGGATTCATTGTGGTAATTATGGACGCTCCTGGAACTCCTGGTCGTTCCAAGGCATTCCATGATGTTTCTTATGGCCATTTGGGCATTGCCGGAGGGCTGGCTAACCATGCCAATGGTCTACAAAAGCTTGCTAAAGATCGGCCTTACATGGACCTGGACAGAGTTGGAATTTATGGACATTCTGGCGGAGGCTTCATGACAGCTCAGGCACTCTTTACTTACCCGGATTTCTATAAAGTGGGCGTAGCATCGTCAGGCAACTACGATAGTCGATACTATGCGGCATCTTGGGGAGAAAAATACGAAGGTATGCCTCAGGTAAGCAATTACACGGAGCAGATCACTGAATTGAAGGCAGAGAATCTGACAGGTCATCTCTTACTGGTGACAGGAGATATGGACGATAATGTCCATCCCTCCCAGACTATGCAGCTCGTTGATGCATTGATAAAGGCAAATAAGAAATTCGATCTGTTAATTGTGCCCAATGCAAACCATGATGACTTCCCGGAGAATGAATATTTATTGCACAGGATTTTCGATTACTTCGTGGAAAAACTGCAGGTCATACCTTAATTTTTGGGCACATCTTAATTTTTTGGTGAGATCAAGGTTTAAAAAAGCGTTGAAAATTTATTTATTTTCTGCTTTATTTATAAAACTACGCACAACCTCAAGATACTCACCTATTTTTTCAAGGTGATGTTCGTGAGAGGCGCCCTCAAAGATAACAATCTCAGAGCCCGGAAGCATGCTATGGTAGTATGCAGTCGTAGATGGGGTAGCTTCATCATAGCGTCCGCAGGTGAAAAGGGTTGGAACAGATATTTCTTTCAGGAGGTTTACTCGCTCATAGCCTTTGAGAGTTCCTGTAATTGTGAATTCGCTTGGACCCCACATTTGTTCATAGACTTCATGCCCTAATTTTTCAAAAGTTCTATTTAGGCAATCCGGCCATGGGTCCAGGCGGCAGACATGAGTTTTATAATAGGCCATCATAGCATCTTGATATTCCTTGGAGTCGAAACATCCAGAAACCTCGCTCTCACTAATTATTTTTTGAAGAGTATCTGAAAGCTCCAAAAGGTAGACTTTTTGATCTGAAGCGAATCGTGAGGAACTGAGGCAAGGACCTGAGAGAATCAGGCTCATCACACCTTTCGGTTTTTTAGTTAACATAAAATCGACAGCTAACATAGTTCCCCATGATTGGCCAAGCAGGTGCATCTTATCAAGACCTAAATAGGTCCTAACCTGTTCAAGCTCATTTACGAAGCGTTCGATAGTCCAAAGGGATATATCGCTGGGCTTATCGGAGTTACCACATCCCAGTTGATCATAGAAGATCACTGGCCGTTCATCACTCAGAGCTTCAAGAGGTTCAAGATAGTCATGAGATGCGCCAGGGCCACCATGCAATGCCAAAAGAGGGGGGGTTTTCTTATCTGCTCCGACAATTTTATACCATATTTTTCCGCCAGTTACTGGAATATAACCCTCGACAACTTTGGCACTATACTCTCCCTCATAACCCATAATTATTCACTGAATAGTATATTGATAAGTTATATAAGTAATGTCCGAGAATTAGGAAGTTGCTCTAGAAGCTTATAGCTACAGCAATAACATTTAAGAATTTGTAGTTGTTATATGGCTACTTTTTATTATGAAGTTGTTTTGCCGATGTTATTATGCTATGATATTGCTTGCCGGGTCATATATTGATTCATACTACTTGTTTAGAGTCAATTATGGAATAAACCATTTTATTCTCAGTATATTACGTACTCTCAGTGGTTTTTGGGTTAGATAACATATGGATGGCGATCTTTACAAAAAGGCTCTCAATCTTGAGAATTTCACCTTGATTTATAATGTTCTCGAGGTTTTCTTCTCTATATTTTTCAGCGCCAATGCAAAGTATAGCCTTGGTAGGTTTTGGTCTGGATAGCATAATTGAATCTCTTTCAGGCCTTATCCTAATCAGGCCTTATCCTAATTTGGAGACTTTGTAAACATGAAGTATGCCAAGTAGATGAAGAGAGAACAAGCGAAAAAAGCCATAGAATTTGTGTTAATTACTTTCTTCTTGCTTGGAGGTTATATGCTTCATGAGTCTGCGAAGAAGTTAATCTTCGTAGAGATTCGCGAGCTTTCGCTGCCAGAAATAATGATCTCCATTCTTTCAGTGTTATTATGCCTTTACTTTCTTTTAGAAAGCGTGAGCTTGGCATGAAGATAAATAGCAGAACGCTAGTGGCTGACTATAAGGAAACATTAGCTTGCGCCTTCCTATTGGTTTCTTTAATGTTAGGACTTACAACAAAATATTTTCGGTTTCTGGCAGGCAGATCCTCTTGTAGAGTTAATATTAATGGTGTTTTTGATTAGAGAGGGACATAAGTGGTGGGAGGAGACGAACGAAGGTTAAAAGGAGTAGTAGAATAGAGAATTTCGATAAACCTCTAATATCAAGAAGTTACTTATATACCATTTATAAGCAACCAGCCACAAACTGAGGTTTATCAAAACTCTCAATAAAATAAGTACAAA
Organism: Methanosarcina sp.; assembly: GCA_013331275.1. Taxonomy (GTDB): domain Archaea; phylum Halobacteriota; class Methanosarcinia; order Methanosarcinales; family Methanosarcinaceae; genus Methanosarcina; species Methanosarcina sp11020u. The sequence goes on along the minus strand of DUGT01000041.1, from coordinate 6,321 downwards.
GAGATACCTTTCTGTGTATAACATTTTGAGATTGTAGCTTCTTTTGATTATAATGACTGACGGTTAAAGATATTTTACTATTCTACATCATATATAAATCCAGGAAAATATAGCTGATTACAAAAAAATGTACAGTTAAATAAAGCTTTCAGAAAAGAACTTTGAAAAATAGTAGTATTGACCAGAACTTTGAAAAATAGTAGTATTGACCAGAACTATTAAAAATTATTAAGTGGACCGGTCGGGAATTGAACCCGAGGCCTCTACCATGCCAAGGTAGCGATCTTCCCCTGATCTACCGGCCCATATAAGGCTTTGCTTTATCAGCATCCCTCATACACTCAGTATCTTATATAAAGCTGTCGCCATATAGGCTCAGCATCTTATAAATAAACTTTTAGAATTTGAGTATGTAAGAGCTTCAAGCAAAAGTTATAAGTAGTAAATTGAGTATTAGAAGTGTTGTCGGATTGAGAAGCTTTCCCGAAAAGCCTTTCTACTTCGGTAATTTTAAAAAACCTGACATTCGGGCCCGTAGCTTAGCCTGGTGGAGCGCACGGCTGATAAC
>DUGT01000041.1:0-5669 GCA_013331275.1 Methanosarcina sp. | reverse complement strand
GAGCGCACGGCTGATAACCGTGAGGTCCTGCGTTCGAATCGCAGCGGGCCCACCACAATTTGATAATCCTTTTTCAGGAGAATTTTCAGGTTTTACAACCTTATTTATCCTTCAATCGGGCCCGTAGCTTAGCTTGGTGGAGCGCACGGCTGATAACCGTGAGGTCCTGCGTTCGAATCGCAGCGGGCCCACCATATATTTTATTGATGTCGTTTGTTTTTTATTGATGCTATTTTTAATAATGTTATTTTTTAGTGGCGTTATTTTTAGTAATGCCATTCTGTTTTGAACTTTTTCAGAGATTTTTTGAATCATTTTTGTATATATTTAAATTTATTTAGCTTAGAATAAGAGAACAGCCTCAGGAAAACCAGAGAACTAAAAAATAATCTCCGAAAAAAGTAAATTCCGAAGATATTACATGAAATCAGAATTTTCAATAAATCTTCGTTAAATGATTATTCTTTGTTAAGTACTTTACAACAAAAGAGTTAATCATCAGGGAAAAGTTAGATTGGGGTAAATCCCCATGAATAACTTCAAGCGATATTTTTCAGGCGCTCAATATTTCTAAGCACGACCCTACTCTCGGCTACAATATCTTCTTCGATCTTGCTAACAATATAGTCCATTGGAACTATTAGCCGGTATAACTTTATCGGTCTGCCTTTACCCTTTGACCTCTTTTCTTCTCGGATATCAATCCAGTTATTTTCGCGGAGATAGCGCATTGCAACGCTGACTTCAGGTTGTCTCAAGCCTGATACCATTTCAATGCTCTGGGACGAGATCTCCCTTCCTTTCGCAAGGCATGCAAGCGTAAGAGCAATTGGCCTACTAACATTAATTTTTCTAAATAGTTCTATCATTTCATGTTCGATCGGTCCCATAAATACAGGGATCTCTTCTATTGTATCAGAAATATCCATAACTGGACCACTTTCATCTACCATTTAATCACCCAAAGAACCATTATAGAGTTGATTAATATAAATATTTACTTATGTTTTCATTTTAATATTTGTTAGTTAATAAAAACTCACTGGGTGTGTTTATCATTTACTCACTCTAAAAGTGTCCAGGAGATACTGCTTTTTCATTTCCGGTGCGAGTTATAAAATTCTTCATTATATTCTTAAAACTTTAAAATCTGCTAAAACTGTTAAAATCTGCTAAAAACTTAAAAATATGCTGAAAACTTTAAAATTTCCTAAAAATATAAGAGTTTAATATTCTTTCTTCTCAAACAGGGTTCTTTTTAGATTATGATAGAGTTTTAAGTTCTGCCTTTCATTTTATGACGACAGTGTCCTGAATTTTCTGTAAATTCAAAATCAAATTTTTCTATATTAATCATAATTCAGTTCTTTTAATACTGGATTCTCAAGCTACAAACTTATTAAGATTTTAAATTTTACAGGAGAGTTGGCATACTGCCTTTATGACTCAAACTTTATCTTAACTTTGACTTTTTTAAAACTAAATTTTTGCTTCAAAATTAACTTTCTTGAAAGTCCAGTTTTGTAAATACATAAAAGTGTAAAAAGGATTTGCAGGATATTTTTATACTAAAAATTGCTGAAGCTTACTGGAAGCCCTCTTTACCTCTATTAAGATGTTTCTTCCTCGTACCCTTTATATACTCTATTCTCTAGAAATTGTACAGTTTAATTTAGAAAATCGGTAACCTGGATCTTTAACTTTATAAATTACAAGTTTAACTGGAGATTTTATTTTGCTTAATATTATATTTTCGGCTTAAGGGTCCTAATTTCATAACTAAAATTAATGCCCTTATGTCGTTTTCGAAATTCAGATTCAATTAGAAAAAGAAATATCAAAAGGATCTGGAAGAGGCATTGTAAAAATGGAGATTAGAGGATATAAACTGAAAAACAGACGACAAGAACCAAGAACGGATGACAAAAATAAAAAATAGATAACAAGAATCAAGAACAGATGACAATAATCGAAATATAGATACTAAAAATCAATAAAAACAAGAGTTGAAAAGAACTACCCAGTTATGAAAGAAAGATAAATTTTTCTCAAGCATCATATCTTTAAACATATATTTAATAGATAAGAAGTCGAATCCGGGTTATAAAACCCAGACTTTAAAATTAATAATTAAGTTTTTTGAGATTAAGTTTTCTGAGCTTAAGTTTCTGAGAATTTGTGAAAAAAGTTTATGATATTTCTACTCAAAAAGTGTTTTAGGAAAGGTTCTTGAGACGTTCTATGTTCTGGAGCACGGCCTTACTTTCAGCCATTAAGTCTTCTTCTATTGAATTGATAATTGTTTCCATCTGAACCGTCAGTTTATACAATTTAACTGGTCTTCCTTTACCCTGATTCTTTTTTTCTTCCCGCATATCTACCCAGTCATTTTCACGGAGATAGCGCATTGCGATGCTAACTTCCGGCTGTCTCAAGCCTGATACCATTTCGATACGTTGGGAAGAAATTTCCTCTCCTTTAGAGAGACACGCAAGGGTAAGAGCAACTGGCCTGTTAATATTAAGCCTTCTCAAAAGCTCCACCATCTCGTATTCAATCTCTCCCATCTTAAATTCGTAGTCCTCTGATATAAACTCATTATCTGCCACAACTATCATCTACCGATTATACCGAAAGAGCAGCATATAATTGCTTTCGATATTATTTCTCCGTCCAGTATTTCAGATCAATAGAAACATATTATTTTACAGTTGTTATATTTCCAGTGTCTTTTATTGCCTTTGTTAAATATATTTCTACTTATATGAGTTTCTGATCTGTGGGAGTATCTCATAAAATCTGTTTTTCTCTGTTGATTTAAATAATAATACTTTCTTCATATATATAATTATGCGCCTATAAAAACTTCTCGACAATTTTACATATTATTTTTTGCAGGAAGAAAACATTGAATATCTAGACTAAAAGACAATTTATATCCTGAAGTTTTGCAAGCCTTCCTGTATATATAGGATAAACGCATATTGATTATAGTTTCATTTCTTAGGAAATTGAATTATAGTACTAACAGAGTAAACGACAATTTAAAAATTCACCTTTTTTCCAAAAATGTCCTTATTTTGCAAGTATTGCAACTTCTCTGCCCTATTTGGGTCAATTATTTAGATGTTCTGGCAAGTCTTAAATACGAATCCTTGAAAGATTTAACATAATGAACGCTGCCCTGGACAAAACCGCTGTATTTATCTGCCATTGCAGTGGGAACATTTCCGAACGTATTGATATTAATTCACTTAAGAAAACCCTTAAGGCAGAAGGGATCCCGGTCTTCGATTACGAGTATCTCTGTTCAAGAGAGGGACAGACCCTTATCAAAAATAAGATTTTGGAAGGGAACCTCGACCGGATAGTAATAGGTTCGTGCACACCCTCAAAACACGGCACTCTCTTTAAAAAGTGTATTCAGGAAGCAGGCTTGAATCGGGCAATGCTTGAAATCGCAAACCTCAGAGAACACTGTGCATGGGTGCATCCGGACAAAGCCGGAGCGACTGAGAAAGCACTCTCACTTATTCGGGGAAAACTCAACCGCCTGGAAAATCATAAGCCTCTTGAGGAGATAAAAGTAAATATCGTTCCGCAGGCCCTCGTTATTGGTGGAGGAATTGCAGGGATAACTGCGGCGGTTAATCTTGCAGATAATGGAATTTCCACCTACCTTGTAGAGAAAGAATCCAGTATAGGTGGAAATATGGCAAAAATAGGTAAGGTTTTTTCTCCTGACAAGCTTGCGGAAGAGTGCGCGATGTGCTCGCTAAGTCCACTAATGAATGAGGTAGTAGCTAACCCAAAAATAACCCTTTTAACCTGGACTGAGGTGGAACGCTTAAGCGGAAGTGCCGGCAACTTCACAGTCAGGCTAAGGAAAAAACCGAGATACGTACATGACAACTGTACAGGCTGTGGCCGATGTAGCCGCGTCTGTCCTGTCCTGGTTGAAAACGAGTTTAACTGTGGGTACATAGACAAAAAGGCAATTTCCCTGCGTTTTTCCCAATCCGTTCCGAAGATCTACTGCATAGACCCTGACCACTGTCTGCAGTTCAAGGGTGAGATATGTGGAAAATGTGCAGAGGCCTGTAAATCCGGAGCGATTGACTTCTCACAGAAGGAGGAAATTATTGAGCTTAATGTCGGTGCAGTTATTGTTGCTACAGGGTTTGAGGAGTATGACGTATCCCAAAAACCCCAATACGGTTATGGAGTTTTCAAAAATGTTATAACCCAGATGGAACTTGCCAGAATGCTCGGGATTAATGGTCCTTCAAAAGGAGCATTGGTCAAGCCTTCGGACTTCAACCTGGACTCGGATGCTGTCAGCTCAACAAGTACCTGCAGTACTGAAAGACCCTCAGAAAGTTCTTCAGAAAATTCTTCAGAGAAAGGATCGGGAACTCCTAAAAGGATAGTTATGATTCAGTGTGTAGGTTCAAGGGATGAAAAAGAAGGCGGAAATCGCTATTGTTCCAGGTACTGCTGCATGGCAGCCTTAAAGCACTCGAACCTTATAATGAAAAAATACCCGGGTACTGAAATCACGATTTGTTATGTCGATTTGCGGGCGCTTGGCTTTTACGAGAACTACTATCGGGCAGTCCAGGATATGGGAGTTAGATTTGTAAGAGGAAGACCTGCTGAAATCGTCGAGAAGCCGGATAAAAGCCTTCTTGTCAGACTAGAAGATACACTTAACCAGAAAATAACAGAACTGCCTGCTGATCTCGTCATACTCTCTGCAGCCATGGTCCCTTCAAAGGGAACCCGAAAAATTGCCAGTATACTGAATATTAGCCAGGATGAAAGCGGCTTTATTAAAGAAAGGCATTCAAAACTGAGGCCCGTAGACAGCTCACTGGACGGGATCTTTGTCTGCGGCACTGCCCAGAGCCCTAAGGATGTTACGGATACCATTTCCCAGGCAGGACTTGCAGCTATAAGAGGAAGTGCTTTTATTGCTGACAGCCCGAAAGCCCTGGTAAACGAAATTCCGACTATCAATCAGCTTTTTTGTAATCAATGTAATGAATGCCTCAAGTGTCCGTTCGAGGCTTTTTCCCTAAATGATAGTGGAAAGGTCATCGTAGACCCTCTTGTATGTACTGGGTGCGGGTACTGTACTGAACTCTGTCAGAAGGGAGCTATTCAGATTTCAGGCTTTACAAAAAGCCAGCTAAAAGCCGAAGTTGAAGGGGTAGTCAAAGAAGGAGACCTGCTGGGCTTTGTAAACAGCGGTATCGCATCCATAACCTGCGATAATATAGGAAATAGTGCACTGACCTATCCTTCAAATGTCAAGCTAGTCAAAGTGCCCACAAACCTCGTCGTTGATAAAGACCTGTTACTTCACGCTTTCAAACGTGGAGCATCGACTGTCCTATTTGTAGAAGATCCTCCTGACAGCCCGAAAGCCGAGGTAATATATCCTTTAACTATCAGCCATTTTGAAAAGTTGAAAAAAGAACTTGGAGATTCAGGAGACAGGCTTTATTTCAAAAAAGCTTATGTTCCGAACACAAGAGGGCTTGCAGGCACTTTTACCAGTCTTGCCCGGGAAGGAGAGATGATATAATGATTCCATATGTAAATGAATATGATACCCCGGAATGTAAAACCCTTGCAGAAACCGCAAAGAAAAGCATCCGGACACC
>DUGT01000112.1:23009-30300 GCA_013331275.1 Methanosarcina sp. | reverse complement strand
TGTTGAGTAAGGAACTATAATTGTATTTACTTGATGAGTATAGGTAAATAAGAAATGTCTATATTTGTTTGCATTATAATATTACAAGGGAAGATATGGAAATCGAATCAAAGTTTCTAGTGATGGATGAAGCGGATTTTCAAGTCCTTGAAACATCATCTTTACTATCAGACTATTCTCTCTCCGAGGCCATAATACAAAATATCGAAGACACTTTTTTAGACACGGAGAAAAATGCTTTAATGTCTGAAGGTTATTTTTTACGGCTTAGGAAAGAGATGGGAAAAGAAGGACAATGGTTAGCCATCAAAACTTTGGGGGAACTCGAACATGAGGTACATACGAGAGAAGAGTATGTCAGCTTTCTACCTGAGGAGACCTCCGTCTTTGAATGTCCTGATGCCAGAACCAGGGATATAATCTTAGAGCTTAGCTCGGGCCTTGATCTGCTTCCACTTCTGAAACTTAAACAAAAGAGGACTGTGCGCCAGGTGAAATTGGGAGACAGACTTATAGCTGAACTTTCTCTGGACCATGTGAGTCTTAAAAGTGGACAGAACGAAAAATTTTACAGTGAACTTGAACTTAAACTGAAGACTGAAGGAACCTATCAAGATTTACAGATTATTGAGGAACACTTGCTAGGAAATTACCATCTTGTAAAAGATCTTTTCTCTAAATTCGAGAGAGCCCTTCTCCTCAAAGAGAATCTGTCGGAAAAAACTCTATTGAGCTTCAGGGAAAGAGCCTTTTGTTTGCAGCTTGCCGATCAAGAAAATATATATGGTAAACAGGCTAAAATTCTCCTCTCACTTGAAAAAGGTTTGAGTACTGCAGAAGTGAGCCTTCTTCTTAAAGTTCCTGAGCAAGATATCGAAGCTTTTTACTCTCGGTTTGAAAAAGAAAGGCTTTTCAGTTTCCCCTTTAGTTCTGAAAATAATGGTTCCGGAGAATTCCATTTTCATGCCGGACGTTATGCCCTGGGCAAAAGCCAGGAAAATATCGTTTTCAAAGAGTGGACCCTTGAAACCCTTTTTGAGCTCTATGGAGTAGATGAAGCAAAGGCAGAAAAGACCAGGACTAACGCACTTATACTTTTTGACGGACTTTCCCCTTACCACAGGTTAGGGCAGCAAGAGAGTAAAATACTGGGTCTTGCAGCTCTCCTTCATGACATCGGAAGCTCGGTTTTTCCGGAAGAAATATACAAGATTGATGAGGAAATTCTCCTGACCCATCCTCTAAAAGGGTTAAAGCTTCACGAACTCAGGATGCTTGCTCTTATTATGGAACTTCAGTCTCCCAAAACCAGCGTAAAGGACCTTTCTTCAGTTTTTGAAAAATCAAATATCATGTTACCTCCAGAAATAAAAAATAAAGCTCTTATTCTCACATCTTTTATCCGTATCTCGGGCATCTTTGAGAACAGGAGTTGGAGATTCCTGCCAGATAGAATCAGGCAGGTTGAGGAAGCAGTTGAAGTAGAAATTTTTGGGCCGGGTGCAGAAAAAGCTGCAAAAAAGGCAGAAAAGAGAAAAGAGCTCTGGGAGTACCTTTTTGATACCAAACTCTCCTTTGTATCTAAGAAAAAAAATATATCTAAGGAAGAGACAGACAAAATCGAAAATATTGAAATGAGAGTTGAGGAAATCAAGGGAGAAAACGAGATAAAAGAAGAAAATAAAAAAGAAAGTAGAAACTTGAAATTTGCAATTAGACCTGAAAATTCAATGGCTATAGTAGCTCATAAAGTCTTTTCCCGACAATTTGCCAGAATGCTTGCCAATGAGAAAGGAACCCTAAAGGGAAAAAATATAGAAAACCTGCACGATATGAGGGTTGCAATCCGCAGGATGAAAGCTGCTGCAAAGATCTTTGAAGCTTACCTTGATTCTAAACAGCTTGAACCTCACCTGGAAGGGCTAAAAAGCACTCTTGGAGCACTCAGTGATGTCAGGGATTTAGACGTTTTTCGGGAGAAAGCTGAAGAATATCTTAATAAACTACCTTCCGAGAACGAACATGATCTTGATCCCCTATTTGCAGTGCTTGCTGAAGAGAGAAAAAAAGCCCGGAAAAACATGATAATCTACCTGAAAAGTGAAAGATACGCCAATTTCAAAAAGGATTTCTCAGATTTTCTTGATTCTAAATCATGGGCTCTACCCACAACAACTGCAAAACACGATGCTCTGCCATATAGAGTAAAGGATGTGCTTCCTTCTATCCTTTATGCCCGGTTCGCAGATATCAGTGCCTATTCCGAATGGTTAGAAGGGCCATATGTCTCTATAGAGAGACTGCATAGGTTGAGGATTGCATCCAAAGGACTGCGCTATACACTTGAGTTTTTTGTAAGCGTGTTGGGAAAGGAAGCAGAAGTAATGATCAAAGAAGTTACAGCTTTGCAGAACCACCTTGGAGACCTGCACGACGCTGTAATTGCAATAGACTTACTGGGGTCATATCTGCAAACCGGGGACTGGGGCCTTTCAGAGGGGAAAAAATATTCAATAGAAAAGAAAACTCTCGAAGGTCTCAAAGGGATAGAAGCCTATAAGGCATATAGGGAAGAGGAACTCCAGACATTACTTGATACTTTTCCGGAAGTCTGGTTAAAAGTCCAGAGTGAAGAGTTCAGACCTAGAATTGAAAATGCAATTAATAATTTGTATAAAGAGACAATGGTTTTATAAACGGAAGTGTAGGCTGTTTAATCGAATTTAACAGGTTTTTCATAGAACTTTCAGTCCTCAATATTTCCTCACAATCTCAAGTATTTCCTCACAATCTCAAATATTTCCTCACAATCTCAAGTATTTCTTCACAATCCCAAGTATTATCTCACAATCTAAAAATATTTTCTCATCCAAACTCCGTTGTGAGAGTGATTCAAATCTCCAACTGTGAGGAGAAGTACACTTAGACTCTGATTTTACTGAACTCTTTAAACCCAACGGTCGGTATAAAGTTCTTCTTGAGTAACCGCTGCAAGCTATCCCAGGTATTAGTTGTAATATCTGAGACTTGTTGTAATTTCTCGGCCTTTTATGGTGCACAGTCCAACGTACTAACATTTAAAAGATATGAATTACTATAAAGAGTACTGAAAAAATGAGGAGTTAAATATGGAAAAATTATATCGAGCATCAATTGTATTGGGCTTGCTCCTGATAATTGCTTTTTTAACTTCAGGAATCGGAGCTGCATCAAGGTACGCATTTTCATGATATATCTAGCCCAATAAAATCCAATCATGGGCCTGAGAATAAAACTGTACTTATTCTCAGAGCTCAAATTTTTAACTTAAATTCGTTGGGAGTTGTCTCGGCAACGTACATTTACCCCTATCCCGGCACAAGAGATAACAGAAACATCAGAGCTACTATTTTTGCCTCTTTTTCTTCTCGATTTCAAGACATTCCGGGCAGAAAGTTAACCATAGAACTTAAACCAGCAGTGTCCTGGGATTTCTGTAAAATAACGAACTCAAAAGCGTTATCAAATTGAAAACTCGATAATAGTAGACAAGTTTCATGCAATATACAAAAGCATGACTTAGAATTTACAGCAAACTGGTACACTGTCAAAGGATGCTTATAATCCATAATGATGTTTCAAAAATGCCTAATTGTTAAGTTATATTATTATCATTATTATCATCATCATCATCATCATCATCATCATCATCATTATTATTATTATTATTATTATTATTATTATTATTATTATTATTATTAAAATTACTATATAATACTATAAAATTATTATATCATTGTTATATAATTATTATATTATTCGTGTGGGATTATTATAAAACTAAACAATATATAAATCTAATATACCGTAAAATGATAGGAAAATTAAAGCTGAAGAATTGGATATATTTGAAGTAATATAAAAATATAAAAAATAAAAACGTATAAATTTTGGTTGGGTCAGGAGACAGGAAGTTTATGGAGGGTTTAATACTTATTGCTCCTTTAGCAGGCATTATAAGCCTGGCTTTTGCTGCCTTTTTCGCAAACAGTGTCCTGAGAGAAAACACTGGGAATAAAAGGATGCAGGAAATTGCCAGTGCAATTCAGGAAGGAGCCATAGCTTACTTAAACCGTCAGTACAGGACAATCGCAGTGGTTTCGATTATTCTCGCGTTCTTAATTCTCATTTTGTTTGACAACGGGCTTAAAATTGCAGCAGTTTTTCTAGCAGGAGCTATCAGTTCCGCTGCTGCCGGATATATTGGAATGAACGTTTCAGTTAGAGCAAATATCCGTACTGCTCATGCTGCCTCAACAGGACTTGGAAAAGCATTATCTGTTGCATTTCGAGGAGGAGCTGTTACAGGGCTTACTGTGGTAGGGCTTGCACTGCTTGGAACAAGCGGATTTTATATCCTCTATGGGGATGTAAATCTGGTTATAGGATTCGGTTTTGGTGCCAGCCTGATAAGTCTTTTTGCCAGAGTAGGCGGGGGAATTTTCACAAAAGCGGCGGATGTAGGGGCTGACCTTGTAGGTAAGATCGAAGCCGGGATTCCTGAAGATGACCCTAGAAATCCTGCTGTAATTGCCGACAACGTAGGCGATAATGTTGGGGACTGTGCAGGCATGGGAGCTGATCTTTTCGAAACCTATGTGGTAACTTCTTTAGCTGCCATGCTGCTCGGGACTCTTGTAATTGACACTTACAAAAGTGCGGTCCTTTATCCCCTCATGCTGGGCTCAGCTGCGATCTTTGCATCCATTATATCCATATTTCTTGTTAAACTTAGAAAAGAAGGAAACATTATGAGGGTGCTTTATAAAGGCGTAGCCGGTTCAGCGATAATCTGTTTGATTGCATTTTACTTCATTACCTATGCCCTTATGGAAATAAGGTTTTACTATGCTGCACTCACAGGCGTTATCATCATGGTACTTATGGCTATTATCACGGAATACTATACCTCTACAAAATACAGGCCTGTGAAAAACATTGCTTCCTCCTCTGAAAGCGGAACTGCAACCAATATTATTTCAGGACTGTCCATAGGCTTTGAAAGCACTCTTTTGCCTACTATAGTAATTATAGTCGGGACCCTTGTCTCATACTTTGTCGTAGGTGGAGCAGCAGATCCAGGAATAGGGCTTTACGGGATTGCTATTGCAGCTGTTGCAATGCTCTCAACTACAGGCATGATCGTTGCTCTGGACTCCTACGGTCCCATTACTGACAATGCCGGAGGAATTGTTCAAATGGCAAAACTTCCAGCCGAAGTCAGAAAAATCACAGATGAACTTGATGCAGTAGGAAATACTACAAAGGCAGTTACCAAAGGATATGCTATAGGTTCGGCTGCTCTGGGTGCTCTTGCCCTTTTTGCAGACTACAGGAGCAAGGTAAATCTTAAGGAACAAACACTGAATCTCGATGATCCAGTCGTGCTTGCAGGACTATTACTTGGAGCGCTGCTGCCTTTTATATTCAGTTCAGTTACAATGAGTGCAGTAGGAAAAGCTGCATTCGAAATCGTAAATGAAGTTCGAAGACAATTTCGTGAGATCCCAGGAATCATGAAAGGGACTGCAAAGCCAGAATACGGGCGCTGTGTTGATATCGTCACAAAAGCCGCACTTCGCGAAATGGCAGTGCCAGGTTTTCTTGCTATAATTATGCCCCTACTGGTAGGTTTCATCCTGGGCCCGAAGGCTCTTGCAGGACTTCTTATAGGGCTCATAATAGTAGGGTTCATGATTGCACTCGTGATGAATAATAGCGGAGGGGCATGGGACAATGCAAAAAAACTGATTGAGGACGGAGAGCATGGGGGAAAAGGCTCCGAAGCCCACAAAGCTGCAATCATTGGAGATACGGTCGGTGATCCTTTCAAAGACACTGCAGGACCTGCTCTTAATGCCCTGATTAAAGTTGTAAATATGGTAGCGATTCTCTTTTCTTCCCTTATCATGAGTAAAAGCCTTTTCTAAGGGACAGAAGTTCGGAAGCCCATAAAGTGTTATGAACATATTTTTCATTCAGTTTTCTGTCAAGTGTTGTAAACTTATGTCAATTACTGTAAATTTTCTGCCAAATATTGCAATTATAAATTGAATATTGTAATTGTAGATTAAATATTGTAATCACAGATTAAATACTGTAAATACCGAGTGTATACACTACCCTGTCATCATACATTGCAGGATTCGATGGCAAGTCAACATTTGTAGTTTTATCTGGGTTTCCATTTTAGTTGAAAGACCATATATGTAGACGTCATGCTCTGAAAAGCGTATTGTTCAGCCACACGCTTATTCCTGGAAAATAGTTAAGTATCCATTTACAAGACTCTCTTTGTGTAGAGTTGCGTTACTACTAACTTCTATAAACGTGATGCTAATAAACTGCACTTTAAATAAACCTTTACTATTTACATCTATTTATAAAAATGATTGAGGGATGAAAGAGGAATGGACAAGAGAGAAAAGGATATGAGAGGAATGGGTAAGAGAGGAATGGATGATAGATGAATGGGTAAGAGAGGAATAGATAAGAGAGGAATGGATGAGAGAAATGGATGAGAGAAATGGATAAGAAATGAATGGATAAGAGAGGAATAGATAAAAGAGGAATAGATAAGAGAGGAATAGATAAAAGAGGAATAGATAAAAGAGGAATAGATAAGAGAGGAATGGATGAGAGGAATGGATGAGAGAAATGGGTGAGAGATAAACGAAAGGGAGAGTAAGTATGGACGCTGACGAAATTCAAGCAATCTTCAAATTTTCAACTCTGGAAAAACATATGATTTCCAGTTTTGGGGTTCAAGAAGATTTATTTCTTCCTTTTCTGCTTTCAGTAAAATCAGGAGGCTCCTGGAGTTATGCTTCTGAAGAAACAAAAAGCATGGCAGTAAAAGACGTGATTACTTATTATAATGAGGAAAGTAAGACTGGCTATACTCTGGAGAAGATATACTTCCTTATCGAACCGGAAGTTATAGCTGAAGAAGGAGTAATCCGCAGGCTGGAAAAATGCGGGGCAAAGGAAGAAAGAGAACTGGTTGAAAGACCCTACATGATAACCCTGCATGCTAAAAAGATCATATTTGCAGAATTAAACCCGGAGCTCAGGAAAATAACAGTCAGGGAGTTAAAGAAAAAAACCATACAACTGAAAGGTACGCCGGCATATAGTGCGGCTCATGAAATGGAACATCTTGAAAAGGGAGAAATAGGAGGAATTCCGCTCTGGACTTTTGAATACGTTAAAGCCCAGCAATAATTTTTAGAAGAAATTTTAGCAAACTTAC
>DUGT01000112.1:13934-22825 GCA_013331275.1 Methanosarcina sp. | reverse complement strand
ATTGCTTCTTACGAGAATCATGAGTCTTTACCGGTTATCTCATCTTTTTTAACTGCATCTCTGAACTTTTAAACACACTTTGACGAAGTTTATCTTTAACAAGATAGAAGAGACCTCCATAGGAGAAGAATGTGAGAATTGTGAATATAAAGATTCCTTCTTTAATCGCCTCCGTATCCCCGTTCAAGGCTTGAACTATGGCCATCATGTCTACAGAGGTTCCAATAGTTATGAAGAACCCAAAGAACAGGAGCAGTATTGAATACGCTCTTTTTGGTTTTGAAAGCATCAGGAATAGCGCTAGAAAGCCTAACGGAATACTAATTCCAAGGTCAAGATGCCTGATGGTCCAAAACGCAGTTGGAGCTGCTTTGTATGAGCCGTCAGGAAGGTCTCCAGTGTTTGTAACTTGTTGGATTTGAGATATCCACATTACTGCAAAGAGCAGGAAGAATACGGTCATAAGGCCCACATAGATTCGCAGACCTTTTGGTTTGAAGTCAGGAGCATCTGCTTCGGTAAACATGGATAGGCTACCCAAAAGCAAGATAAGCCCGCCTATTACAAGGATTCCGAAAAGCCACCAGTAGTCCTCAACATTGCCGATGTAGGCCGAATTGCTCCATTCCTGGCCAATTCCCATGGAGAGCCCTGTGTACATTAACGTTATCGGTGTAAGTATTAACAGGTACTTAGAGCCGGCCCTTCTGGCCAAGCATAAAATTCCACCAATTAGCAGTATCGGTGCGATCAATATGAGATTTGTAAGATCCTGTCCTGCAATCTGCCATACGCCAGATTGAGAAGTTCTATACTGTATTATTTCCTGACCAATGGGTCCAAGAAAAGCGATTAAAACCAGAGTCGCTGCACAGATGATTGCAGTTACTCCAATTAGGTACCAGGGAATTAAATACTCCTTTGCTATTTTGCTTCTTGTTTCACTTCTTGTTTCACTTCTTGTTTCACTTCTTTTTTTATTTCTTGTTTCACTTCTTGTTCCATATTGCTTCTCAAGAATAGAAATCATGCTTTATGATAAAATTTTCACATTTATATAGTTCCCTGTTTGTTTCGTTATTTAAAGAAGGTTTGCAGTTTTTCTGGACCTGTACAACCTTATTCATTATACTGAACCGTTCTTGCACGCTCGGCGCAGGAGAGCGGCCTATCTCAAAAAAGATGAGAATAGAAGCAAAGAGCGAGAATAAAGTACAAGCCTGAAGTAAAAATGACACAAAGAGTTTTAGGAATAAGATCAACATAATCAACTATCAATCTTTATCAAAACTTTTTTCTTTCTAATGCTGTTCGCTTCTTTCCTCTTTTTGTGCAGGGCCGCCAGACAAGCTGGCGGAGGCGCTTATACAATCCTGTTAATTGGAATATGGTTTCCAGAGTCAAGAGAATTAAGTTTTATTCGAGTAATATCTTCTTCTGCATTTTTGGTAGTTAACACGTAAAATTTTTAAGAGGTTAAACAATTTATAAAGAGTATAGGTTATGCGAAGAAATGGATATGCTTCTCACGAAACTAGATACAAAAATAGTTTTCTTATTGTTTGTTTTTGCCATTTCAACAATATTTATTTTCTATTCAGAAAACAATGGAAAATATCCCGACAATATCCCTGGCAATCTTAGTAATAACTCAACTAATGCCAACGTGCACTCTGGAGATTTAATGCAAAAGAAAGTCAGTAATGCTAGTTCTGGTTACACTGTTATTGTTTACCCTGGAGATTCAATACAACAAAAAATCGACAATGTTAATCCTTGTGACACTATTTTGGTTTACCCAGGGTTATATAAGGAAAATTTGGTTGTAGATAAGCCTTTATCTATAGTATCGAAACAAGGCAAACCTGCGGATACTGTGATTCAAGCTGCAAATCCGGAAAAAGATGTATTCCACATAACTGCGAACAACGTAACAATTAGTGGATTCAATATTACGGGATCAAAGAGCAAAGCCGGAGTTTATTATATGGGATCTAATGGCAATATAACTGAAAATACATTGGTTTATAATAAATATGGAGCTTTCCTGAAAAGTTCTAGTGATATCATAATAAGAAATAATACAGTGTTTCAGAATGGATTTGGAGTTTACCTGAGCAACTCTAGTATGAATACCCTGGAAAATAATGAAGCAAATAACAGTTCACATTGCGGTATTTATATGGAAGATTCCACTGAAAACGAATTAGATTTCAATGTTGCAAACTCAAACAATGAGTATGCTGTGTGTCTCAAAAATTCAAACAGTAATTGGTTAACAAGTAATAACATGTCCAATAGCGAGCTAAAGGTTGATATAAATGGGATTAATCTTGAAAATTCCAACAGTAATAAACTAATAAGTAATTATATTTCAAATAGTTGGAAGGGTGTAAATTTAACCAATTCTTCAGACAATGAGTTAAGCAAAAACAGAGTTTCACATAATTATTTCAGTATCAGCCTTCAGAATTCGAATGATAACAAACTCCTGAACAATACTATTGAGGTGCACCCATACACGTTTTCAATCACACTTGGGAATTCTCAAAATAATATAATTAAAGGCAACACTGTAGGTTTGAATAAAGAAACTGCAGATATAAATAAAGAAATTAAAGTGTTTTACAACCCAGACAGTAGAAATAATACAATCGAAGGCGAACTGTATACTGATCATGGAAGAGGAACTGGTGTATTCAGAGAAGAATAATGTATCGAGTTGCTATAATAGTTATAAAATATAAAAATATATAGTTATAAAATGGGAGAATGGTAAGATTTTCTCCCAAGATTCTTTTTTTACGAAATTACTTCTGTCGAATAATATTTTTGACCCGCCTGTCCCATTCCGTAGACTCGAAAAGCTCCTTCAGTTCAGGAGAATCATCTATGAAGCAGAAACCCCAGTAGACTGCAGGCAGGAACTCTCTTTTCCAGTGCTCTTTTTTCTTCTTGTCGAGGAACTGGTAGGTTTCCGAAGACGAGAGGCGACTTACGAACCCAAGTACTTTCACAAGTTCAGGAATTGTCTTCTGGGCTGAGCCCAGTTTCAGGCATTTAAGCCTGAGATTGTCTATCTTCCGGAAATCGGGCTCGAAACCCAGAGTTTTTAAGATCCGGTTTTTCTCGGGCATAGAAAGGTGTCTACCGTTATACTTGAGGGAGTTTAGAGCCTGAAGTTTCAGCAGCCATTCAACTTCCCCGAAAACCTTGGGTTTGTGCTGCCTTGAAACATCCCCTAGCCTGTGGTCTTCATAGGCTTCCCGTTTGAGCTTATTAATATTGCCTGCAAGCTCTGCAAGTTCTTCTGCATCCCTGAGTTCCCTTACCCGGAATCTCAGGGTAGCCCGCATGAGTTCACGCTTTTCCCGTTCAAAAGCTCCTATGTCTTTTTCCTCGGTTAGTGCTAGCAGGCGCGAAAAGTACTTTGCCCTGATGGATGTTGGAGGGAGCCTTACAGGGATTTCCTGAACCCTTTTTCTTTTTCCTTTCCCTTTTCCTTGAGGTCCAAGTTCCACTTTCTTAATCTCGATCTTTCCTTCTTCGATTGCCCTGGCTGCATCTCCTTCTGAGAAAAGTTCTTCAAGACGGATCTCAGGCTGGAGCATCTGCACCTGGTCAACCTTTTCCCCTGAAAAAACGCCTTCCCCAAAACGCTGGTAGAGAGAGTCAATACTGTCCGAAATCTCGAAGACATTGCCCTGTTGCTTTCCTGAGACTGTAGAAAGCCTTGTTACCCTTCCGACCTGCTGCTCAAAGAGCCTCATACTCAGGGTAGGGCGCAGCAAAACAAGGGCTTCAAGTCCAGGAAAATCAAACCCTTCAATCAGCATGCCTACAGTGCACAGCACATAGGGGGGCTTTCCTATTTCCCTGAAAGCTGCAAGAATGGCATTTTGTTCATTTTTGGGCAGCTCCGAGCTTATAAAAACCGTATCTCGGAACTCACCTTCAGGGGTATAATTCTCAAAGTTTAAGGGCAGGACGGGGTCAGAATCTTTTTCGGATTCCGGGACTGAAATTTCTCCGTTGAAGACCGAGGAGGTAAGCTTTGCATGGAAAGCATTAATTTCTTCCTCTTCAGCTCCCACGCCGTAAACACGTTTCCGTACAGGGGCGCAAAAGACAAGCGTTTTTGCGTGCTTGTCTTTTATCATAGAATCGTACACGTCTTTTGCAAGCTGAGTTCTTCGAATTACTTTTTTCAACCTGTCTGGAGTGCTGCAGTCAAGGAAAAGGTCCTGTTTATCAAGCTCATCAAGCCCTTTTTCAAAATCAAATATCTCAAAGATATCCTGCGAACTCTCGGCAATCGTATACTTGAGGGGGGCAAGTTCGTTGTCCAGAATACATTCAGGAAGTGTTTTTGCGTAGACTTCCCTCATATCCCCTGCTATTTCATCCACGAACTTGACATTTCCGACAACTCCCTGAAATGGAGTTGCAGTCATTCCCAGGATTTTTGTCCTTTCCCCTAACTCATTAAGAAAGTCATTTCCTCTATTGTTTATGAAATTATGAATCTCATCTACGATTGTAAGGTCGGCAAGCTCAATAATCAGGTTTTTGATCTCAGAACTCTGCTTTCCAAGTATGGTCTGAAGCGAGGCAAAAAGCACAAACCCTTTATCTTTTCTCTGCCCAAAAACTCTCAAAGTTTCAGCGAGTTCTTTTCGGTCCACTTTCTGCTCGGATGAGAGAAGTGCACTGTTGGGAAATAGAGGCCTGTCTTTCTTCCTGTCATAATAGGTCTGGCTAAGAAGAGGATTATTTTTCGAGACAAGGAAAAGTACGAGTTTTCCTTCGTCATAGTACTTTTTCATTATATGTTTCGAAAGAAAGGTTTTACCCCAGCCTGTAGGAACCTTGATATAGCCTCTCTGATTATCTTCAAGATATTTTACAATATCCTCAAAAATTTTCTTTTTATCTTCCCTCAAAGGCTCAAGCTCGACGGTTTCCATACCGACTGCGATTTCATTTGAAATTGTCATTAGTTATGCTGTCCTTACACTTGTCAATGTAAAAATTTGATATCAAAACCAGAAAGTGCCTTGTAAAGGGTTTCTGGGAAACTTGTATAATCATGAAACAGGAAATACTGTGCTTAATTGTAAATTCAATAAGAAGTAACTCCCCATAACTTACAAATAATTAGTAAAAATTCCATTTAGCAAAATTTCCAAAATGGTCAAATCGGAATCTTTTCGTCCAGAAACGGAGAAGAATAAACCTAGAACTGCTTTTATTTAAAAGGAATCCTCTTTCAATAATAAGGATTACGTCAATATATATGTTATGCTAAAAAGCCAGAAGAAACAGATAAACAGAAAATTTTTGTTTCCTCTGGCGGTTTCTGAAAAACTTATTTGAAATAATTCAGAAAATTTTAAATTGTTTAGAAGAACTTTGGCCTTACAGAAAGGTATTTTGCTAGTGGCAATTTCCTGTACGGTTTTCCTGCAATTTCGCCTTTAATCCGGGAATTAAGCTCTTCAGGAGTAATTTGAACTTTTGTAGGTTTGTTCTGTCCGGATTCGGCTCTAATTGTTACATTAATGGTACTATCCTCGATTTCTTTATCTCCAATGACCACCACATAAGGGATCCATTCCCTGCCTGCCTCCCTAACTTTCTTTCCTATTGACAGGTCACGGTCATCGATATCAACCCTGCAGTCAAGCTTCTGGGAAACCTCTTCGGCAAAAGCGACGTGCTTTTCTGAGACCGGTACAATCCTGACCTGGGTAGGTGAAAGCCACACAGGCAGCATAGGAACCTTTCCTTCTTCGGTTTCCATTGCAGCTTTTTCGAGAAGGGCATAAATGCAGCGTTCGATTGCCCCGCTTGGAGAGCAGTGAAGCACGGTGGGCCTTTCCAGTTTACCATCTGGATTTACATATGAAATATCATATCTTTCGGCGTTTTCTACGTCAATCTGGACCGTGGAAAGTGCACTTGCCTTAGCAAGAGCATCTACGAAGTTAAACTCGAACTTGAGTACGAAGTAGAAGAAACGGGTGTCCCACATCTCAACAAGCACGGGCTTGTTAACGGTTCTTGCCATATTGACTATAAGCTCTTTATTCGACTCGTAAAAGTCCTTGGTAAAGCGGATGGCCACCTCATAGTCCTTAATGTGGATCCCTATATTATCAAGCACATCTATGCAGAGGTCGTACTGCTTTTTGAACTGGTCTACAGCCTGGGCCATGTCTGCGCAAAGGCTGTGCATATCAGGCATAGTAAAGGCCCTGAGCCTTCTCAAGCCCACAAGTTCACCCCGCTGTTCCTTTCTGAAGCTGTAGCGGGTCATTTCGATCATCCGGAGAGGCAGGTTCCTGTAGGAAATCGTCATGTCGTGGTTTATGAGGAACTGCCCGAAACAGGCTGCAAAACGCAGGAACATCTGCCGTTTGTCTGACTCAATAGAGTACTGTCTTGCAGGGAACCTGTCCAGATATTTCTTCAGGGTAGGGTGGTTCATGTCATACATGATAGGAGTTTCAACTTCCATTGCCCCGAAGTCGGTTGCGACATCAAGTACATAATTTTCAAGGAGAGATTTTACAAGCCTCCCTTTAGGGTAATACCGCATATTTCCGGAGTCCGACCCTGGTTCGTAATCTGCAAGCTCAAGTCTGCGCATAAGCTCCACATGAGGAGGAGCACGCTCAACAGCTCTACTCTTGGAAATTTCATAGTTTACAAACTGCTGAAGTTTGGGGTAAGGCGTAAGGTCGAAATTCTCAATTTCGTGAAGGTCTCCATCAGGGGTAAGGATACGCCAGTAGGACTTTGCCGTACTTTCGGCTTTGAGAGCCTCGGAAACTACTTCTTCTTTCTCTCCACATACCTCGACTTTGCCTGCTGCTTTTGCAGTTTCTTCTGGGCGTATGCTCCTTGAGAGTTCGGAAAGAGGATGCCCTTTACAGCTGATACTAAAAGCCTTATACCACCCGAAAGGAGCACGTTTAACCTCGTATTTACCTGAGAGTGCAGTCTCTATGCCTTTTAGTACCTGTACTGCAACTTTCGGAGAAGAAAGGTCAGAACTTAAATGAGCGTAAGGATAGAGCATTATACGGTTGGTTTTGACCTGGGTAGCTACCTTTTCAATTTCGGAAACTGTCTTTTCTATAGTTCCCTCAGGATTTGCCTCATCTACACTTTCAACAGCCATAAAAGCGGTAAGTGCCTCCTCAAGCCTTCCGGACTTTAAGGACTCTTCAATTTTTTCAGCAACTGGAGTTTGTTTTTTGGTTTCGTATTCAATATAATCAGAGTGAATGAGCAATAATTGCATTCTATCACCTGTGTTCGGTTATCTTCGGTGTGAAATTTGTTCCGAATTTATTTCGGTGTGGATTTGTTCCTAACTTATTTAGAGTTGAGTTTTTCCGAATGATTTTCGGTTTTTAATCTCTCCCAAACTAACTTCGGTCTTTAATTTCTCCCGAGTTAGCCTCGGTTTGGAACTTATCCGAATCGATTTTGTTTGAATCAAATAATTTATTTATATAAGATTGACCTCGGTCTTTGCCGTCAGTAGATCTTGATTAAAGAGGTAAAGAAGAATATATGACAGTCCTAATATCCTTCAACGATATAAAATAATCCCTTTCGATTGGTACTTTTGGGCATATCCTGGAAAACTCCAGGATATGCGATGTTTTTCCGTACATTTTCTGAGCTTAACTCCGGTAACTACTTTTCCGAATCAGCCTTATAGGGATGTCCCTGATTCTTGAGGTCTGCGCAGGTATCAACAAATTCGGGATGGCTGTGCTCCTGATAAACCCTGTAAGCCGCAACCAATGCCCCAAGAAGAATAGGGGCTGCAAAAAATCCTGCAATCCCTCCTACAAAAGCTCCCCCCAGGAAGGCAAGCATAAGCAGCATAGGGTGAATTTTGGATTGCAAGCTGGTCAGGTAGGGTCTGAGAATCAGTTCCGGTGGGCCGTAGATAATTAGGGAAGATACTATAAAGAAAGTGGCTGCGCTTTTAAACCCGAACTCAAGGTACCGCATTAAAGCTAGAGGCAACAGCACCATGTACCCGGCAAAAAGAGGAATTATCGAAGCTATGAAGATAAGAGTTGCCAGAGCAAGTACATGGGGAAACCCAAAAACATAGAAAACAAAAACCGAGGTTACACTAACTATTAGAGCAGAGTAGGCATTGCCTATGAAAACGCCTTTAAGGATGATATCAAGATGATGTGCGTAACGGTTTACAACTCCTTTGTACTCCTTTGGGACCACGCCAAGAAATGCGCAGTAAAGTCGATCTCCGTCAGCGAGTATAAAATAGCAGAAAATGATCGAGATTACAAAATTGATGAAAAATAGACCGATACTCTGAGCATATGAAAGGAGCCCTATGCTGCCTACTGCAGGGAGCAACGAGGTAAAAAGGTCCCAAATGGCGGAATTAATGCCTTCTATTACTTTTTCCGGAACGTTGAGGGAGTTTATGAAATTCAGAATTGCTGCCGCAACTGCCGTTTGATGTTCGATAACCCAGGAAATCTGGTTAAGGATTTCAACAATGCCTGCTCCTACAATGAATACTATAGGGATGAATATGCACATACTGGCAACAAGAGCTCCTATTTTTCCGTGCTTTTTGAATTTTACCCGGATAGGCCTGGCAATGTAAGCAAAGACTATTCCCAGTACAATCCCGTCTGCAAGGGGCAGCAGAATTAGAAATGAAAAATACAGAAGCAGCGCTACCGCCAGGGCCGCTCCAATCTTCCAGCGGCTGGCTATGATTTGGCTTACTCCATCAGGGTTTTGGCTCAATCTCATTTTTTAGTTTCCGTTTAAATGAATGAATTAGTACAGGTTTAAGTCAAATATACGGATTTAAGTCAAATATACGG
>DUGT01000112.1:6818-13783 GCA_013331275.1 Methanosarcina sp. | reverse complement strand
TACGGATTTAAAGTTAAATATACATTTAAAGCCAAATATGCAAGTCTAAATGAATTATATGTATTTTAAAGTCAAATATGCTAGTTTAAATCAATTATACGGATTTAAATTAGACATACAGGTTTAAGTCAAGTTTATGAAAATATAATAAAAATGTGAGATCTAAACTTAATTAGGAAATGCAATATCTAAATATATTTAGGAACTATTTAAAAATATCACAGAGATTGGAAGTTTAGTCTACTGGTAAATCACAACTTTAACTTTTGATTCAGATCAGGTACGAGTTTATTAAAATATCTGGTTACCACACAGGATTCTGTACATTTTCCGCACCTGATACAGGCTTCGCTTACATGCGGTGTTTTTCCTTCAAGAGAAGCTGCTCCAACAGGACAGGCTTTTACACAGATTCCGCAACCGGTACAGCGGGAAAGTCTTGTAAACTGCTTTGCAGCTTCCTTAAATAGTAAAATTGCTTTTTCCTTTGTTTCCGAACTTGAAAGCAGATTCCCATTCGAAAAAAACTTTACAGTCCCTGTTGCGGTTTTGACCAGCAACATTCCCAGGTCTTCTGCATAAACCGTGTTTCCAAGGACATTGACGAAACCTGCGGCTTCTTGTTCCCTGATGCCTTTTACGGCTGCTTCTATTGAATAGCCACCTGCCCTGCATGGAGAAATTCCTGACACGACTTCAATCTCGAAGTCTTCAGTTTTTTCTCTGGCAAGCACGGAAATTCCTAATTCTTCAGCCAGCTTCAGCATCTTTGGAGGCAGTTCTTTCCAGCGCCAGAATCCATGCTCTATGAATTTTTCGGAAAGTCCTCTGGACTTTGCCCATTCCAGCAGAAAAGCATTCCACTTTGCGTACATTTCAGGGTGCAGGTCTTTTACTCTTTCATATTCAGCAGCGAGGGCAGAGGGACAAAGCCAGCAGCCTACCCTTTCGAAGCCAAGGTCATAAAGAGGACTGTAAGAAAGCTGTCTCCAGTGTATGTAAAGCCAAACCTCAATTGCCTTCCAATCCCTTATAGGAAAGATATTGAGCTGGGCAGGGACAAAAGGATTCGTCTCACTTGCTGCAATCCTTGCCCTTGAGAAAGATTCGTGCTTACGCTTACCATCAATTGTCAGATAAGCCACACCAGTTACCCCTTTTTGAGAAGAAGCTCCTTTCTCTGTCTCGAAATCCCCTGCCGATGCCAGCTTGCAGACCTTGCAGCACCAGCGAAAATCCTTTGCAGGAGGCCCGAATTTTCCTACCTGCTCCCGAAAAGCAGAACCTGCGTTTGCTTCGGTAAGTGAAATCTCTTTTTCCCGGCAAAAGTTCCGTACGAACTCTACAGTTTCCGGAAATTCAATCCCTGTATTCAGGAAAAAAGCTTTGAGTTCTCTTTGCTTAAGGGAAGCCTGCGCCAGGTCAAGCGCCACAAGGCTGTCTTTTCCGCCGCTGAAGGAGACATAGACAGGCAGGTTTTTGTATTCTTTCCTGGAAATAATCCCGCGGATTGTATTTATTGCGTTTTTTCCAAGCATCTGGAGGTGTTTTTTGTTTGCTTCTATGCATGCCGTAAGATCCGGAGTCTCAGGATGAAGTGATGCTTCACTGCTGTCTACCTTCCTGATCCTGAGAACTTTTGTTCCGGTTCCGGTTAAAGATCCCAACTCGGTCAGGTCCTCATGCTCAGGTAGGGTTTTCAGGTTCGGAAAGTCTGCACCTTCAATATAGGAAATTCCATAGCCTGTTAGACTACCTGCGGTAACAAGCAAAAAGTCTCCTGCTTTTATATTGCTGTCAAAAGTTTCAATAGATTCTGCTGAAATACTTTTTCCGTTAAGGTGTCGGTTTGTTTTTTTAAGTCTGGCTGTTCTGCCTTCAGCATGTTTCAAGAGAATCTTTGCACCCTGGATGGAAGGTTCAAAACTATAATCCATTTTCGAGAGCTCAAAACGGAGAATTCCGAAAATAAAGCCATCTACAAGCACTTCATCGGTTTTGTCCTCACCAGGGATCTTGTTAAGGAGAATAAGCCTCTCTCCCAGAGGGTTGCAGCCAAAAGCCGAATAAAGCTGCCTGTCCAGGACTTCTCGCTCGTAAGGAGAACAAAAACGGACGTCTGCAGGTTGTGAAAGCTTAAGGACTTTTCCTCTGATGCCGCATCTTCCGCATTCTTCTCCTATCAGGGGCAGGTTACATTTTTCACACCAGAATATTTGATCGTCTTCATACTCGAAACGCTGGGAGTTATTTTTCCTGTAAGAAACAGAGTCAAAATTTTTTCCAGAGCCAACGCTCTTGTTAAAAACATGTTTTCCTTTGGAAGACTTTTCTTTAAAACCTGTAGATTTGTTCCTTATCCTGCTTTGCTGAGTCTGAGAATCTCTTTTATCCGAAGTTCGGGAGGTTTTATTATCCGAAGTTTGGGAAGCTTTGTTATCCGAGATTCTGGAAGTTTTATTATCTGAAGTTCGGAAAGCCTTTTTATCAGTAATTTGAAAACTTCTTTTGTCCTGATTCCGGACTTTTTTTGTGCCCTGGTTATCTCTATCTATTTTCTGTGGGCCCGAAGCCTGGAGTTTTTCTTTTTTCTGTTGCATGAAAATCCTGGTTAGTAGTTTGAAGAAATCGTTAAATATTTGATCTTTCAGTTGTATGGTTCAGTCGCACGTTGAATGTATTTATCGATATTTAGCGTTATTCCTTGATACATGAGGGGTGATATGATGGAATCATACGCTAATTCTTAATATTTGACTTTAAATTGTTGGGCAAAATCATTAAAGAGATTAAATATGTTTTATCCCAAAATTATTTTGCTTTTCCAATTTTTTTACTCCATTTATATATTGAGCCTATCCCAAAAGACACTTTACTCTTAACCGTTGGGAATTCTCAGAGTTGTTTTCATGATCATGAGCTTGATTAATTATTCAAAATACAATGTCCAAGAAGCAAATTTCAAGTTTTGGGATGAACTCATCGTATATAATCGATCCACTATCTTACTCCAACTTCGAACTTATTTTATTTTTATCATATATTTTTACAATATATTATGATTTTTTGACCCTTCATTGAATACAGATAATATAAATCTACTTACTCCTTCTTCAGTGTTTAATTCATATAGGACTCACGCAGTTGAACTGGAAAATCAGCATCATTAGACTATTAATTATCTAAAATTGGACTTTAATCCTCAGTCTTTGTCACAATTGATTTATTCCTCACTTGCGTAAGTTTTACCATATGTATCATTAAGATACTCTCCTACTTTTGTATCCACCAATTCAAGTGTTTGATTGTCTTCTTCTGTAATATTATCAGGATATCGACCCCATATATCTGCCATAGACTGTTTCATAGCTTTCTTTTCTTGATCAGAAGCGTTGCAATTATCAATATACTGAAATAAGGTTTTCTGCTCTTCTTTATCTACAGTAAGCAAATACCAGTAAGGCCCATTATTTTCTATGATTGGATCTGCAGGAACCGATGGTTCTTGTTCTGCAACCAATTCAACTTCTTCCCCATCTATGTCCTCAGCTTTTGACCCATCTATGTCCTCAGCTTTTGACCCATTCATGTCCTTTTTTACGTTTTCGAAACTCAAGACTGACACAAAAATTAAACTTATAATTAATAATGCTATGAGTAATGTGCTAGTTTTTAACTTTTGCTTACCTTTCATTCTTCCAATCACCAAAATAAATATTTATTTTTAGTTTGCTTGATGAATTTAGAATTCATCCAGTAGATACATAGATTTTCCATTTGACTTCTTAACATGATCATGAATTTTTGTATATTACTGTAATTTGTGATACTGTATATTTTTTAGATCCGCAGAGCTTATATCTATTTAAAATCGTTATAACAGAACTAACATTGATAATTGTTATTAAGAGCATATTAAAATTTTGTAAAAATACTAATTTAAATTTATATTGCTTCTTACGCTTTCTGAAGCTTCCACTTAATAATAAAAGTAATGAGAAGATTAATTTCTTATATATTTCACAAGCCCATTGTTGTATTTTTTACCAGCAATCAGACAATTCCGTGTGTACCTAACAAGATTAGAATCTGATTTAAATTTCGTTGGGTTTATAGTATATGGTTTATAGTATATTTATGAAATATATACTTCGAATATTGATTAGTATAAGTTGCCAAGCTACTGCAGACTTTGAAGAGCCTGTTATTTTATAATAGCTAGTAGTGCTACGTACACTGTTATTATATTTATAGCCTTAATTCCAGTTGTTAGACACATAATCTTCATAAGCGCTATGGATCCATCGATTTTTACTTTTAGATGCTATCCAAAAAGTCATGTGCCAACAATGCTAAAAAGGAACAAATATCTCTACTAATTTACCTTATAGTGATTGTAAAGATGAAAAATCAAAGGCAATTTGACGAAATTTATGAATAATGTCAATTGATCTTTAACAAAAATTAGAGCTTCCAACTAAATTTAATTTATACTGTCAAACTAAGGATATATTAAAGAAATACCACAAATTATTTATCAGTATATCAAGATTGTGAGGTTTAGAAAGCTTCAGCAGTCCAAAAAAATTGTTTTATTCTAAATTCTAATTAGTTTGGAGATCAATTAAAAACTCAGCAGCTTAAGGAGTTAACTCTATTAAAGAAAGGAAACCTGACCGACAAAGAATTCTTTTTATCAAGAAAGAGATTACTATAAAATACAAAAATTATTATCAGTTACATATATAAAATGGATATTACTGCATCCAGTATCATTGTATCCACAATCACTTTATGTATATATAAATATTGTACTCAGATTGTAGTTATGAATTATGAGTATATTAAGCTTCCTGCTATTGTAAGGGCTTATTTTCGAGGTTAACGCTGTATGAAATACGATGTCGTTGTAGTTGGAGCCGGTCCTGTGGGATCCACTGCAGCTCGCTATGCAGCCCTCAATGGGGCAAAGGTTCTCCTGCTTGAAGAGCATGCTTTCATAGGGTCGCCTGTAAGCTGTACCGGACTTTTGAGTACCAGAGCGGTTGCAGAATGCGAACTCAAGCCTTCTGACGAGTTTGTGTTCAATTCTGTGCGTGGAGCTTTCGTATATGCTCCGGACGGGCAGTGCTTGCCAATTGATGGAAAGCAAACCAAAGCGTATGTTGTCTCACGGAAAAATTTCGACCGCACCCTTGCAGTAATGGCTGTGGAAGAAGGTGTGGAACTTTCTCTAAGGACAAGAGCTGTCGGGCTCGAAAAACCGAACCCGGAAACCGAGAAGGAGGGAAAGCAAGATTCTACGGTAAAACTCAGGGTACTGAAAAACGGCAAGCCTGAAACAATCCATACATCCGCCGTGATAGGAGCAGATGGAGTAAAAAGTCGGATAGCCAGCTACGCAGGGCTTAAAAAACCTTCCCGCGTACTTCCTGGCATCCAGATCGAAGCTCCTTATGCCTCGGAAGACAGTGACTTTGTTGAACTCTTTCCAGGTTCTGTTGCTCCTGGCTTTTTTGCCTGGACTGTACCTGTTAATGAAAAGGTTTCGAGAATTGCGATTGCTCTTGAACCTGGGCTTGCCTGGAAAAATGGCCAACAAAACTGTTCTCCTCTTTCCTATCTTGAGAAATTCCTTCGCTCTAACTCTCATGTAAAAGCGAGATACTCAGGAGGAATGCTTGATTTTGTAGTAGGGGGAATCCCTATTGGCCCTCAGGAGAAAACGGTGTCGGATGGAATTCTTCTGGTTGGCGATGCGGCAGGGCAGACAAAACCTACATCAGGAGGAGGGATCTATACAGGGGCCTTCGCGGCAAAAATCGCTGGCAAGGTTGCTGCACAGGCTGCCCTTGAGGGAGATACCTCGGCAAAGAGGCTTTCCGAATATGACCAGCTCTGGAGGAAGGGTCTTGGAAGAGAGCTTGAAATAGGCATGAAAATTCATGACTACATCGGCAAGCTGGAAGACAGGCAATTCAATGACCTTATAGGTTCGCTAAATACCCCCTCGATTCTCGATACGATTACCGAATACGGAGACATGGATCACCCTTCTATCCTTCTAAGAAAGCTCATGTTTTCAGGAAATTCCTTAAGACTTATGAAAGCTTTTGGAACATTCTTAAAGACACTCTTTTAACATGCTTGTAGCCCCTTAAAATCAAGGCTTTTTTATTTTTGCTGGTTCCATGAAAAAGACAGGTTTGAAGTTAATTCTTGAAAATGGTTGATGTATGTTATAAATCCTCTTCATTCATCTTGTTTCTTTTAAAGTTAAGAATTTTTCTGATAATTATTTTCTTTGACCCGACCCAGAGTTCCTCATTTTCAGGGTAATTTTCCTTTACATACTCAGAAAGCTCAATTATGTCCATATTGTCAAGTTTTCTTTTGAGTAGATTGAGATCCTCTATAAAAACACCTTCCTTATAAGTTCGCGCTTCAGTCTGGATTTCATTATTGACATATTATTCAAAATTTTTTCAAAATATTTTAACCGAGCTATTTGCTCTAATTTTTACTCAAATTTTTACCTAAATTTTTGCCTGAATATTTTTATCTAATAATTTTATTACAGTAAATATATTAAATATTTATTCTTTAATCTTTTATCGGAGACAAAGTCCTCTCAGATATCTTTGTAAACCTTTCGAGACTTACAAATTAGTAAATGTTAGGTATTTTATAAGTACCCATAGTTGTGTAAGTTGTTTGTATAAGTGTCATAAATCTTTATCTGAACACATACAATTAATTTAGTATAAATTAGCAAAATATTAATATGTTATAAAATTTAAGATAATCTCAAGATAGTGCTTAAAAGATAGTGCTTAAANNAGTAAATGTTAGGTATTTTATAAATATCCATAGTTGTGTAAGTTGTATCAGCACCATAAATCTTTATTCAACACATACAATTAATTTAGCAGAAATTAGCAGAATATTAATATGTTATAAAATTT
>DUGT01000112.1:2183-6700 GCA_013331275.1 Methanosarcina sp. | reverse complement strand
TGCTTAAAAAATAGTGCTTAAAAGATAGATCTGAGGTTTGAACTCTACATAAATAAGCAATAAAATTACTAGGAAATTTATTAACGAATGAGCAGAGATTCAGGAATTGATGGTTCTGACATAAATCGGAAAGACATCATGGGCATGGAAAATGAAGAAAACTGGATGACTGAATATCTTCTAAATAGCCCTGGCCCTGTCCTGCGAATTGGGGTACAAGGAACGGTTTTTTACGCAAATAAAGCAGGAAAATCCTTGCTTGAGGCTCTTAATAGCAGGATTGGAGAAAAAGCACCTGATGAAATCCTGAAGACTGCCCGAAGAGTAGCAGTCCAAAAGAAACCCTCACGAACCGAACTGAAAGCAGGCGAGAAAACTTATTCACTTATTTTTACTCCTTTACCTGCCTGCAAAAGTGCGATTATCTCTGGATTTGAGATCACTTCCTTCAAACAGGCCGAAGAAAAGCTACTCTTAAGAAAAAGAGAGCATGAAGTGCTTTCCCAAATTTCCAGTCTCTCTCTCAAAGTCCAGGATTTTCGGGTTCTGCTTGATCAAGTCTTGCCTCTGGTCGCAGCAGCTCTTGACGTAGAGTACTGCTGCGTCCTGAAACTCTTGCCTGATGGAAACTTTATGTTTGAGACAGGGATTGGCTGGAGGCCAGAAAACGCATGCAGAATTATTAAAAAAGATCCAGCTTCAAAAGCAGGCTATACTGTACTTTCAGGCCAACCTATTTTATTAGAAAAACTTGATACTTTACTTTCAAGCCAGCCTGTTCTGTTAGAAAAACTTGATAGGAAAAATTTCTTCAGAACAATGGGCCTTGAGAACTACCCGAGTACAGTTAGTGGAATAAGTTTGCTCATAGGAAGTACTGATAAACCGTATGGAGTGCTGACAGCTCACAGCACGAGAAAGAAGAAATTTACCGAAGAAGATACTCTTTTCCTGAATACCGTTGCAATAGTTCTTTCATTTACAGTTCAAAGAAAAGAAGTGGAAGACGCACTCAAAGACAAGGTGAATTTTCTGGAAACTCTGCTGGATACAATTCCGGCTCCTGTATTTTACAAGGATCGAAAAGGCGTTTACCAGGGCTGTAACGATCTCTTTGCAAAGATGATCCTCGGAAGTTCAAAAGAAAAAGTAACCGGGCATACTCTAGATGAGCTTTCCGAAGCAACTCCCTTAGAACTTAGTGAAGTTTACAAAAGTATGGATAGGCAGCTCTTTCAGAAAGGAGGAAGCCAGGTTTACGAGACCAAAGTAGTGTGCTCCGATAAAATCAGAAGGGACTTCATTTTTAATAAAGCCGTGTACAAAAGTTTTTGCGGGACTATAGAAGGGCTTATAGGAGTAATGCTTGACATTACAGGGCGCAAAAAAACGGAAGAGAAGCTGCAAAAAAGTGAGGAAAGGTTCCGTCTTATCGCGGAACAGACAGGGCAGCTAATATATGATATTGACCTGAGAAATGGCAGTGTCGAGTGGGCAGGAGCAGCCACTGAGCTTACAGGCTACAGCAATAAAGAAATTGCTAATCTTAATTTTTACGACTGGCTTGAACATATCCATCCCGAAGATTATAGAAGTGTGCAGCAATCATTGAAAAACTGCTGGAACACAGGAGATAGGTTCAATGATGAATTCAGATTCAAGCGAAAGGATGGAAGCTATTTTTACGTAAAAAACAAAGGAGTATTCCTGAGGGATGAGGACGACTGTATACGCAGGGCTCTAGGGGTAATGGTAGACGTTACTGAAATTAAACAATCTTCCCACAAATTGAGAGAAAGTGAAGAGCTCTACAGATCATTTTTACAGAATTTCAAAGGAATTTCGTTTAAACTTAACAGGAATTTTGATCTCCTCTTGCTTGAAGGAGCCCTTGATGAAATAACCGGATACACAGAAGAGGAGTTTATTTCCGGTAGAGTAAAGTTCTTTGATCTTATTGTCCCGGAAGATATGGCATTGCTATATCAGATTCGGGATAAAATGATATCTTCTCAAATCTCCCCGAATTCCATTATGGAGTACGACTACAGAATAAGACGGAAGGACGGAAGTGTAAAATGGGTTCATGAGTTAATCCATAATGTATGTAGTACTTCAGGAGAAACCGCATTTGTCCAGGGGTATGCCTATGACATTACTCAGAGGAAAAAAGTTGAGGAAACCCTTGAGAAAGCCGAGAAGATCGGCATGAGAGAGATCCATCATCGAATAAAAAATAACCTTCAGATAGTTTCTTCCCTGCTTAGCCTTCAAGCTGACAAGTTCAAAGATAAAGAGATTATTGAAGCTTTCAGGGAAAGCGAAAACCGTGTAGTTTCCATGTCCATTATTCATGAAGAGCTCTATAAGTCCGAAGATTCGGCGAGTATCGATTTTGCAGCATACCTCAGGAAACTGACTGCGGACATTCTGCACTCTTATAGAATCGGAAACGAGAAAATCAAGTTTGTCCTTGAAGTAGATAGTACACTTCTTGGAGTTGACACTGCAGTTCCACTGGGAATTATAATTAATGAACTTTTCTCAAACTCCCTTAAATATGCATTTCCAAAAAGTGTAGAAGGAAATATCAGGATTTCCCTCTTCCGAAATGAGGTTGAGTGTCAAAAAACAGGCGAAGTAGTCGAAAAGAATTTTTCAGAATTGCCTTTCGGTTTTACTCTTGTCTACACAGACAATGGGGGCAGTTTTCCGGAAGAAGTGGATTTCAAAAATTCGAAGACCCTGGGCTTGCAACTTGTAAACGCTCTCGTTGAACAGATTAACGGAACAATCGAGCTTGAAAGAGGAAATGAAACAAAATATACTATCAGGTTCGAAGATAAAAAGTAATATTCAAAAGATAAAAATTATCTCTTGCACCTTGCAAACCGAACTGAACAAAATCAACAGCTGGAGCAAAAATTCTGTTTTTTGCATTAATATGTTTTTTCACCGACTACGCCGTAAAAGCACCGACATCAAACACAGTATCGCTCAGTGCCTTTGAACCCAAATATATTCCTCAAGTCAACATCAGCATTGAAAGGCTGTTTCTTTGTTTTCTAGGCGGGTTTACTAACACCTAAAAATCCATTAGTCTAACTTTTTATGTGTGATTAATGTACAAAATTAGACTACAACAAGCAAGTTAAAAAAGTTTCTGTAAATTAATTGACCACCTTGTTTTCTGTTATGTGATATATCAAGTCGAAAAATAATAAAATGACTCCAATTGACAGAAGTAAAGATGAAATCATAATGTTATTTTTTAAATTAAAATTATTATAAAAATAGATTTCAAATGTGAGTCCACTTAGAGTTACTAATGCTGTAATTAGAAAATAGAACAATAATAAGTAGATTCTAACTTTTAAGGAATCTGTTAATTGTCTAATTCCTATATGGGATGATATTGGTGGAGGTGGAACATGTACGGCAGGTCCCCAACCGTATGCTACTCTATCTTTACTTATGTCAAGTATATCCATTCTATAGATCATAAAAGCAAAAGCGATACCTAAGAGCGCTGAAAGCCCTTGAAACAATGTACTAAGTGTCCATCTATATGATTCGTTAAGCGTGTCGATAGCTGTAGAGCTTGTAGAAGAAGACAAATCAATGACGTTTTGGGCATCTAAATAGGAGAATATTAAATGGCCTGTGAAAAGTGTATATATGCAAATTAATAGAATAATTCCACATATTCCATATGCTACTGATGTTACTTTAGATTCTTTCGCTTCCTCATAAGCCCTTGTTATCATGTCGATTTCTTTATTTGTCTCGTATATTTTCCTTAATGACATAATCTCTTCCTTTTATCAAAAGATGTTTATCGAGTTTATTCAAACGCGCACTATAATAAATAACTTTATTATTTATACTCAAATAATACGAAAATAAAAAATCTATGGTGGTTTTATATAAATAAACAATACTAAAAATAGTATTAACAATTATTATTCATATTGTATTAATGGATGATAAGTCAGATGATAATTCAATTATCTCAAGCAAATAAAAGGAGTTTTTATCCTGGCACAAATATCACCTTTTTTAAATATGAAGCAATTTGAAGAAAATCCGGTGTTTTCCTAATCGACTTTATATACTCAAACATTTACTTTTCTTTAAAATTTATATGTGATTGTGATTAATGGAGTTTAGCGCAAGAGATGACATAAACCCTTTCTAACTTTTATTTATCCTAAAAGTAATCTTTTCTGTAGATTACAATTCTTTTTTCAATTCAGAATGTTTTTGTCATATAAGCTTAGAAATAGTATTCTTGTCTACCAGAGACATGATGTATTAATAAGCTAAACCAAACTTTTTTTGGAAAAAGTTTGAAATTCAGCAGTGGTTACATTTGATATGAATGTGGTAATAAAAGAATAAGAACACATACAGCGAGGATAGGCGAGTTGTGAATGCTAATAGGAATTGATGTCGGAGGCACTACCACGGATGCAGTGCTTATCCGAAATGGAGAAGTATGCAGTACTGCCAAGGTT
>DUGT01000112.1:570-2085 GCA_013331275.1 Methanosarcina sp. | reverse complement strand
GTATGCAGTACTGCCAAGGTTTCCACTGAGCCCGGAAATCTTCTGAATTCCCTAGTTGAGGCCCTTGATGCAGTCAGCAGAGATATCCCTCCCGAACAGCTGGAAAGAGTAGTATTCAGTACAACCGTGATAACAAATCTTATTGCCGAAGGCAAAACTGACCGTGTAGCCCTGGTATTAATTCCAGGACCCGGAGTTAATCCGGCAAGTTATACTTTTCCTGACAGTTTTTGTATAAAAGGGGCTATGGATTACAGGGGAAGGGAAATCGATCCCCTTGATGAGGTCGAGATCAGAAGAACTGTGGGTTTGATCCGGGAATCAGGGTTTTCGAGAGCAGCCATTATAAGTAAGTTCGGGCAGAGGAATTCCTCTCACGAACTCAGGGTAGAGGAGATTTTCAGAGAGAACTATCCTGGCTGTAAACTGGAACTCGGACACAAGGTTTCGGGAAAACTGAATTTCCCAAGAAGGATAGCAACTGCTATGCTTGCCTCTGCCACAAGAGAGCGTTATCAGGAATTTGTTGAGAAAATCAAGAAAGCTCTTGATGAGAGAAATATCCGGGCTCCTGTGTACATCCTAAAAGCCGATGGCGGAACTCTACCGGTTGAAAAATCGATAGCATTTCCTGTGGAAACTATTTTTTCGGGCCCTGCCGCAAGTACGGTTGGAGCTCTTGCCCTTACTCCTGAGGGACAGACCTCAGTTGTTGTGGATATAGGAGGGACGACAACAGACCTTGCGTTAATTCTGTCAGGTAAACCCCTTCTTGCTTCTAAAGGCGCAAAACTTGGAGGTTTCCTGACACATGTCCGGGCTTTTGCAGTCCGCTCGATAGCTGTGGGGGGAGACAGTGTTATAAGGGTTAAGGACCTCAGTCCCGGTACAAAACAGATAACAGTCGGTCCTGATAGGGCAGGCCCGGCTTATTGCATGGGAGGGAAAGAAACTACCCCTACGGATGCCCTTAAGTTTCTCGGACTTATTGAGGTAGGAAATCCCGAACGTGCAAGTGAGGCGATCAAAGTTACAGCTTCTGAACTTGGAAAATCCGAAACTGAAACTGCATCCCTGATTGTGGATAGAGTTGCACAGATGATCGCTGATGCAGTCAATGAAATGTTTTTTGAATGGGAACAGGAACCTGCTTACAGGGTATGGGAAGTACTGCAGGAGAAAAAAGCAAGGCCTGAAAACGTGGTTGGAATCGGAGGGGGTGCTAAAGGGCTTATTGCAGAGATTGCGAAAAAACTTAATGCAAATCCTGTTGTTCCTGAGTATGCTGAGGTCGGAAATGCCATAGGGGCAGCCGTTGCAAGGCCCACACTTACTCTCAACCTTCACATTGATACTGAACAGAAAATGTACTCAGTCGCCGAAGAAGGGGAGATTGTCAGTCTAAATACAACAAAGTTCGGTAACTTGAACAAAGTCCGGCTCGACGAGGCTGAAACCCTGGCTGCAGAACTCTTGAGAAAACGTGCGGAAGACTTTGGAGTTTCCAAGTATGCG
>DUGT01000112.1:0-433 GCA_013331275.1 Methanosarcina sp. | reverse complement strand
AAGTATGCGGATGAAGCTGAGATTGTTAATAGTGAGGTTTTCAATGTCGTCAACGGCTGGTATACTTCAGGGAAACTTTTTGATGTAAGTATGCAGATCCCTGCAGGTCTGATCCCAGAGTGGAAAAGGGAGGAAAAGGCATGAAGCTGGGACTTGGAAGACTCAGGGATGTACTGAAAACTGGCTCAGGGATAGCTGTAGAAGGGGAAAAAGAGCAGGCAGAAGGGAAGAGTAAGATCGAGACCGAAGAAGCGCGGAAGACGAAAATTGAGGAAACGAAGCCTGAAATATCCAAAGGAAATGAGGAAATTACAATGGAACTAAAAAAGACCGGGTTGGAACCGAAAAAAGAACCGTTACTCCCGGCAGACCGCACTGGAGCCGAGAAGACAGGCCTTATTTTCTTCCCTGCCTTTGACTGGGCTATTTCACC
>DUGT01000067.1:1619-3281 GCA_013331275.1 Methanosarcina sp. | reverse complement strand
AAAAAAGCAGTACCTGCGATAAACCATCCCGCGCGACGCTCGAATTGCGAGCCTAAGACGTTGTATTCTTGGTTTAAATCCTGTACCGTTCTAACGTGTTTTTTAGCGGTAGATATACCAGCACCAGCGGCAGTAACATTCGCGTTCAATGCTGCAACCTGTCCTTTCAAGAGATTAAGTCGTTGCATCTCCTGAGCATTAAGCTTGCCGTTGACTTCCATCTGCTTGATGAGGTTGGTTAACTCAGCTTGCCTTAACGTCAGCTCAGAGCCTAGCGTTTTTGAACCGATAGCAGTTAAGGAATTTTCTAACTGCTTAGTCTGAACGGTAGCCTGCATCTTGGCCATCTTTTGGTTAAGAGTTAAGAGCTCCATCTTGGCTAACTCAGTGCTTTGCTTTTGAGCCAATCCTACACGGCCTTGCTGGTCTGCAACGTGTCCCACTGTCTTAGCCCTAGCTTGCTCTAACTTCAAGGCTTGAGCGGATGATTGAATTTCTAGCTGTCGCAACCTGGCACGCTTGTTAATGGACTCAACGGCCTTAATTTCATGTTGAGCAAGCTCCTTTCCGGCGGCTACCTGTTGTTGCAAGGCTCCCACGTATCCTAATGACCGATTAGTGCCGGAAGGAATATAAGCACCTGCTTTTGCCGCATCAGCTAATGTTCTGCGTAATAAGACTTCGGTTTCCATCAACTTCCTGCTAAAGTCCTGCTTGATTTTCTCGCCCATAACTGCGCCAGCTTTAGTTTTGGCAGCGGTTACTTCCATTTTCCCGGCAGTGGACGTAAAGGAAAGCCCCATTTGCTGTGCAGCTTCTTTGGCCGAAACCTGCAACTGCTTAAGTTCTGCACTTAACTTTGTCGTGCTAGCCGATAACTGCTCCACGCCGACAATAGCTTGGTTAAAATCAACACCTAGTCTCGATATAATCTGTACTACAGCATCATCACTCAATATCTTCACCACCTTTCAGAAAATAAAAAAACACCCTGTTACGGGTGTTATTTCTATTGAGTTTTAGTTCATGTTTAATAGCTCAACTAATACATCAGGGTTTTCTTTTATTTGACTTTCCCATATATACACAAACCTATAACCGGATTTAATTAAAAAATGTTTTCTTTTACGGTCACGGTTCATGTTTTGCATCTGAATGCCATCTAACGTTGACCTTTTTGGATATTTAACAGGATTGCCGTGCCAGTAATCACCGTAAACTTCAAGTACAGTGTTTGTTTCAGGCAGATAAAAATCTACTTTCATGCGGTCAATCGGATATTGAGGTATAAATTCAATCCCTAATTCTGTTAGCTTGTCAGCGGTAAGCTTTTCTGGTAGCGTATCTGATTGCCCATCAACCAACTTGGCTAATGCCAAACAACTGCGACTACAATATTTCGACCTATCTTTTTCGCAATTAGCAACAATATATTCCTTTCCGCAATATTGACAGCTTAACGTAACACGATTATATGCGTTTTCCCCTCGCATGATGTGCCCGCATTCCCTTGAACAAGTTTTACGCTGTCTTTTAGAGTTCTTGCTTTGGAAAAACGTTTTACCACATATTGGGCAGATACACTTATGTAGCTCTGCCCTTAACTCTGGACACTTCTTCCCTATCTTTGCTTTATCGCAACAATCCATTGAGCAATAATGT
>DUGT01000067.1:811-1439 GCA_013331275.1 Methanosarcina sp. | reverse complement strand
TGGCTTTCTTTTTTATAATGAGGGGAAGCTGGTCCTTTCTTGTGCTCAGATTGCCATTTCCCCTTACATTCAACATCGCAAAAGTGCCTATTAGACTTCTTCGCTCGCCAAGAAGGGAGCAAAATATCCTTACCGCACCATGCACATTTAACATTTATTTTAGGTTTGCTTTTAGGATTGTTTTCTCCGGTTCTGTGTTTAGACCAATAATCCGCTTTACATTCCGAAGAGCAATAAAAATTACAATTTCTTTCCTCGTTTCTCCTAATTCTGCTGGGATATGTTTCGATTTCTTTACCACAATTTGCACATTTCACTGTTACCAAAACATCATCTCCTTTCATATATATTGTACCATAACCTTATGATACTTGCAATATAATTATGGTATGTAGTATAATTTTATTAAAGGAGTGATGAGAATGCCGTTAGTCAATCGGGTTCGTTTTGGTTCTTCATTAGACCGCAAGTTATGGGCAAAGTTTGAAGAACTTTCAAAAGAAACAAGAATTGATAAATCCAAGCTACTTGATGAAGCTATTGCTGACTTACTTAAAAAACATGGTAAACCAATAGACTAGCACCACCTTTCAGCTCAAACAAAGAGGCAGGATTTTACGCCTGCCCT
>DUGT01000067.1:0-663 GCA_013331275.1 Methanosarcina sp. | reverse complement strand
CCTTCATCCGCTGTATGCTCCCTATCGGGTTCTGCTTCTTCGCCTTCACCACTAGAAAGTCCGAGGAGCCCTGATGCAATATATTTGCCCTTGCTCTTTAAGATGGCCGTTATCTGAGGGATAGTTCGTTCTCCAATCTCGTCATAGCCCATCGAGGTCTGGCAAAGCAGTTCGGTATAAACTTCCCCCCAGTCCAGACCTTCATCGCCCTCCTCCTTGTCCTTCTTTTCACCGGGGGGAAGTAGCGTCAACCCGATATTTTAACCAGCCTGTGCCAAAACTCTTTCAAGTCTGCAACGTCCCAATCAAGCTCTGTCGCTTTTTCCAAGTTCATGGGTTCGCCAGCTTCATCAAACAGATAGCGGCTCATCCACTTGTCAAACTTTGCCCTTTCTTCAGGGGTAATCAAAGAGAAGTATTGAGGACCGAAATTA
Organism: Methanosarcina sp.; assembly: GCA_013331275.1. GTDB lineage: Archaea > Halobacteriota > Methanosarcinia > Methanosarcinales > Methanosarcinaceae > Methanosarcina > Methanosarcina sp11020u. Next base: position 229 of record DUGT01000067.1, on the reverse strand, counting down.
ACTTGGTCGCCTGTAAATTCTGGCTCATCCTTGAGTTTTAACGGCTTAACCGTGTAGTTCTTGCCTTGCACTTCCCAAGGCTCGCCAGTTCCGACCATTGTCGCTAAAGATGCTACCTCCTTTTTAGCCATTACTGATTACCCCCTTATCTTTCCACCCGATAGTCAACAGGTTTGCGACCGGCGCGGGGTTTGAGAATCTTCATAGTAAAGTTCCAGCCTACAGGCTC
>DUGT01000042.1:19382-27987 GCA_013331275.1 Methanosarcina sp. | reverse complement strand
GTCAGTCTGATCGGAACTACTGATACTCGTGGAATGTCCTTGTTTTACAAAAATGAAGCAAGCAAGACACTGAGCCAAACTTGAATGTGAATCTAAAGAAGTCATAAGGAGTTACATTTGAAGAGGATACATAGAAACTGATAATTTGGGTACAAAGGAAATTGTATCAATAACCCCACTCTTTATCAGTAAACCCACTCCTCATGGCTGACTGGTAACTGGTTAAGTTTATTCTTACAGAACTGCCAAAATGGCATGAACTGGTCCATTAGCGTGATAAAGCGAGCGTTGTGCGTAGGCTCCAGTAGGTGTGTCATTTCATGTACGATAGTATATTCTAGACATTCTTTTGGTTTCTTGGCAAGTTCAGTATTGAGTCTAATACTACAGGCTTTGTGATTACAGCTTCCCCATTTCGTTTTCATTCTTTGCACAAAAAACCGTTCAACCTTCACGCCCAGTACTGGTTCCCACGTAGCAATTATCGGTGGCACAGCTTTCTTGAGCTGATCACGATACCATGCATCGATGATAGCTTGCTTCTTTTTGTCATCCGCACCAGGTCGCACTTGCAAGATCATCTTTTTATGTTTTAATTCGACAGAAGGTGCTTCATCGACTTCGATAACTTTAAGCAAATAGCGCTTTCCCCACACATAATGGCTTTCAAGGTCCAGGTACTCACGAGGAGTTTCACGCTCTTGGTCTTGAAATTTCCTCTGTTTCTGTTTTATCCAGCCTATCTTGGAAATTGCAAAAACACGAATTGTATCAATATTCATTCGCAAGGGGGCTGATATCTTTACCCTGCCGGCTGGAGGATTCACGCTCAGATGAATGTTCTTGATGTCCTTGAAAACTACGTCTACTGTGATATCACCGAGTTTGATCTGCGTGGTCATCAGTATTCCTTTTGTGCTTTTATAATAATGAAGATACGCTCTACCTCATCTATATCGTTCAGGATATCGTAAATTGCTTTCTTGATTACCCGTTCTCGAGGTTCAAAACCACGCCAGTCGTCTGACCTTACCCTTCTTATTGTTTCGTCGAGTCTCATTGCCAGGTCAAGAGCCGGATCGCTGGGTACTATATATTCGCCGTTTTCTTCTATCTGGTCCTCGAACCTTTTTCCGCGTTCTTTCACGTTGTTATAGAGTGCTCTTAGAGCAGGGCTTTTCTTCAGTACCTCGAAGATATCTTCCTCATGTCCGACTTCCACCTGCTTTACCAGATCCGCAATCCGTTTTAAGTATTCTTCATATTCAATTGCTTTGGCCTTCCGTGCTGCTATGATTTCCTCCAGTAGGGCAGACATTTTCTCGTAATAGGCCGGGTCGTTTAGTTGTTCTTTGATTATTTTGCTGCGGACATTGTTCTCGATAGTCTCTGCAACGGCGTTTTTGTTGCCCTTTAATCTATCAAGCTGAGTTGCGATGGCTTTGTCAATTCCCGTTTTTACAATCAAGTCCAGCAGAGGCATGTCTTCAAAGGATGAAACTTTTCTGGGCTCGGCGGCCTCGATGTAAGTGTCGATGAGATGGCGCATATCTGCTTCATATGCTTTCAGGTCGAGGCTTTCACCGCTAGCCCTGCGTATGATCTCACGGATATTCAAGTAATGCTCCAGTAGCTGTTTAATGCGAGAAATATCTGAGCTACTATATCCTGCAGCTTCCAGTTCATCTGCAATGTTGGCATAGGAACGAACCAGTGAAGCAGTAGCTTTGTAGAGAGCAGCACGTTGAGTTTCATGTTCCTGGAGGTCAGTCGGGATTTCCGTATTTCCACAGAAGTAGTGAATGTGTTCCAGTTCTCCCTTTGGTGGTTCAACTGGTTCGCATAGTATGGCCAAGGCCTCTAAAGCATTGTCAAGGCGTTCCCTGCCTTTTTTCAGGCGGTCCTGCATCAACACTTCCGGGCTAGTGCCGCCAGCGCTGTAGTCAAGCTCTGAGGAATAAACCTGAAGTGCTCCGGTCCCTTTATCGTTGACCAGATTCTTGAAAAGGTCCTTGTAGTCCACAATATAACCGAACTCCTTGTCGTCTCCGTCCAGCCGGTTAGTGCGACAGATTGCCTGAAAAAGGCCGTGGTCCTTCATTGACTTGTCTATATAGAGGTAGGTACATGGAGGGGCATCAAAGCCTGTGAGAAGTTTATCCACAACGATAAGCAATTTCATATTCGCCGGTTCTTTAGTGAACAGATCCTTTGCTTTCTCTTCATAGGTCTCGGTTTTTGTCATGCCTGGCCTGGTTTCTATATCTTTGAGGAGCTCGGTGTAGGTGGTGTAGATGAACTCTTTTTCCGTCTCGGTGTTATTGCCAGTATCTTCCCTGGTCACATCCTGCGACTGCGGGTTGTAAGAGGTTACCACGGCGCATTTGTCTCGGAAAGGTGTTTTTTGAAACAGAGTGAAGTATTTGCAGGCTTCGAAGATGCTTGAAGCTACCAGAATGGCATTACCGCGTTCGTTTGAAAGGCGAGGTTTCACGCTAAAGTCAAAAATGATGTCACTCACCACCCGCTCCATGCGAGAGCGTGAACTGAGAACCTTCTGCATGGTGCCCCAATGCTTTTTGAGTTCGTCTTTCTGCCAGTCGTTGAGTCCTCTGGTTTTCGCCTCGAACCATGCATCGATTTTTGTCTCGGAGCCAAGGCGCTGGTCAATGTCACGTGATTCATAAACTAGATCGAGCACTACTTTGTCTTCTACCGCCTCACAGAATTTGTAAGTATGGATGTAGCCACCGAAGACTTCCAGGCTGGTCTGCTTATCCTTCTTGAGCAGGGGTGTACCCGTGAAACCAATAAAAACAGCGTTTGGCATAATAGCCTTCATAGCTCGATGCAGTTTGCCGTTCTGGCTGCGGTGGCATTCATCCACGAATACGAAAATCTCGCCTACGGTTTTGCTGGGCTGGGATTCCAGATCTCTGATAAACGCATCGAAATTGTCAACGCCCTTACGGCCGAATTTGTGAACCAGAGAGCAGATCAGACGTGGTTTAGCCTGGCCGAGTTTGTTTATCAGTTCGCGGCCGCTGGTAGTACGTTTGATATCCTCTCCTGCATCATTGAATATTCTTTTGATCTGTTTGTCCAGCTCATCGCGATCTGTGACTATCACCACGCGGGCATTGGGATTGTTTTCGAGTATCCATTTGGCGAGTAGCACCATGACAATACTTTTGCCACTACCCTGTGTATGCCAGATAATACCTCCCCTGTGCCGCATAACATGTTTCTGTGCTGCTTTGACAGCAAAATACTGGTGAACACGTGGCAGTTTCTTGATGCCGCCGTCAAAGAGCACGAAGTCATGCATCAGCTCTATAAGTCGGTCCTTATTACACATCTTGAGCAGGTACTTATCGAGTTTGAAACGGCTGTTATCCTTTTCATCTTCTTTCCATTCCAGAAAATACTTCTCAGGTGTGCCGATAGCGCCATATTTTAAGCCCTCGGAATCGTTGCCTGCAAAGATGAACTGTACAGTGCTGAAGAACCATTCATTGAACTCCGGACGTTGGTTGGATAGGTTCTGGCGGATACCATCACCGATTGTCACACGGCTGTTTTTCAGCTCCAGCACACCGATTGCAATGCCGTTTACATAGAGCACGATGTCAGGCCTACGCTCACGGTTTTCCCTGAGTGTTACTTCCTCAGCAATGGCAAAATCATTTTTCTCCGGCTCCTGCCAGTTTATAAGGTAGACGTTATCCGTGACTTTTCCAGCCTCGGTCTTCACAGGAACGCCATAACGCAACAGACTATAGACAGCCTGGTTGTTACCATACAGGCTACGGTTGTGGTTGTTTGCTTCAATTTCCAGCTTGTAGAGAGCAACGCCTATCTGGATGGGAGTGTAGCCGCTTTTTGTCAGGTAGGCTTCAAGCAGTCCTTTTTCTATGTCGCTATTACCTTTCCGGCCAATCCAGTTTCCAAGATAGTCATAATCAAGCTCGTCACGAAAAAGAGAGATTATTCGGTCCTGAGTGACTCGTTCATTTTTTCCTACGGTGATCATACTTCCTTGCTCCCTCTATGATTGGTACATGTGGCAATCCATACTCCTTCACTTGAAAGCCCCGAACCGATAGATAATGTGACCATCGTCTGTGTGCTGCTGTGAGTCTTACCAAACATATGCCAGGTCATGTGTTATAAACAATATAAAAGACAGATAGTGTCAATAGCATCATCAAAAAACTTGCCACCATAATAATGTCCGTTTGCCTTTCGCGTGGATCATTCATTTATTATCAATTTTTAACAGCAGTGAGTTCCTTACATTGCACGGAAGTTTGTCAAAATGTTTTGTTACAGCTTCTGCAACATATCCTACTGTTAATTTATCTTCTGCGAGCACGAAAAGCAGTCTTCTATACTCTTCAGGAAGATTATTGAAATTTTCTATAATTGCGTTTGGAATATATTTTGCAGTTGTTTCATTTTTGGCCAAGACGATCAGTAGCTTTTTGTACTCCTCAGGTAGCTCATTAAATACCTTAGCTACGCTAAAGATAACATCTTCTACTGCTGAGTCCTTATTTGCAAGTTTGAATAAAAGTTGCCTATACTCCTCTGGGAGATTATTAAAGTTTTTAGCTATAGCTTTTGCAACAAAGCCTGCACTTGAATCTTTATCAGCCAATTTGAATAAAAGTTTTCTATAATCATCTGGAAGAATACTGAAGAATTCACTCACAGATATTGCAACCCAGGATTCACCAGTTTCCATCTCAGCTATAGTGAAAAGCAATCTCCTATAATCGTCAGGTAAACTCTCGAAATTCATAGCTATGCCATAAGCAATATATGCTACTGCTGTTTCTTTTTCAACCAATTTAAACAACAGCCTTCTATACTCTTCGGGAAGATTATTGAAATTTTCTATCACTGCTTCTGGAATAGATTCTGCAGTTTCTTTATTTTCGGCCATTAAAAACAGCAGCTCTCTGTACTCCTCGGGTAGCTTATTGAATTCCTTAGCTATACCAATGGCAACAGTTCGTGCTGCTTCTTCCCTTTCAGCCAACTTGAATAATAGCCTTCTGTACTCTTCTGGTAGCTTCTCGAAGTTCATCAGTATACCTGTAGCTACTCCTTCTGCTGCTACCTCCTTCTCAGCCAAAATGAACAATAGCCTTCTATATTCTTCAGATAAATCCTCGAAATAATATGCCACAATCTTTGCAAGGTGTTCTGCCACTGATTCTTTTTCAGCCAATGTAAACAATAACCTTCTATACTCCTCAGAAAAATTCTTGAAATACATTATCACAAGCCCTGCAACATATATTGCTGTTGCATCGTTCTGAGACATCTCAAATAACAGCCTTCTGCACTCTTCTGGTAGGTTGTTGAAGTTTTCTGCCACAGCTTCTGCAACACATATTGCTGTTGTGTCATTCTCTGCCAATTTGAATAATAATAGCCTAGCATCATCAGGTAGCTTATCAAAATTTCTAGCTATGCCAACAGCAACACCTTCTGCGGCTGCCTCTTTTTGAGATAAATTGAACAGTAACAATCTCATCTCATGTGGCAAATCATTGAAGTTTTCTGCTATAGCTTTTGCAACATATTTTGCTGTTGTTTCCTTATCAGCTAGCATAAAAAGCAGTCTTTTTACATTTTCGGGAAAGTTTTCAAAATTTTTTACTAATTTTCCTATAGATAATGCTTTCATTGAATCTTTATTTGCTAATACGAACAATAAATCTCTGTACTCATCTGGAAGCTTATCGAAGTACTCTAAAATAACAAAAGCAATATCGTCGGCTACTGATTCTTTTTCAGCCAATACAAATAACAGTCTTCTATACTCTTCAGGTAAGTTATTGAAATATGCTGCCACAACCCCTGCAACATATATTGCCAATGCATCATTCTGAGCTATTTCAAACAGTACTTTCCTATAATTATCAGGCAAGTTGTCAAAATTTATTGCCACAGCCTCTGCAACATATTTTGCTGTTATCTCATTTTCGGCTAGAATAAACAGTAACCTTCTAACCTCTTCAGGGAGTTCAGTAAAATAGTTTGCAATACCGGTAGCAATGACCTTTGCTCCCTTTCCTTTCTCGGCCAATAAAAACAGTAAACTATGAACTTCTTCCGGAACTTCATTGAAATTACTTGTTATGACTTCTGCTACCTCTTCTGCTACCGATTCTTTTTCAGCCAATGCAAATAAAAGTTTTCTAGCTTCTTCAGGAAGTTGATCATAAAATAGTGTTATCCCTAAAGCAACTCCTTTTGATGCCGCTTCTCTTTCTGCCAACGTGAACAAAAGTTTCCTAGTCTCTTCGGGAAGAGTATCGAAATACTTTGCAACACAAATAGCTACACCTCTTGACATCGATTCATTTTCAGCAGCTTGAAATAATAGGTTTTGAGAATTTTCTGTCAGACTTGTATAGTTTTCGGTAATTGTCCAAGAAGCACATACATCTTCATTATTAAAAAGCGCGAGAAGTACTTTAGAGATTACTTCGCTATTTATTAGAGTCGGGTGACCCTCATTCTCGATAAGAAGATATTTAAAAGCTTCAGCATACGATGGATGAGAGAAAATTATTTCATTGTTTTTTATATTAACTTTATCATCCTTAAACCAATTTAATATTGTTTCAAAACTTTCTTTCTTTTCATAACCCAATTCATTGACTAATTGAATGTAAAGTTGCTTAACTGTTTCATATTCACTTATGTGTGAAAACAATATTACAAGAAATAACTGTTTGTTTTCATTCATATATTTTATTTCTTTTGCAAAACGAATTGCCGTATCCATAGACATCTCATGTATCTTGTTTTCTATAGAGTCTATATTAGTGATATTTTTACTTTCAATGACAAAATTTCTGATGCTTAATGGTGTAGGTAAAACAGTATCGTCACTTAATTTATCAATAATAAACTTCTCTAGGTTCTCATATCCTAACCAAAGAGCATTATCTTCAATAGCCCAGTTTACAAGCATGTCTTCTCTATCTTTATAGGTATAGGAAGGTTTTTTAAGCGTGATCATGCTCTCAATATTAGTATTGATAATAGCCTTCTTCTTGAAATGCTTAAAAATTTCTTCACGCGAAGTAATAATTACAAAAGCATCTTCAACGTTCTTGATATTGGTTATAATTGTTTTAATCTCTCTCTCTAAACTTTCCCTTCCTTCGTACTCGTATATTCCAAAAGGATCATCAAAAAAAGTAATGGTTCCTGGTTTAAGTTCAGACTGAATTAATTCGAGTTCTCTTCTTCCCTCCAGTCTCTCTTTTACATCACCACCAGTAATTAGCTTGGGCTCATATCCTTTATAAAAATAAAGCCAAAGTAATCGCATTGCAGTATAAGTCTTTCCACATTCTGGAGTGCCAGTTATGAAAACAATCCTATTTTCAGCAAGCGTTTTCTCAATCTGTTCATATTCTTCAGGAGGAATATATATAGAGTCAATTCTATCGTATTTTTTACTGTTAACATAACCAACTTTCTTGTTAAAATCATACACTTTTGCTCGATCGATGATTTTAACTAAGTCTGCAGTATAAAATGTAATTAGTTTACTGCCTACTTGACTCTCTATACGATTACAAATTGCTTTTTCCAGCGGTTCTAATTCTCTAAAAGCTTCTTCTGTAAAAACAATAAAAGTTGATCTAATAGATATATTATATTTTTCTTTAAACCATTTATGATAATGATTAACAACATATGATTTTAAAAATTTGATTGTATCTTCCTCAATAATTATCTTGTGCCCATCTAATATTGCCCATTTATCGAATGATGCTGTTCCAATTGCAATTTCGAGAGGTATATGCATATACTTTGGATAAAATGAATTATGATCCAATATCTCTTTGATAGATAAAAAAACTTCATTGAAAGATTTTGCAACTAAAAGCCAATCATCACTGTTTCCATATTTATATCCAATTATCAACTCTTCTTCTTCAATATGTTTTACCCTATCGTGTATAACAGAAATAAGATCTGATCTTACTGCTCTTGTTTCTCTAAAAATTTTTTGATGATCTAAATCTTGGTAAGATAATGTTCTAATGTCATTCAGAGATTCCTTAATGATAATCCAATCATCGTTATTATCATACTTGTCACTAAGTATCGATATTTGATTTTCTAAAAGCTCAAATTTTTTTATAATAGCTTCAATTCTTTCGTTTCCACCCTTTGATATTTCATAAGCCATGTTTTCGAATCCAAGCATATCCAACCAGATAAGATACTTAGTGTCGTTCAAGCCTTTCACGCCCTAATTTCATGAATTGAGTTATTTAGAGGCTGTCTTAAAATTCAAATCATTTTTACAATTGGATAATGGGTAATATTAACTTTAAAAATCGGATATCAAATTTTTCCGAAATTAAGTGTATATATAGACTCATTGGATGGCATTTTACCTTGTTGTAAAATTAAATTTAAGACTAAGACACACTCTTAGTAGACTTATAATCTTATTGAACTAACTGGCATATAGTATTCATAGTAAGCGAATCCTCCCTGTGAGCAGTTCCTGCATCATACCCTGCTTGATCTGGCGGGTTTTGGCAAGCTTTTCTTCCAGCGC
>DUGT01000042.1:13311-19330 GCA_013331275.1 Methanosarcina sp. | reverse complement strand
TCCTGCATCATACCCTGCTTGATCTGGCGGGTTTTGGCAAGCTTTTCTTCCAGCGCGGAAATTTCTGAGTCCATGTCGGAGAGGATAGTAGCGATAGCTTCTTGCTCAGATTTGGTGGGTGGGAGGGGAATCTTTAGAGTGCTGATGCCTTTCACCGTTAACTGTGGTTGTGCACTCCCGAAAGAAAGTCGCTCTATTTGAGATTCAACTATTTGAGACCGAAGAACAAGGTATTGATAAGTGTTAGTGACTGTTTCTGCCGTGTTTCGAAGGATTACCATTCCAGAATTTATTCGAATGTGCTCGAAAGGTACTCTTTTTGTGTAATACGCAAAATTTCCAAGGGTTCCGCGCGTTGTTAATATCACATCTCCACGACTCAGTTTTCCTTTGTTTAGCTTCTTGTCCTTTTCTGTTGATATGAATTGGCACTCAGAGAATCGAAATCCTTCTTTTGTCACATTTCCTGCATTCAAAAAAAGACAGTACCCAGTATCTTGCAAGTCGAAAGCACTAGGATAGTGAACTCCACGATCTCCATCGATAACTTGCCCGAAAGAAATGTAATCAACTGCACTCCAATCTTCCGGTATCACCCCTACCTCAGTCTGTTTGTATCCTTTCCCTTCACCAAATCCTGGCAGCCTTCTCTTTCCTGTCAGCAACTCCTGCATGGCGCCCTGTTTGATCTGGCGTTTCTTGGCGACGAGCTGCTCAAGGGATCCGATGAGGGTATCCGCATCGGAGAGAGCTTCAGCGATAGCTTCTTGTTCGGCGAGAGTGGGCGGAAGTGGGATGAGCAGCGCTTTTACGTCTTTTCCATTGATTGCTGGGTAGTTGGAACCCGTAAGTAGAGACTCGATTTGTTTTGTAATTGTTGTAGCAAACAGGTGTGAAAAGATGTAGCTTGGCACTGCACTCGAATTCTTACATCGAACAACGGAAAAGCCTGTGGAGCAAATCCATTCTCCTTGGCGTTGTCCAAACAAAAGATGAGATTTTAGGTTTGGGCGGACAGTCGAAACCAAAACATCTCCATAACGCAATCTTCGACGGGCTCTTGATGGTGCGGAACCGAATATCTGACTCGAATAACTACGTAACAATCCTTCATCAACGTCTTCAAGTGAGATATAGTTGAACGCATAATCTACTGATGTTCCTGCGCTCAGATTGTCTGCGTCAATATCTACTACTTCTCCCAGCTTCTTAACATCCCAATCTTCAGGTATAACCCCCACTTCAGTCTGTTTGTAACCGGGCGAAATGGTTTCCGCGCTGCATTCCGCGCTCATTGCTGTTCCTCCTTTTCGAGTTTAGGATTCCACATCTCTGCCTGCATTCTAATCCCGTCGAATTCGACGGGATTAAAGTTCGGATTATTGAGCTGTTCCCATATCCCCAGAAATTCCACAGTATTTCGGTTCCTGAGCCAGTTGCGGATGAGGTCATCGGTATGGTCCGGGTTTTTATACCTGGCAATGTCTGTCAGGCAAATGTAGTCTTCATCTTCCTGAGAAACAATGGAGATGGCAGTTCCTCTTACGTCAATGCTGGTGTTTCTGGTCTTTTTCATGATTGGACCTTCTCTTTCTGAAATCTCCTGTTTCTGCTCATAATTTGAACCCCATCCTCTCCAGATGCCGGTTTACTTTTACCTCCAGCTCAGCAACGCGGTCGGTCATCTGCGGCATCGGGGTTTCATAGCGTTCGGCAAGCTCCTTCACACGCTGGGTAAGGGATTGGCTTATCCGGTCCATCTCGCCGTGGATGGCTGCATCCAGTGAAGAGAGCCATTTGTCTTCCACAACCAGAGTTTTGATGTCATCCTCGGTCAGCCTGGGGTAGTAATAATAGGCTTTTGAATCAAGTAGGGACTCGGCTTCCCGAAGACCTTTCTTCAGGTCTGCTTCTTTATTGGCAAGTTTCAGCCAGTCGTTGAGGACAGCAACTTCGTCCTTTGCTTCACTATCTCCTTTTATATCCTTCAGGCGTGCAGTGACATTGGCCTTATTCACCTTGTCAAGTTCGGAAAATGCACTTTCTTCACCGCCCTGTTCCTCTTCCAGTTCTGTCATGCTGGCGGTGATGCTTTCCAGGTCAGAAGCAAGTTTATCGATATCTTCCTGCTCTTTAGCGAAGAAACGAGCCACAATGAGATATTTTGGTACGAGGTCGCAGGTCCAACCTCTGTCCTTCTCCTTTCCCTTCTTGTCCCTTTCAATGATACGATAAGTCGTAGCTTTCCAGCCCTCATCGGCGATGAGGTAGCAGTCATCCTGCATCGCTTCCTCCCAGTAATTCATCAAGTGTTGATAAATATCGTACTTATCGATGAGAGGCTTACTTTCATAATGAGCGAGCAGGTCTTCAGCCAGCATAGCTATGATTTCCTTTGGATGGCAGCCTGCCTGCAATTGCCGGAGCATAGCAGAACTCTTAGTGCGCCAGGCAGCGAAATGGGCATTCATGTCAGATGTGAAAACAACAAACTCGGGGTGCTCGTAGATTGCGGATTTGATATCTGCCTTGTCCACAGCAAGATCCAGATAACCAGGGCGATTTTCTTTGAACAGGGCTTGCCGAAGCTGTGGACAGACATCCCAGTACCGCTGGAGAGCATCCACATCAGCAGAAGGAATGCCTCCGTGCAGATGTCCCTCGATATCCTGCAAGTCCTCAGCCTGCTGGCTGTCGATATAGCGTGGAAGGTTGAGGTTAAACTCACTCTTCTCGATCTCTTCGAAACTGACCATCCGTGAGTATTTCGTAACTTCAGCCTGCTTAGTGAAAACGTCCACTATCTTGCGAATATCCTGAGCACGGAGACGGTTCTTGGGGCCATCCTTCATGAAACCCGAACTGGCATCAATCATGAAGATACCTTTGCGGGTTTGAGCGTCCTCCTTGTCAATAACAACGATACAGGCTGGGATACCAGTGCCATAGAAAAGGTTGGCTGGCAGGCCTATAACTCCCTTTATGTACCCCCTGCTTATGAGGGCATGACGAATATCGGCCTCGGAATTACCACGGAACAACACGCCGTGTGGCAGGATGCAGGCTCCCTTTCCTGTGTCCTTGAGCGAACGAACAATGTGCAGCAGATAAGCGTAATCTCCCTGCTTGGCAGGTGGAATCCCAAAAGGCTTGAAACGCTCATAGGGATCTTTAAGAGGATCCAAACCGGTGCTCCAGCGTTTGTCACTGAACGGGGGATTGGCGACAACGTAATCAAAGGTCTTGATTGTTTCACCATCCTTGAACCTGGGATCTGTCAGTGTGTTGCCCTGCACGATAAGTGCTTCAGGATTATTGTGCAGGATCATGTTCATGCGGGCAAGACCGGATGTGGCTGCGTCTTTTTCCTGGCCGTACAGGGTTATCTTGGTTCTTGCCTCGTCTGCGACCTTCAAAAGCAGTGAACCGGAACCACATGTAGGATCATAGGCTGTGGTGGAACCTCTGGTATTGGCCTGGCGGATTCCAAGTATCCGTGCTATAACTCGACTGACTTCGGCAGGGGTGTAGAACTGCCCTTTGCTTTTTCCACTTTCTGTTGCGAAGTGACGCATCAGGTATTCGTAAGCGTCACCTAAGATATCATCACCGTCTGCGCGATTCTTCGAGAAATCAAGGGCAGGGTTCTCGAAAATGGCGATGAGGTTAGTAAGCCTGTCTACCTGTTCCTTACCGCTACCGAGCTTGGTAGCATCATTGAAGTCCGGCATGTCAGATAGTTTGTTGACATTGACCAGCGGCCCAATTATTTTCTTGTTGATCTGATCGCCAATATCTGATTTGCCTTTGAGTGCGACCATATCCTTGAAGCTTGCACCTTCCGGGATTGTGATAGGGGCAAAGGGCACATCGGCGTATTTGTCGCTGACGTATTTGATAAACAGAAGAACGAGTACGTAGTCCTTGTACTGGCTGGCGTCCATTCCACCACGCAGTTCATCACAACTGGACCAAAGAGAAGAGTAAAGTTCGGATTTTTTGAGAGCCATATTATTAGACCTCGAGTTATTCAATTATCACTTCGCATTGTATTCACTGATTGGATCTTTACATGTGAGTGGTAGGAATTCTATTGAATTAACTATGTATGGTTGTTATTGAGGATCAAGAGTTTTTCCTTTTTTGCCGGCCATTAGTGAACATATGAATGCTATATGAAAGCTGCTCTCTGTATCTTGCTCGAAGTTTCACAATGAAAAATTAGTTTAGCCCTCAATCGCTCAGTTTTATGATTTCTTATTAAAGTATGTCTCGCAACGGTTTAAATTTTCTTGGTCAAATTTAAGGTCCACTCTTTAAGCAAATCGCCCTATGAAGAATGATGCAATAAATATCCATACAGATGAAACTATCGACAAACAAAGGTTATATACAAAGAAACTAATGTGAAATTAGTCGCTCGTCATATAATATCTCTATGCGTACAGCACAGGACATCACGGCAGCAAAACGTTATGCTTTTTTCATACAGTCAACTCCATTTTATCTAATAATCTTATACTATGTAAAAAACATACTGGTAAAAAGTAAATATAATTTTAGTAGTTTACAGTTAACAATATCTCTAACTTTCTAAAATTATATTTTTTGAGGTTACAAAATCAATGAATCTCAAATTTAAACTCAAATAGAAATTAAGAGGAAAAAGAGAGAAAAATAGAAGATAAGAAAAAATAAGAGAAAAAGTCAGAAAAACAGAACTGCAAGAGTTTTTCCCGCACATGCGGAACAAAGTGGCAACTCTTGCTTGAAATTACATAGATTTTCCTCTTAACAGTTTTCAAAATATTTGTCTACCCTTTCTATTGCTTTTACAATGAGGGAAACGCACGCTTCAATATCTGCCGTATCCAGGACCTCAACAGGGGAATGGATGTATCGGGTAGCTATGCTGACCGTGCCTGTAGGGATACCTTCTTTTGTAAGGTGTATTGAAGTTGCATCGGTTGTACCTCCGGAACCGACTCCAAGCTGATAGGGTATATCATTTTCAGCGGCGGTTTCTTTAAGCCACTTAAGAACTTGCGGATGAGCTATAAGGCCTCTTCCTGACGCATCGGCTACAGTAACCACAGGGCCTTTTCCGAGTTCCAGGGAAGAATCGGTTTTATTTATACCGGGATGGTCTCCGGGAATAGTTGTGTCAAGGGCAAGTGCAACATTTGGACAAATTCCAAAAGCACAGGTTCTTGCTCCCTTCAGTCCCACCTCTTCCTGCACGGTACCTACGGCATAGACATTTGCTTCGATTTTGTGTTTGGAAAGCCGTTTCATAACTTCAATAAGGATAACAATGCCTGCACGGTTGTCAAAGGCTTTCGAGGTCACTTTTCCGTTTGCCATTGGAACAAAGTTCCGGTCAATAGAAGCTACCGTGCCGATCTCAATTCCAAGGTTTTCAGCATCTTCCCTATCTTTTGCTCCTATATCGATGAACATGTCATCCAGCTTCACGGGTTTTTTCCTGTCTTCCTCTTTCATTACGTGAGGAGGTTTTGATCCGATTACTCCGGGAATTGAACCTTTTTTACCGTGAAGCACAACTCTCTGGTTAAGAAGTGTCTGGTCAAACCATCCTCCGATCCCGACAAACCTGAGGAAGCCGTTATCATCAATATACCTGACCATGAGCCCGATTTCGTCCATGTGGGCAGCCAGCATTATGGAAGGGCCTTCTCCTTTTTTGAGAGCTATAAGGTTTCCCATGCAGTCTCTGCGCATGGTATCAACATAAGGTTCAAGCTCCTTTTCAAGAAGCTCTCGGATATCATCCTCAAAGCCTGAGATCCCATGGGCATTAGTGAATTTTTCAAGCAGAGATTTTATCTCTCTAAGGTTTCCGCCTTTTTCCATTTTCGAATATCTCCTGAATCGTTAATTTAAAGTCCAAATTAGTCTGAATGAGATCGATTATATTCTAATCTAATTAATTATAATTATCTCCTTATTATTCCCCTTTATTAAATGTTTCTTACAATGGCTCTTATAATGGCTCTTA
>DUGT01000042.1:8921-13166 GCA_013331275.1 Methanosarcina sp. | reverse complement strand
TTTTTATGACTTTAATGATCTTTTACGATCTTTTACAATCCGTTTTTGATAAATGATTTGTTAATCTCTTTTTATGATGAATTTTTTATAATTTTTTTTCCAGGTTATTTTCTCAAATCCTTATGTTGATGATAGCTCAGAGCCTATCTGAAAAGCGGTTACCTGCTATAACTTTTATAATATGCAAAACCGGAACGTATGCCCAGATATTTAGACTTACTGCAACTTTTCGATATGCATTACTCATTTTTCGGATAGTCTCTAAGTCATCTCCACTTCAGGCTAATAAATATCATACTGTCTATCTATTACGACTAACTGTTATTTAAGTTTCTGGCAGAAGGGGTCCAGATTAATTTTGATGGCGAAGAGAGATTTTTCGGAAGCTGTAAGGACAGAAACATTAAAATCCCTTCAGGTTTATTGAGGACTCAGGTGAAAATCATATGACTGCAGAATTACCTCCTCAAGTTCAGAATCAGATAGCACAGCTTCAGCAAATACAGCAGCAGATACAGGCTCTGGCTATGCAAAAATCACAGATTGAAGCTATGCAAAAAGAATCCAAGATGGCTCTTGACGAGCTGGAAAGACTCGCTGATGACGCAGTAGTCTACCGCAATGTAGGGGAGTTAGTAATAAAAACGAACAAGGGAGAGTCCATTACAAAACTTAAAGATAGGGAAGAAACTCTCTCACTCAGGCTTCAGTCTATTTCCAGACAGGAAGAAAGGCTCACATCTCGCTTTAAACAGCTTCAGGAGCAGATTCAACAGGTTTTAGGCACTAGAGCACAATAATTTTATTTTTCATTCCCGCATAAGGAATATTAAATAAAGTGCAGTTTTGCCAAAACTTACAAAGCAGTTATGCAAAAATTTCGAAGCTCTTGAATCAAGGGAGATCGATACCTCTTAAAACGATAGCCAGAGTGGACAATGGAAGTTGATGAAGCGGAGTTTTTCAACCGGCTCCTTGACTATCGAAATATTTTGTATTTGTGCCACCGGAATGCAGATCCGGACGCTGTTAGCAGTGCTTTTGCCCTTTCAGAATCTATCGGAGGCACTATCGGACTTGTGGACGGCTGTAACCGTGTAGCTGCTGTACTTATAGAGAGACTTGGCATTGAAGTTGTGGATAAGCCTAATCCGGCTGATTACAGTTTTGTCGTTGTGGTTGATACATCAACAAAAGCACAATTAAATGATCTGGAGCTTACCAGGTATTGTGTAATCGATCACCATACAACTACTGCTCTGACAGAAAATGCCGAATTCTATCTGCACAGGAACAGTACCTCTACCGTAGAAATAGTTTACGATATATTGAAAGCAATGGGAGCACCTATTAACAGGCGAGTGGGGATTGGGATGCTCACGGGGATCTTAACGGATACCGGGCATTTTAAACATGCATCTGCGGATACTTTCCGGACAGTATCCAAAATTATTGAGGACAGTGGTGTTGAGTACGGGGAAGTGCTGGACCTTATGGCTGCTACCCCACAGGATATTTCCATGCGTATAGCTATTCTGAAAGCCGCAAGCCGTGTCGAGCTCGATAGAGTACAGGATATGTTGATAGCATCTTCCCACGTCAGCTCTTTCGGAGGTTCTGCATCTTCCATGCTCATTAATATTGGAGCAGATATCGCTTTTGTCGGCACAGCCAAAGGTGAAAACGTCAGGATAAGTGCAAGAGCAAAGCGTGATGCTGTAAGTGCCGGAGTTAATCTTGGCCAGCTAATGGAAGATATAAGTAACGAATACAGCGGCACAGGCGGCGGGCATTCCGGAGCTGCCGGAATCGATGTGGTCGGTGACATGAAAGAAGTTCTGGATAAATGCAGGAAAAGAACAAAGAAAATTCTTGAAGCTTCTCTGGGGGAAACGTCAAAAGAGATCTCTTTTGATGATCTCGGAGAGTTTGAAAATGAATGATTTCTTAAAGTAAAAAGAGGCTTAATTATTCAGAATATGGTCAAAAGAGGTTTAATTATTCAGAATATGGTCAAAAGAAGTTTAATTATTCAGAATATGGTCAAAAGAAGTTTCGTTATTCAGAATCTATTTTAAAAAACTCTTACTTCGCATTCTACTTAAAATCTCACTTTATCTTTACAAATATATAATTCAGTAACTGGACCCTAATTATTGATCCCATACTTATAAAATTTGCCGATTATGAGTAAACATTCCAGGTTATCGAAAAATCCATATCTGGTCACTTTCTGGACTTTATCTTTTTATGTAACTAGCTTTCGGGTTTACTAACAAAATCTTTTTTCTGCCTAACAGCTAATATTTATATGAGAATCTAGCTTAACCTTCATATTAATCCAACTAATCTTCATATTGTATTTGCCGGAAGTATATCTCCGTTGAAAATAATAAACTAAAAAATAATAAACTGAAAATAATAAACTCTGGAGTAAGAAAGCAACAGAGTAAGAAAGTAATGTTAGCGAGATTAAAGAGAACTGAAACATGACCTTAAAGCGGCATGAAATGAGATTCATAGGAAAAAAGCTAGAAAATACCGGGCTTGATATTGAGAGCCCAGAATATATAATATAAAGAGTGTGAAACAATGCCAGAATACTGGGACCCTGATATGGAGACAATGCCTGTAGAAGATTTGAATAAGCTGCAGGAAGAAAAGTTGAAGCAACTTGTACATTATGTGTATGAAAACTCTCCTTTTTATAGAAAAAAGTTTGATGAACACGGAGTTAAGCCAGAAGACATCCAAACTCTTGAAGATGTCAGGAAGTTGCCTTTTACAGTTAAACAGGATCTCAGAGATACCTATCCAACTGGCATGTTTTGCGTCCCAAACTCAAAACTAGCTCGGTTCCATGCTTCTTCAGGTACAACAGGCAAACCTATAGTTGTAGGATATACCCAGAGGGATATTGATGAATGGGCAGAGTCTCTTGCGAGAGGATTTACTTCTGTTGGACTGGGGAAGAATGATATCCTTCAGGTAAGTTACGGGTACGGACTTTTTACAGGTGGACTTGGTGCCCATTACGGAAGCGAAAAATTGGGCGCAACTGTACTTCCTACAAGTTCAGGAAACACCGAGCGCCAGCTTGAGCTTATGAGAGACCTTGACGTCACTGCTATAGCCTGCACGCCTTCTTACTTCCTTTATCTGATTGAGACTGCAAGAAAAGAAGGCATCAGTATCAGGGACGACACCAAACTAAAGATGGGATTTTTCGGGGCAGAACCCTGGTCCGAAGAACTCAAAAAACGTATAGAAGACGAATCAGGGATCAAAGCTATTGATATTTACGGAACGTCGGAAATGAGCGGTCCTCTTTTTACCGAATGCTCAGAACAGTGTGGGATTCACATCTGGGCAGATAAATTCCTTGTAGAGATCCTTGATCCTGAGACCGGTGAGCCTGTTCCTGACGGCGAGGTTGGAGAACTCGTAATTACAACTCTTGCTAAAGAAGCCTTCCCTCTAATCCGGTACAGAGTAAGGGATCTTACCAGAAAGCTTTCGGAGCCCTGCATGTGCGGAAGAACCCATCCCAGGATTACACGCATTAGCGGTCGCTCGGATGATATGATTATCGTGCGCGGAATCAATGTATTCCCAGGCCAGGTCGAATCTGTCCTTATGAATATTCCTGAAGTCGGAAACCATTTCATGATCATTGTAGATAGGATTGGACCCCTTGATTCCATGAAAGTCCAGATCGAAGTGCAGGAATCCGCTTTTAGCGATAAAATGTCAGATATGATGGCACTTAAAAGAAAGGTTTCGAGTGCACTTAAAAGCGTACTGAATCTTGCAGTCGAGGTGGAACTGGTAGAGCATGGCTCTCTGCCCCGCTCGGAAGGAAAATCAAAGAAAGTTATTGATAATCGAAAGATTTGAACTCTTCAAAGAGCGAAAACAAAATCTGCAAATATTAACTTCCTGCAGGTTTCATTTTTTGGGACTGATCTCTCAATTTTTTAATGAGAAGTTTCTTTTTAATGCGAAGCCAGATGTAAAGTAAGTTCTCATACATAAAATAAAAACAGATAATGCAGAAAAGAGTCCACCTGTAAAATTAGGTTTGTAAACGGAAGTAATGCCGGTAAATAATACTCTAAAAGGCAGACAGTTGCTTAGTTGACTATAGCTGTTTATAATCTTAAATACTGTATGTAAGCTTAAAACATACATAGAGACTTATAATATACTTTGGCATAGAGACTTATAACATACTTTGGCATAGAG
>DUGT01000042.1:0-8803 GCA_013331275.1 Methanosarcina sp. | reverse complement strand
ATACTTTGGCATAGAGATTTATATTATACTTTGGAGAGACTTATATTATACTTTGGCATAGAAACTTATAACATACTTTGGATAGAAACTTATAATATACTTTGATATAGAGATTTATATTATACTTTGGCATAGTAGAGACTTATACTGTTGTATTCTGGTAAAAGATTACAAAAAATAAGAGAAAATAAGAATAAACAGTATAAAAGCATAGAATAAGCAATATAAGGATACGGGTGCTGGAATGGAAGATAAATTTATAAAGCAGATTTCCCTTTTTGCGGAAAATAAACCTGGCAGACTTGCAAACGTCGCAAACAAATTGAAAAGCGCCGGCATAAACATCAGAGCATTTACCATTGCCGAATCAGGAGACTTCGGAATAATCCGTATGGTTGTGGACAGATCCGACTATGCTCACAGTATACTCCATGATGCAGGGTTTACCGTTTCCGAAACAAATGTTCTGGGAATCGAAATGGATGATGTCCCTGGCAGTATGTCCCGTATTGCAGAAGTGTTCGGAAAAGCCAAGATCAACATTGACTATGCGTATGCCTTTGTCACCAGGGATCAGAAAGCCCTTTTAATAATCAGAGTCAATGACATTGAAAAGGCAATTAAAACACTTGAAGAAGATAATATCAAGCTAATAAGCATGAAGGAAGTTGAAAAGATCTGATTTTACGAAAAAACGGATTTTCCAGAAGAAAGCGTTTTTAAAAAAGGCGAAACGATCCAGAATTCGGCTGTTTTTATGCCTGGAGTTCTGGAATGGTTTATTTTTGCAGCATCTGGCTTCAGGGTAAAACCTTGATAAGAGGGTTTATGGCCTGCAATACTTCCTTGGATTCTAACCGGATATATACATAATAAATATAAATAAAGATATATATAATAATGAAAAAGTTGCCAGGGGAACAGGTACCGGTTTGACTACAATGAAGGTAAATAAAAATAACTTACATGAGAGCTCGCAAAGTTCCTATAAGAACAAGCTTGGTGGAGTCCATACAACAATTATCGGGGGACGAGCCGGTAAAAAACTTGTAAAACTTGTGACCCAACACCCTGAAGTAAAGAAGGTAATCCCAACCGTAATTTCCGTAAAAGGCATTGCAGGGGGAAGCCTGACCGGAAAGGTGCTGCGTGCGGACGCGAGAGGGAACTTGAGGCTATTACTCTCTGAAGGCAGAAGTTTTCAGGAAATAAGATTGGTAACAACAGTTGGAACCGCTGAAGAGGGAGATAGAATTATGGACGAACTAAACGAAATCTTAAAAACTGCCCTCTGAGGCGCTAAAGGAGAGACAAGTAATTGGGGTTTATAGGTATTGATCATGGTACAACTGCGATGCGTTTTGCTCTTATAGACGGAGAAAGTACTCTTACCTTTGAACTTGAAAGAGCCGATGCAGCAGCCATGTCCGAAAATGAGATCCTTACTTCACTTGAGGAACACTTTGGAATTCAACGTGAGACAATTGACCTTGTAGCACTGACGTACTCAATGGGAGACGGTTTTTCTACAATTAAGGATGTCAGGAGCCTGGAAGGAAGGGGGCTCAAGAGTACTGAAGGAGCAGGAAAAAAGACCGGAGGAGGCACGAAAGTTTTTGATGCCATTCGGAATTCGGGAGTTCCGGCAATCGCAATCCCTGGCCTTCATACGGAGAGTAAGGTAGATTCCAGAATGAAGGTGTTTTCCCATCTTACGAGTCCTGAGAAGCTGGGAATTGCTTACCACATCCTCTGCCTTGGTTATAATAACTTTGTGGTTTCCGATATAAGTTCAAATACTGTTACTCTTGCCGTTGCTGACGGGAAAGTAATTGGGGCTATCGATGCTTGCATATTTGCTCCAGGTGTTCATCATGGGCCCCTTGACCTGCAAGCTATCAGGGATGTGGATAACGGATACTGCACTGCAAACCAGGCTTTTATAAAGGCAGGAGCTCTGAAAATGACTCCATATAAAGATAGGGAAGAACTACTCCTTGCAGCCGAAAAAAGAGAAAGTCCTGCTCTCCTGGCCCTTGATACTATTGCGTTGTTTGCGGCCATGGAAATTACGTCAATGCAACTTCTTCTTAAAGACTATAAGACTGCAGGAGAGGTTTTTCTTGCAGGGTCCATAGGCGAATTCGAATATGTGCAGAAAAAAATTCATGCACATTTGGGGCAAGAATGCCAGTTTCTCGGAAAATGGCATGCTGCAATAGGCTGTGCCGAAATCGCACGGGATGTTTTTGAAGGAGAAAAAGAAATCCTCGGTGTAGAAGTTAACTATCCTTAAAAAAGTGAGAAAGGAATATCAAAAAGGACAGTATAAGTCAGGTCTTTTCTACGGATTCTTCATACATACTATCCTGATATTCCGATGCATCAATTTTTCCTCCACCTGATGCCATTCCATCGGACTCGTCATAACTGCTCATTTTGTCTTTCTTCATAAGAATAACATAGTCCGCAGAATTTTTTAGCGCTGTGGAAAAACCGGGCTCAACTCCAAAAATAATAGTCTCTTTGCCGTGCTCATTTGCTTTGTTTAACAGCGGCTTGAAGTCTGCATCCCTTGTAACGATTGCAAGAGTGTCAATATTGGGGTTATATACTAGCTCCATGCCCTCTACCGCGAGGCGCACATCAACATCGCTCGAACAAATTATAGGTTCAAGTCCATGATTTTCTATAGCTTCCACAAGCTTGTCAGAAGCGTATTGGTTAAGGAAAACGCGTCCGATTTTGATATTTCCATAGTCTTTCAAGACATCCCTTATCTCCTCAAGATTTACATCAAATTCTTTTCTGAGAATATTCGGGCCGTCCACTAAAAGTCCGATTTTCCGCCTGCCAACTTCTTTTTTCGAGCGGAGGTATTTTGATATTGAGTCTATTCCGCTTTTTACAGGTTTCATTATCAATGTCCTCTGTGATCTTGCAGCTCACGGAACCTGTGCCTTGTTTGTTTGCGCCATATGGCCATACAGCACTAACTCTGGGGGGAAGCTACACTTCCAGCAGCCCTCCAAAATCTGCTGGTAAAGAGTTTATGCTTCCGCAATCAGCTTTTGAGGTTTAAAGTTCCGAATTTCTAAGATATATCTTGATACCGCAATTTTGCATTCAATCCGATGATACATTATATCTGCTTTTCTGTAGTAAAACATTTGCATATTAAGGCAATCAGAGTTTGCAACTCTATTCTTTTATGAATTATTGGATTGAAGAACCGAAAATTTTCCTGCGAACAGGAAGAAAATTCGGCAAAATAAAGATCTCTATTCATAAAATGTAGATCTCTAAAACGTAGTAATTTTATTTATAAATTGTCTGAAAAAGGTCCCTTTTTTACTTCCCGAATAACATATGGAGATTCCTTGAGCTCAAAAACATTTTCTGTTTTTCTTCCTGTTTTACGTCTGAGGTACTGGATTTCTCCTAGCTTCGCCAGAAAAGCTTCATATATTTCCATAAACTGCTCAAACTCCGGATCAGTAAGTTCTATCACTCCTTCTCTGCCTGCAAGCCAATCATATACATGAAGAAGAGTAATTTCTCTTACTCTTTTCAAGTTCTCATTCTCAGGCGGTTTTTCGAAGTACAGGGTCTTTTTTAGCTCTGGAGACCAGGCTGCAAATAGTCTCCTGAAATTCAAAACCATAATAGGAATCTTCTCTCCTGGATCGGGTCTCGGATAATAGTATGTGCCTTCTAGAAGATCCTTCCCTTCCAGGGTTACCACCTACCAATGTATCTGGATCTTTGAGCATTTTCCTGAATTTTCTTTATGCGGAAACCCATATAAAGGCCGACAAAGAGACCGCTAAGGTGAGCTGTATGGGCTATCATATCCGATGAGTTGATCATAAGAAAGTCAAAGAGAGCAAAAAGCACCAGTGCATGTTTTAGTTTCATCGGTACAAAGTAGACATAGACGCGGATGTCCGGCTCAAGTATTGTGAGGGCTGCAAAGACTCCATAGATTGCTCCACTTGCGCCAACCATTGGGCCAGGAGATATATTGAAAATCGGCTGAGTTAAAAAAGTATACCCAATTGCCGATAAAATCCCTGCAGTGAAGAAAATTGCCAGAAGCTGTCTGTTCCCGACTCGCCGCTCAAGTGCAGTTCCAAAGAAGTATAAGACGAGCATATTGAACAAAAGATGAAACAAACCGTTATGTAGAAACATGTATGTAATAAGCGTCCACGGCTTTGTTACAAGATAATTAGGGTCGAAATAAAAAGCGTTAAAATAAACCTCGCCTATGCCCGGAACCATTTCCAAGAAGAATGAAAGTGTGCAAAGAGCAATGATTACTATTGACGGGCTTGCGAAAATAGAGTCTTTACTTGCCACCTGCTTCACCTCCATGGATGTAAGCTGCATTAAGGTCAAACATATTTCTAACTACTCTCCGGTTTATATTCCAATTAATCTCCAATTTATTCTAATTGTTCTCTAATTTTATCTCATATAACACTGCTTTAAATTTGAGGCGATTAGAGTATCTTACTGTAACCAAAATGAAGAACCTTAGCTAGAATGATATCTATGATATTGTTTTCATTGAATTGATCATTGATATTTATCTCACTTTAAAACTCTTAACTCTGAGAATCAACTCTTAATTTTAAGAACTGCCTGTACATTAATTAAGTGCCTATAAGTGATTTATATGTAAGCCAGTATTATATATGTAAGCCAGTAAATTATATATGAGCCAGTAAATTGTATGTAAGCCAGTAAATTTTCCGGATACTATGGCTTAGATATTTACCTTATTTATAATTCAGTTTTTCAGAGGTCATTAAATAAGTCAATTTCCCATCATCAAAACCTTTGATAATATAAATCGGAATTTAACGCTCGGAGAGAAGAGTGACCAATTAATGGAGAGGTACTCTGATTATGTTCAAGAATGATCATCTTCAAAAATATAATTGTTGAAAACGGATCAATGTTAGTTTTATTCAAAAACATAATATTTATATTAAAAAATATATCAATTAATATTCAATTAAGGGTATCATATTTATTTGTTTCCTGTGAAAATACAAAAATAGTTTACGGCGTTTACTGTGTAAAGCCGTATGACAATGCTAAGCCTATAAATATTTTTCCATTTATTTATTCTCCATATATTTATATATTCCATAATATTTTTTCAATTTTATATTCACGTTAAGGATAGCTTTTGTTTTAGAATTCGTATTTGATTCTGGTAACAAACATTTACATAATCACCTGTTTTAATCATGAATAAAAAGTATAATTATTAACAATTAATAACACAAAGAGATTAAAGGCTAGTATTAAAATAAGTTTTATTGAAAAACCCGAGTCTATAAACACTAACTTAGTTTTTTCATACATAGTTCAAAAAAAATCATAAAGTAGACTGATTTTGAATTTTCCCATTTTACCCCTCTCGAAATGCGTGTTACAAATTAGAAAATGTTATATAGATTTGGTACGTTAAGACAATTAATTAGTGTTTATTATCCATCGGTAGCGACCTCTTGTTAGGATTAAGGTCTCAATCGTTGGCAAAAACGGTTTTTTTTGACAAAAAGGGTGTAAAAACAGCTTTGAAGAGAAATTAAGCCCTAAAAACGACTTTTATATGGAAATATTTCCTCTAAAAACGACTTTAGCTGGAAAAAACGCTGGTGAAATACTTGCTAGTTGAAAAAATAGTTAATAGCATTTTACCAGAAGCGCATTTACTTACACGGTTGTAACTTTAAGCAGACGGCAAAATATATAATGTACAATCATGAAGAATATGCCGAGTATGATAATTGCAATCGTCTTGGTAAAGTCGACTTTAAACAAATTTAGGAGGTAAAGCTCAAATGAGCAAACTAACTACCGGGAGTTTTTCTATTGAAGATCTGGAATCCGTTCAGATCACTATTAATAATATTGTAGGGGCAGCAAAGGAGGTTGCCAAAGAAGCAAAAGAGCCAAAAGAAGAACTTGGCCCGATGGGTCCGACCCCCTTCCCCACAGTTGCCAAAGTAAGAGACTGGAGTTTTACGCTGTTTGACCGTTATGAACCGGTCTATACCCCAATGTGTGACCAGTGCTGTTACTGTACCTTCGGACCGTGTAACCTGGAGGGTAACAAGAGAGGTGCCTGTGGTCTGGACATGAAAGGTCAGACTGCAAGAGAGTTCTTCCTGCGCTGCATTACGGGATGTGCATGTCACAGTGCTCACGGACGCCACCTTCTCGATCACATTATTGACCTCTTTGGAGAGGACATGCCAATCAATATGGGTGCCTCGAATGTGATTGCCCCTAACATACAGCTTGTTACAGGTATGCAGCCGAAGACGCTTGGTGAGCTCAAACCTGCAATGGAATATGTTGAAGAAGAGCTGGGCCAGTTGCTTGCAACCATCCACGCAGGACAGGAAGGAGCAGCAATCGACTATGATAACAAGGCAATGCTTGCCGGAATTCTTGACCATGTCGGGATGGAAGTTTCAGATATAGCTCAGGTTACTGCACTTGGCTTCCCGAAGTCCGACCCTGAAGCCCCTCTTGTTGAAGTAGGTATGGGAACACTTGATGCCTCAAAGCCAGTGATTATCGCTATTGGGCACAATGTTGCCGGTGTCACCTACATCATGGACTATATGGAAGATCATGATCTTACCGACAAGCTGGAAATTGGAGGTCTCTGCTGTACTGCATTCGATATGACAAGATACAAGAGAGAAGACCGAAAAGCCCCCTATGCAAAGATAGTTGGTACCATTTCAAAGGAGCTAAAGGTCGTACGCTCCGGAATTCCTGATGTAATTGTCATTGACGAACAGTGTGTAAGGGCTGACCTTCTAGAACAAGGAGAGAAACTTAAGATTCCAGTTATTGCATCTAATGAAAAAGTCATGTACGGTCTTCCAGACAGGACCAATGACAGCGTGGATGCAATTATTGAAGATATTAAGACCGGAAAGACTCCTGGCTGTGTAATGCTGGATTACGACAAGCTCGGAGAACTCGTACCTAGACTTGCTATGGAAATGGCTCCACTCCGTGAAGGAATTTCAGCTATCCCCACTGACGAAGAAATGGCAAGCCTTGTCGCTAAGTGTGTAGGGTGTGGAGAATGTGCACTCGCATGCCCCGAGGAACTTGATATCCCAGATGCAATCCAGATGGCAAAAGAAGGAGACTATTCTGCTCTGGAATATCTCCACGATCTTTGTGTAGGCTGCCGCAGGTGTGAACAGGTCTGTAACAAGGAAATCCCTGTCTTAAGTGTCATCGAAAAAGCTGCCCAGAAAGTTATTGCCGAAGAGAAAGGTCTGGTAAGAGCTGGAAGAGGGCAGGTAAGCGATGCCGAGATCAGGGCAGAAGGTCTGAACCTGGTTATGGGTACTACTCCTGGTGTTGTTGCAATTATCGGATGCTCCAACTATCCAGCAGGTTCCAAGGATGTATACAACATTGCAGAGGAATTCCTTAACCGGAATTACATAATTGCAGTTTCCGGATGTTCTGCAATGGATATTGGTATGTACAAGGATGCTGACGGCAAGACTCTCTACGAGAGGTTCCCAGGTAGATTCGAAAGAGGTAACATCCTCAATACCGGATCATGCGTCTCTAACGCTCACATCTCAGGTACTTGTCACAAGGTCGCTGCAATCTTTGCAGGCAGGAACCTTTCAGGCAACCTCGCTGAAATCTCTGACTACACACTCAACCGTATCGGTGCAGTAGGACTTGCATGGGGTGCATACTCACAGAAAGCAGCGGCTATCGGTACCGGATGTAATATGTATGGTATCCCAGCGGTGCTCGGTCCCCACAGCGGAAAGTACAGAAGGGCCCTGATTGCCAAGACCTATGATGATTCCAAGTGGAAGGTTTACGACAGCAGAAACGGTTCTGAACTGGCTATTCCACCAGCTCCTGAATTCCTCATCACCACTGCAGAAACCTGGCAAGAAGCCTGTGTAATGATCGCAAAGAACTGTATCCGTCCTTCTGACAACAACATGGGCAGATCCATTAAGCTCACCCACTGGATAGAAATCAGCGAGAAGTATCTCGGTGTGCTACCTGATGACTGGTGGAAGTTTGTCAGGAACGAAGCTGATCTCCCACTCGCCAAGCGTGAAATGCTCTTGAAAAAGCTTGAAGCCGAGCGCGGATGGGAAATTGACTGGAAGAAGAAGAAGATCATTTCCGGCCCGACTATTAAGTTCGATGTCTCTTCACAGCCAACTAACGTTAAGAGACTCTGCAAGGAGGCCTGAATATGGTTGATACTACTAAGAACACCAAACTGTTTACCAGCTACGGGGTAAAGACCTCAAAAGCTATAACCACAGAAGTAGCAGCCAAGCTTATTTCAAAAGCTAAGAAGCCGCTTTTAGTAGTAGGGACCGGAGTTCTCGACCCCGAGATTCTGGACCGCGCAGTGAAGATCGCAAAAGCAAAGAACATCCCTATTGCAGCAACTGGCACATCAATGCCTGGCTTTGTGGACAAGGATGTTAATGCCAAGTACATTAACCTGCACCAACTTGGTTTCTATCTGACAGATCCTAACTGGCCTGGACTTGATGGCAATGGGAACTATGAAACAATCATCCTTCTGGGCCACAAGAAATACTACATCAACCAGGTGCTGTCTGCGACTAAAAACTTCAGTGATGTAAAATCAATTTCAATAGACAGAAATTACATCCAGAATGCAACGATGTCTTTCGGAAATCTGAGTAAGGCAGATCACATCGCAGCACTGGACGAGGTAATTGACCTTTTATAAGTTTAA
>DUGT01000002.1:68089-68378 GCA_013331275.1 Methanosarcina sp. | reverse complement strand
TTTCCTGCTCTCGCAGAGACAAACTCCTCCAGCATGCCTCCAAGAAGCAAAAGTACGGCTACGACTGCAGCAGCTGAATACTGTCCGATTGCAATAGCAGCAATTGTTGCGATAGTAACCGGGATATCAGCAGTAAAGTCTCTTTCTTTAATTCCCTGGTAGGCAGACCACCATATAAACGATGATCCTACCAGTGCAGATAATAAATATAACCAGTCACCTTCGCCTGAGTTATTTCCTTCTGACAGCATATTCTGCGGATACATAGCTATCGCTATTATAAGTAAAA
>DUGT01000002.1:61500-67990 GCA_013331275.1 Methanosarcina sp. | reverse complement strand
CCCACTTGCTACAGTAAATAACGTTCCAGGCTCAAGTAAAAAATCCTGATAATGAGTAGCCAGGATACGAATGCTACTCCAAAAACCTCTAGTACGACTATAAGTGTTATCCATCATATTATCTACCTAAATAAAATAAAATTTTAGATGCTAAAATCTATAAAGGTTAATAACATAAAACTATTACGATTTAATACTAAATGTTAAAATTAGGTTTAATTGTAAGAAACTAAAGTTGTGCTGGAGAGAATATCTCTAAAGCAGCTAAAGGAACTCGACTGAAACAACAACTTTAGCTCCAGGGCAAATAATACGTACCAAAACTAAAAACAAAAGTCTGAAATTAACCAGCTAAATTTACAAAATTCCAATATTAATTTACTATATTAATTTACTATATTAATTTAATACAACTGTATTATGCCCTGATCTATCAAAACTTTCTCCCGCGGTTCCTTTTTCAAAAGGATTATATCATATAAATCCTAACTATGTTAAACTCTTCATTATTACAAATCCAAATGATTGTGTTAAGCCTGAACAGACAGAGATTGAGGTTTCAAAAATGACAGAAAAACTCGGAATTCTGGCCATCGGCCATGGAAGCAAGCTACCTTACAATAAAGAAGTAGTCACTCAGATCGCAGATTATATAGCACGAAAACACTCGGATGTCGTTGTCAGAGCCGGCTTTATGGAAAACAGTGAGCCAACCCTTGGAGAGGCAATTGAAGGCTTTTCAGGTACCGGCGTGACAAAAATCGCAGCAGTGCCGGTTTTCCTGGCGTCTGGAGTTCATATCACAAAAGATATCCCTGAGATCCTGAGCCTGGACGAAAATGGCTGTGGCACCCTGGAAATTGACGGAAAAGCCGTTCCTCTATGCTATGCAAACCCTCTAGGGGCCGATGAGCTTATCGCAGACCTTGTGTTCAAAAGGGTTCAGGAAGCCCTTTAAACTCATACCTGAGGTCCGGTTTTATTATGGACCTTTATCGGAAGAAGTTCGCCGTGCTCGACCTGACCCACGGTGGCGTTCCTATAGCAAAAAGCCTTGCAGCAGCTGGAAATGAAGTAAGCGGAATAGATGTATACGGGACAATCAAGCCTGAAACTCTGCTTGAACTGGAGGAGAAGTATGGGATACACTGCTCAAAAACTCCTCTTCCTGTCTCGGAATTTGACCTAATTGTAGCGCCTGTGCACCTTGATTCTGCCTATCCTATGCTTATAGAAGCCAGAGAATATGGAAAAGATATCCTTTCGCACCATGAAATTGTCGGAGAAATTCTCAATGGCGATTCAAGGTTTTCAGGCATAAAAACGGTCGAGGTTACCGGCGTAAAAGCAAAAACAAGTACTGCATCCCTCCTGGCCCATATGCTCTCCAGGAAGTTCGAAGTAGTACTGCATACTTCACGAGGGCTCGAATATTGGAAAGAGGGTTCTGCTTCTCTCATTTATAAGGGCCTGAGCATAACTCCAGGAAGTATTCTGGTTGCAGTTGAGAAAGCTTTTGAGGCCGGAATCAGACCTAATTTTTTTATATTCGAAATCTCGATAGGAGGCACAGGTACTGCTGATCTGGGGATTCTTACAACCCTTACCCCGGACTACGGGATTGCAAATAATACAGCCCTTGCAAGCGAAGCAAAGCTCCAGCTTGTAAAGCACGCAAAACCAGGAAGTACCCTTCTAATAAATGCAGGAGCCAAAAAAGCCCTTCAAGCTGCAAAAAAAGATCAGATAAAAGTTATAACCTTCAAAGACCCATTCGGTAACCACTTTTCCGAGACACAAGGTCAAATAGTCGACTTTGTGCTGGAAACAGGATCCGGAACTTCAGCCCTATCAGTCCCCTCAGAGTTTGTAACATCTTCAGATTTACCAGGGTCAAATAGACTATCAGGGTCAACCGATCTATCGAGCTCAGCCAACCTATCAGGTTTATTGATGCAAACCAACTCAACCGAGCTCCAGGCTTCGCTTACATCTTCAGGTTCTTGTATTCGCTTTTTGCATAGGGGAAAGGAAATTTTATCAGCATCCCTGCGTCCAGGATATAATGTGTCGGCTTACAGGACTGCTTTTGTCGCAGCATCAGCAGCCGCCCTCGAACTTGGAATCGAACCTGAGGCTGTGATATCGGTAATTGAAGTATTCGGAGGACTTTCAGGCAGGATGCAGGAAAAAGAAATGAACGGCATTTCCCTGATAGATAATTCCAATTCCGGTATGGATATCCTCTCGGCCGAAAAAGCCCTTGATTATGCTCTTCTTAAGAAAAAGGATGAAAAAAAAGAGAATATTATTCTTGTGCTGGGCGAAGAAGCTTCTCAGGTATGTGAAGGGCTGCCTCCTGAACTCGTGCAGAGCTTTGTGAATAAATTCGGTACAAAGTGCAAACAGGTTATCCTGATAGGAGAACGGATGAAAGCAGTCAATGGGAAAAACATTTCATATGCGCGGAATCTTCCAGAAGGGCTTTCAAAAGCCTCGGAATTTGCAGGAGGCGAAGATATAATACTCTCTTCGGTAAAATGCTTCCGTTAAGGATTTTTTTATACTCAGTCTTTTCACTGAAGAATTGTTGAAGAATTACCGAAGAGTAAGGGAATTACCATGAAACTTCTGCCTGAAATAAAAATCGTCTGAAATAAAAATCTCGGATACGATTTTGTCAACTCAAACAGACTAAACTCAGGCTTCAATCCTTTCGCCGAAATTTTTATGATAAAGTTTTATACAGGCTCTTCCAATCTGTATTCGTTTCCATTACTCGCTTTAATTTCAACTGATCGTGTTTCCCAATCCTATTCGATACAGGTGGTAGTTCATGTCCTGAGGACACGGGAACTTTCAGGGAAATGCGTTCTACCATTCTTATCAATATCCCTATTATCTAAACAAGAGGATTTGTCATCAAGAGGATTTGTCATGGCTGAAAAAGAGATTTCAATCATTCATCCCCGCCCAAGCTCCATTGTTGCGGCTCTTTATACTCTTAGAGACTTAAATGTTGATGTCGCTATCCTGCATGGGCCTCCTGGATGTTCCTTTAAACATGCAAGACTGCTCGAAGAAGACGGTATACATGTGGTTACCACAGGCCTTGATGAGAATAGTTTCGTTTTCGGAGGGCATGACAAACTTGTAGAACTGATAAATAAGTCAATGGAACTTTTCAATCCTAAACTTATAGGTGTTGTAGGAACTTGCCCCAGCATGATTATAGGTGAAGAAATGCATGACGCCGTGCTAGAGGCAAATCCTGATGTTCCTGTAATCGAGGTTGAGGTACACGCAGGCTATCATAATAACACAAAAGGAGTACTCTTTGCTCTGGAATCAGCACTCGATGCAGGGATTATTGATCATGCAGAGTTCGAGCGTCAGAAATACCTTCTTGAAAAAGCTACGGAAGTGGAAAAAAGGTTCGGAGCTGCAAGCAAAGAATATCTTGCCCCTTCACGTGGGGATGTAAAATACAAAGCCGCACAGCGTGTAATTCAACTCATCAAGGAAGGCAAAAAGGGCCTTGTCATCATGAATGCCAAAAAAGAAACCGGCTACATGTTTGCAGACATTACCCTTGCAGTCAATGAGGTTGCAGCAGCTCTCGGAAAAAAAGAAAACCTTATCAATATGGCAAATATCGACCCAGAGCTCGGACTTCCCAGAGTAAGGCAGCATGCCGAGTATATAATGAGAGACTTCAGAGCACACGGAGTTGAAGTGCATGAAATTATTGGCGGCATGGACGAGTACCCGGTTGCAGGCGAAAAGGTCAGCGAATTAATAAAAGAAAAATACAGTGACTTTGATTTTGCAGTCATTACGGGTGTCCCGCACGCAATCCCTATGGAGCACATAAAGGACATGGAGCTCATTTCGGTCACTAACGGCCCGAGACAGGTTCTCCCCTTAAAAGAGATGGGTCATAAGTATGTGCTGGTAGAAATTGACCTTCATCCGAAAACGCTTGGAGTCAGTGAGATTGTAGAATCCGAGTTTGGAGCTACCTTAAGGGAAGTTGCAAAGGAAGACTGAGAAGGAAGAGCCGGGATAAAATCAGGAGGAAGATCCTTTGAAAAACCAGAAGATCATAGCGATCTACGGAAAAGGCGGCATAGGTAAATCGAGTACGGCTTCAAATGTTGCCGCCGCCTGTGCCGAGGCAGGAAAAAAAGTCATGATTATAGGCTGCGATCCTAAAAGCGACTCATCAATAACCCTGCTTGGAGGCAAGAGAATTCCAACCATTCTCGACCTCCTGCGTGCGGGTGTGGACGTAAAGAAAGAAGATGTTGTCTTTGAAGGGTATGCAGGCGTCAAATGCGTGGAAGCAGGCGGCCCCGAACCGGGTATAGGATGTGCGGGGCGAGGAATTATTGTTGCCATCCAGAAACTGAAAAGCATTTCAGGAGATCTCTTAAAAGAGCAGGATTTGATCATTTACGATGTGCCTGGAGACATCGTCTGCGGAGGGTTTGTTGCTCCTGTCAGGAAAGGGTTCGTAAATGAGGCTTATGTCCTGACCTCGGGAGAGTACATGCCCCTTTATGCAGCAAACAATATCTGCAAAGGCTTATCGAAGATAGGAATGCCACTTAGCGGGGTAATTTGCAATTCAAGAAATGTGAGCAGGGAAGAGGAGATCGTTTCAAAGTTTTCTGAGGAGATTGGCAGCCAGCTTATGGCTTTTATCCCGAAGAGGCAGGCAGTTCAGGACTGTGAAAGGGAAGGGTACTCTGTAATGGAAAAAGCACCCGAATCTGATATTGCGGAAATCTACCGCAAGCTTGGGAAAGCAATCCTTGAAAACGAAAAAAGAGTTACAGCCGATTCTCTGAGTGACGAGCGGTTAAGGGAATTGACAAAATAAGTTAGAGTAGCAATAGTTAACTAAACGCATCAGGGGTATCGAAAAAATGCTCAATAATAAGCAATCCGCAGCAGGGAACATCCCCAGAATTCTCATTTCTGCAGACCGTTCGTCCTCAGGCAAGACTACAATCTCTATGGGCCTGATGGCCGTTCTAGTTTCAAAGGGATATAAAGTCCAGCCCTTTAAGGTCGCCCTGGACTATATCGACCCGAGTTACCATACTGAAATAACTGGCAGGTCCTGCCGGAACCTTGACGGCTATCTTATGGATGAAAACGGAATTCTGGATGTCTATACTCATGCCTGCGAAGCCGAAGAAAAGGCGGATATAGCGATTATTGAAGGAGTTCGCGGGCTTTACGAAGGCTTTGAAAGCTTAAGCGACCTAGGAAGTACTGCCCAGATTGCAAAGATCCTTAAATGCCCAGTAATCTTTGTAATCAATGCCCGTAGCATTACTCGTTCGAGTGCTGCCCTTGTCAACGGATACAGGAACTTCGACCCTGATGTGGAAATTGCAGGGGTTATCCTTAATAACATAGGAAGCCGCCGCCATGCCGAAAAAGCAAAAGAGGCAATAGAACACTATACAGGCGTTCCGATTATCGGAATTGTTCCAAGAGACCCCGCTATGCAGATTTCCATGCGCCACCTCGGGCTTATGCCAGCTCTCGAAGGCCGAAGACGGCTTGGGGACGGAGGTTTTGAAGCCCGCCTTCACGGCATTGAAGAAATCATAAATAAAGGAATTGACGTAGACCGTTTTATGGAAATCGCAAAAAGCGCAAAGTCCCTGAAAAGCCCTGATAATAGCGTTTTTTCTGCGGCCTCCGGTGCCGGTATACCAAAGCCAAAGATAGGAGTAGCTCTTGATGAGGCTTTCAATTTTTATTATCGCGATAACATTGATCTCCTGAAACTTGCAGGTGCAGAAATCGTTTACTTTAGCCCTGTTAAAGACAACTCACTTCCTGAAGTTGACGGGCTATATATCGGAGGCGGTTATCCCGAACTTTTTGCAGCCGAACTCGAAGCTAACGAGTCCATGCGCCGGGATATAAAAAAGGCATCTATTGCAGGCATGCCTATTTATGCCGAGTGCGGAGGGCTTATGTACCTTACGGAAAAAATAAGCACAGGTATTCCCGGAAAAGGCACCTATCACGATGCTTCAATGCCGGAGTCTACATATTCAATGGTAGGGGCCCTTCCAGGGCATACTATTATGGGACAGACAAGAGTTGTCAGCTACAATATAGGAACCCTTAATAAGGACTGCATTCTTGGGAAAAAAGGCAACAGCTTCAAGGGACATGAGTTCCACCATTCTGAAATAAGGGAAATTCCCGAGGATGCTGAATTTGCAATAACTCTGTCAAGAGGTACAGGCATAATGAATGGCATGGATGGGCTTATTTCTAAAAATACTCTGGGCTCGTATGCCCACCTGCACGGAGTTGCGTACAGGGAACTTGCAAGTTCACTTGTAGAAGCTGCAAGAAAGTTTCAGGAATCCAGGATTCTTCTGTGATGCGTGTAGGCTCCTTCCTTATTGCATGCAAACATTATCCTTTTATACGCAGGTCGAAAAAGCAATATTAT
>DUGT01000002.1:61205-61375 GCA_013331275.1 Methanosarcina sp. | reverse complement strand
TCGAAAAAGCAATATTATATTAATTGATTATAACAACTTAGATTACAATAGATAAGACTACAATAGTAAGACTACAATCGGTCAAATTACAGTAGATTAGATTACAATAGGCAAGACTGTAACAGATCGAATTATAATAGATTGAATTACAATAGATAGGACTACAATAG
>DUGT01000002.1:41496-61067 GCA_013331275.1 Methanosarcina sp. | reverse complement strand
AATAGATAGGACTACAATAGATAAAATCACGACAAACAGGATTATAAGAAATTATTTTAATAATAAGTTTATTTTAAGAATAAATTTATTTTAACGATAAATTATTTTATGAAAGTCTAGATCAAGAGAAATTACGCTATAGCAAATTGGACTACAGCAAGCCAGACTGGTAAAGAACTTATTTTCGTTTCATTTTCTTTTCAGGTGAATCTATTGAAAACACAACTTAAAGGAGACCGGGTCCTTGCCGGAAAGGAAGCGGTAGCCGAGCTTTATAAAACTGGTTACTTCGGGCGCCCTAAAGGGAACGGGCTTGAGCTCTCACTTGTAGAAGCTGCTTTTCTCCTGTCCAGAGGAAAACTCGAAATTGAACTCGAAGGCACAGTGCTCGATTTCAGAGCTTTTTTCGAACAGGCTTCTTTGAGGCAGCCGAATTTTGAGCTGAAATATATAGTTTATAAGGATCTTAAAGAGAGGGGGTATTATGTCCAACCATCAGCTACGGATTTTAGGGTATATCCAAGAGGCAGCCACCCGGGTAAAAGTGCAGCAAAAATTTTTGTGCACGTCCAGTCTGAGAGGCAGCTCCTTCCCGTAAAACTCCTTCAGGACTCGGTTGCCTCAGCAGAGAACGTACACAAGCAATTTATCCTTGCTGTGGTGGATGAAGAAAGTGACCTTACCTTCTATGAAGTTAAAACCGCAGTTCCTAAAGGAGAAATGCCTGAACCGTATCCTGCCGTCAAAAGTGATTCTACTTTCCTGGAAGACAGAGTAATAGCCTGGGATGCTCAGGCTTCGGAAACTCTCTATAAAAGAGGCTTTTACGGGAAAATGCTGGACTCTGAAAGACTACAGCTTTCCCTTGTTGAATCCCTTTACCTCTTTTCCGGAGGTGTGATAACAGTTCGGGACAGGAAAGGTAAAGTGTTTTCATTTGACGAGTTTATCGAGAAAGCTTCGGAGATTGAGAGCTCTTTCTTGAGAAAGTACAATGTATATAAAAATCTCAGGAATTCAGGAAATGTAGTCAAAACCGGTTTTAAATTCGGAACGAACTTCAGGGTATACAGAAAAGTCGAGTCAATAGAGAGAATTTCCCATTCGGAATATCTTGTAAATGCCATTCCTGAAGATTTTGAGTTCAGGCTTTCGGTTATGTCAGGAGCTGTCAGGCTTGCAAACAGCGTTAGGAAAACAATGCTTTTTGCAGTTGAGAAAGGGGAGGAAATCGAATATCTTGACATCAGCCGGACGAAAATGTGAGATTCTTGTCAAGGGTGAAGTATATGTGGGATATTATTGCAGTAGACATCTCTGGCAGGCACAGGATTAAAGGAGGGTACTATATGGTATGTGCGGCAGCAGCGCTTACGGTTTCGGCTAGCCATATTGAAAAAGTCAAGCAGATAAAAATCCTTCCCCTATGGCAAAAAAGAGCTCCTAGCCTGCTGGACGTCGTACAGCTAATCGAAGACACAGCTGACCAGCTTTCCTTTGAGGGTACGATTGTGGCAGAAAAGGGAGACATGTATAATAAACCCAAATGGGTGACCGAAAGTATGTTTTCCAGGGCTTTTAAGTATCAGGAATCAATTGCCGAGAGACGATCGATCGAACTCGTGCACCATATTTCCTTGAGCGCCCGTAATTTACTAATAAAAGAACTTGAAATCGAGGCGTAAAAATTTCAGCTGAACAAAAATTCAATAAAGGATCCGGTAACGGAAATAGAGTAATTCTCGTTAAAAGAACAATTCCCAATTCGGACCCTGAACGTGAAGAATATCTCTTTCAGGAGTTCAGAGAACTTGCAAAGGCTGCAGGTTACCTGCCAGTTGGTGAGCTTAAGCAAACCAGGTATCCAGATTCGAAATATCAGCTAGGTAAAGGGAAAATTGAGGAACTTGCCGAGCTTGTAAGGAGTACGGGTGCGGAAAAAGTGATTTTCTATAACAGGCTCTCTACAACCCAGCTCTTTAATATCTCGGAAATCTGCGGATGCCAGATTATCGATAAGTTCCAGCTCATTCTTGAAATCTTTGCAAAAAGGGCAACCACCCACCGCTCAAAACTTCAGGTTGAACTGGCAAGATTAAGATACGAAGTGCCCAGGGCAAGAGCTGTCGTTTCTCTCCTTAAAAAGGAGGAGAGGGCAGGCTTCATGGGGCTTGGAGACTACGAGGATTCTTATGAACAGGACCTGAAGAAGAGAATAACAAGGATTCAGAATGAACTCGAATCTGCAGAAAAAGACGATGAGTCCCTGAGAGCTTTAAGGCACAGAAAAGGCTTTTCCTTAATTTCCCTTGCAGGATATACAAACGCCGGAAAAAGTACTCTTTTCAACGCAATTGTAAATGAAAGCGTTGAGGCAAAGAACATGCTTTTTACAACGCTTGTGCCTATGACTCGAGCTCTGGATCTGGGAGGACGAAAAGCTCTTTTAACCGATACCGTGGGATTTATAGAGGATCTTCCTCACTGGCTGGTTGATGCCTTTAAGTCCACCCTTGATGAGATTTTTCTTTCGGACCTTATACTCCTTGTAGTGGACGCAAGCGAAAAACCCGAAACAATCCTTCAGAAACTATCAACATCTCACGATACTCTCTGGGACCGAATACAGGGAGTTCCCATTATTACCGTACTTAATAAAGCCGATCTGGTTGATGAATCCGAATTTGACGCCATTATGAAACATATAGGGTATATGGCCCCGAACCCGGTCTTTGTCTCTGCAAAAAAAGGCACCGGGATGGATGCTCTAAAAGCCGAAATAATGAAACACCTGCCTCCCTGGTGTTTTTGCTCTCTTTCTCTTCCGAATTCGGAAAAAGGAATGTCAATTCTCTCCTGGCTGTATGAAGAAGGAATCGTACACAGAGTTGAGTTTGGACAACGAATTCTTGTGGATTATGAAGCCAGAACAGAGATAATTAACCGTGCACACGCTCTCCTTGAACCTCAGGAAGTTCAGAGAAGTGAATGATCCTGGTTAGGTGCTCCTAAAAAGCCTGAGTTTTTAATCCAAATTTTTTTAAAAATTTTGATCAAAAAGCAGGTCTTTTAGAAATACCGGACTCCAGATTTTTTCAAAAATCTGGATAAAATCTGTCTAATATTTTTGTTTCGAAATGTATACATTTCCTTACTTTTCTGAATAATATAAAACTTTTTGGATATTAAGAAAACTGCTGGAATATTGACAGAGTGTTTTCCAATATCGTTTTCTAAGAGAGTTTTTCGTATAGCCTGAATACTGTTCGCATATGTACGAAAGGTATTTATATCCACTAGTTGTTTGTATATATGCGAACTGGTATCTACTGAAACCATCAGACCCTCCTAATATCCTAAACTACACCCCTAAAACCAGATTTTTGCTGTGTTTCTACCCGTTCACAGTTCCTCCTGAATTTCATTTTTTTAAGATATTTTTGTTCGTCTATGAGCGAACTTTTTCGCAGTTTATAGTAAACTCAGTTAAAAGTAGACTCCTGCTTCAAAATTTATATGATAAACTCCTGTTTCAAAATTTATATGATAGATTCCTGCTTCAAAATTTATATAAATCCATTTCTCATTCTTCTGTTAGCATGAAATTCGATCTGCACGTACATTCCGAGTATTCAAAAGATAGCAACTCACGCCATGACGACATTCTTGAAGCTGCAAGTAAAAAAGGACTTGACGGATTTGCTATCTGTGACCACGACACTGTAGAAGGTGGTCTTGCCTGTCAAAAAAGAGCCCTGGAACTTGGCTTTGAGCTTACAGTTATTCCAAGTGTGGAGGTTAGTTCTTCGAAGGGGCATATCCTTGTTCTCGGAATCAACCAGAATATCGAGCCTCTTCTAAGTCCGGAAGAAACGATAAAGAGAGCTAGAAAACTCGGAGGCACGGTTATTATTCCTCACCCCTTCAAGCGCAGTTCTCATGGGATAGGAAGCTTCGAAGGGCTTGATATTGATGCCGCTGAGGTTTTCAATTCCCGCTGCCTTTTTAATAGAGCCAACCGAAAAGCCGCAGCCGAGGCAAAAAGGCTTGGAATCCCTGGCGTTGCAGGAAGCGATTCTCATATTCCCGAAATGGTGGGCCAGGCGTACACCGAAATCGACGCGCAGGAAAATACCCTTGAAGCCGTACTGGAAGCCATCAGGGGAGGAAAAGTTTCTCCTGCAGGAAAAAACACGCCCACGTCTACTATTCTTAAACAAATGTCGGGTAGTGCCATGCGAAAAATCAAGAAAAAATTATTTCATAAAGCCTGAGTGACTCAAAAAAACTTTAGTATGCTATGGAGTCTTAGCAGGACTGCAATTTACTTACAATTACTTATTTTTTTAGTGTCGTACTTTTCTATGATTAGCAGGCATAAGGAAAATTTCTTCCATTCTCCTTATATATCTCCCCGATATATGCATATAAGTTAAGCAGCAGTCAAAGTTTAGGTTTATTAATTCCAAGATAAGATTAATCTAACCGAAGTAGCTGAAAATTGCTGTGAAACGCCATATTCAAAGGTTTAAAACGTTAAGTAGTATAGTAGATATACGAAATCCAGATTAAACAAAGAGTAGGGGGTAAAGAATGGGAAAACAAATATCTGAAAAAATAAGAAAAACACTGAACATTCTCCTGTTATTCCTTTTTGCGACTTCTCTAGCAAGTACGTCCGTAAGCGCATCTGCGTCTGAAAAATATATAGAAAATAGCAATGA
This sequence comes from Methanosarcina sp., assembly GCA_013331275.1. Classification (GTDB taxonomy): domain Archaea; phylum Halobacteriota; class Methanosarcinia; order Methanosarcinales; family Methanosarcinaceae; genus Methanosarcina; species Methanosarcina sp11020u. The sequence continues at coordinate 56,343 of DUGT01000002.1, read as the reverse complement.
CAGCTATACTCGTGGCTACTGTGAAGGATATTTAAAAGGATACAATATCGGGTTTACAGATGGTATAACCGGTAGAAGTTCGCTCATGTTCCCCATGATCTACTACGGACCAGATTCCGGATACGATGGCGGATACTTTAACGGACTTAGAGACGGGTACGGTGCCGGATATAATGTTGGAAAGAAATTATACGGTATGTGATCCGGCAAGTATCAGTGTAATTTTCCGGCGAAATAATTCTAACGGTTATAAAGCCTGTTGACATCCATACCGAGCAAAAAAGAGTAAAACTCAAGAATGGAGTTTAAAAGAACTATTAACGTTAGAATCCCTGTTCAATAATTTGGAGACATGACCGAATTTTAGAGGGCCTGTAATTTACTTACGATTGCCTATCTCTGGTCAAAGAGGCTAAAGAGCTGCTTTGCTAGATTTGTCAATGATCCGCACGCTCTTTAACCTCGATTTGTTCTCTTTTTCAATTTAAGGTTTATTTGCTTTCAGGTTATATCCCTGATTGTGTATTATTTTGTCACTTTTACATAATCTGTTTTTGTTACAGTGTTACGGCCTGCAGCATTCTTTACTGTTAAGCTAACAGTATAATTTCCTGCTTTTGAATAAATATAAATCGGATTCTGGATTGTTGAAGCTTTTCCATCTCCAAAACTCCATCTCCATCCAGTAGGTATTCCTGTGCTTGTGTCATTAAAGGTAATAGTTAATGGTGCTTTTCCAGATGTAACACTACTGGTGAAATTTGCAACAGGTTTTGTTACCACTTTGATATAGTCCGTTTTTGTTACAGTGTTGCTGCTGTTACCACTTATTGCGGTCAGTGTCACTGTATATTTACCTACATTGGAATATTGATGTGTTGGATTCTGCTGGGTTGAACTTGCTCCATCTCCAAAGCTCCAGTTCCATTCAGTTGGGGATCCTATACTTTCATCAGTAAAAGCAACTGTTAATGGTGCTTTTCCTTCGGTAGGTTTTGCAGAGAATTCAGCATCTACTATCACTATTATATAGTTTGTTTTTGTCACCGTATTACTGCCTACAACATTCTTTACTGTTAAGCTAACAGTATAATTTCCTACCTTTGGATACACACAAGCAAAATTCTGGAATGTTGAAGTTCTTCCATCCCCAAGTCTCCACTTCCATTCATTAGGTATTCCTGTGCTAGTGTCAGCAAAGTTAACTGTTAATGGTGCTTTTCCATATGTAACAGTGCTAGTGAAATTTGCAACAGGTTTTCCTATTACTGTTATATAATCTGTTTTTGTTACCGTGTTACTGCTGTTATTATTTGTTGCTGTCAGTGCCACCTTATACTTTCCTGCTTTGGAATACTTATGCATTGGATTCTGCTGGGTTGAAGTTTTTCCATCTCCAAAACTCCATTTCCATTTAATTGGTGAGCCTTTGCTAGTGTCATAAAAAGCAACTGATAATGGTGCTTTTCCTTCAGTAGGTTTTGCAGAGAATTCAGCAACCGGTTTTTCTACAGCTGTTATATAATTTGGTTTTGTTTTTTTGCTACTACCTACAACATTATTTACTGTTAAGCTAACAGTGTATATTCCTGCCTTTGAATACTTGTGAGTTGGATTCTGCTGGGTTGAACTTGCTCCATCTCCAAAGTTCCATTTCCACCCCGTAGGTATTCCTGTGCTTGTATCAGTAAAGGCAACATAAAATGGTGCTTTTCCATATGTAACACTGCTGGTAAAGTTTGCAACAGATTTTGTTACTACTTTTATATAATCTGTTTTTGTTGCCGTGTTACCGCCTTTATCATTTGTTGCGGTCAGTGTCACCGTATACCTACCCACTTTGGAATATTTATGCGTTGGATTCTGCTGGGTTGAACTTGCTCCATCTCCAAAAGTCCATTTCCATTTAGTCGGGGATCTTATACTTTTGTCAGTAAATGAAACCGTTAGTGGTGCTTTTCCTTCAACAGGACTAGCAGAAAAGTTTGCGAACGGACTTAGAGGACTGATAAATTGCCCGAAAGCCATTGGATAGTCTCCTACCTTTATAGTAGTTGTAACCTTGTTTGTCGCGGTGTCAATTACAGAAACATGGCTGTCCGAATTTGTCACATATAACTTTTTTCCATCTGGACTAACTGCAATTCCCTCAGCGAAGCCTCCAGGCATCGTGGCTGTAATAGTATTTGTCGCAGTGTCAATCACAGAGATATCAAAAATGCCAGTCACATATACTTTTTTTCCATTAGGGTTGGCTGCAATTACGTGAGGATTGTATACATAAACAGTGGCTATAACAGTGTTTGTTGTAGTATCTATTACAGAGACATTGTTATTACGTGCGTTCGCAACATATACCTTTGTTCCATCTGGAGTAACTGCAATTCCATAAGGAGAAGGTCTTACTCGAACCTTTGTTTTAACCTTATTTGTGGCTGTGTTAATAACAGAGACACTTCCACTATAAAGATTCGCTACGTATACCCTTTTTCCATCAGGAGTAACTACAATTCCACGAGGATCAGTTCCTACTGTTACTGTGGCTGTAACCTTATTTGTCGCGGTGTCAATTACAGAAACATAGCTGTCCGAATTTGTCACATATAACTTTTTTCCATCTGGACTAACTGCAACTCCAAAAGGACTGTTTAAATCAGGTATAGTGGATATAACAGTATTGGTGGCTGTGTCAATTACAGAAATGGAACTATTGCCGATGTTCGTCACATATACCTTTGTTCCGTCCGGGTTGACTGCAACTCCAGATGGATTGACTCCTACATTTATCGTAGCTGTAACCTTGTTTGTTGCGGTGTCAATTACAGAGACAGTACTACTCCCATAATTTGTAATATACGCATATGGGCTTGCACCTGCAATACTCACGAGCATTAAAAAAAACATCAACGTTATTCCTAAAACTCCAATAAGAGAATAAACTCTCCGTGTTTCATCAAGTTTCATTCCTTTCACCTAAGACCATAGTAAATTAAGTTTGAATTAATTAAAAGAGATTAACAATGTTAGATGTTTTCATATATATAAAGAAAATGTTTTTATTAAAAAGTAGCATATTTCTATACATTAATAGAATTTTATGTTAATTAACTATGAGCTCAAAACTTCATTTAATCCAATTATTGACTCTAAAACTACAAATCCAAGGTATGACACTTCTTTTAGCTCATACCCTGAAAACATTTTCTTGCATGAATTTAATTTTTTGTTTGAAATTGTTATTATAGGTGAACTCTTTCAGTACTTCACCACTTTGCCCGAAATTTTTTATTCTGTTTAATTTTAAACAGGCTTCGAGTTTTGCCGGACATAATTTTTAGACTGGTAAGCTTTTCAGAAGCTCGCTTACTTTCATTTTTGGTCATAGGTGAATTTTGCTTACTCATGATCTAGCGCTTATGTTTTCAATAGCCTATGCACACTACCTATTTGCTTTCACTTACTTTAGGAAAGTCTAAATAACCTTAATTTGACAGTTTGATTTTTATGTGGGAAGATTGTTTTCATATCCGTTGGAATTATAAGTAATATTATTTCAACAAATTTTTGCCAATTTTTACGATTCTATTTGACAGATGATTCTCTTTCTCGTGATGGCTATTTTTATGATTTTGACCAAATTCTTGGTATAGAATTTGACAGATAGCATGAATCTCAGATAAAATATAGACATTATCTAAAAAGTCAGGTGCCAAAAGTGATAAAATAAGACGAAAATCTCTATAAATTTACCTTATAGTGATTGTGAAGCTGGAGAATCAGAGTTAATTTTACGAAATTTATGAGCACTGTCAATTGATTTTTGACAAAAAATTGAAGCTTGTCAGTAAATTTATTTTATACTGTCAAGCTGAGGAAATAATGTAAAAAAGTTTTACAACGCTAAAAATTGTAGAGTTGACTATAAAAATTTCAAACTAAAATTGGCTTTCAACTCTGATCAACGAGACTAAAGGGCGGTTTTGCCAGATTTGTCAATGATCCGAACGCCCTTTAGCCTGAATTTTTTCTCTTTTTTCAATTTAAGGAGGACTTCGATAAACCCAGCTTTTTGGCTAGTTGCTTATAAAGGGTATATAAGTAATATGTTTAAATCAGAGGTTTATCGAAGTCCTCTAAGGTTTGTTTGCTTTCAGATTATACCCTTATTGTGTATTATGTTGTCACTTTTATATAATCTGTTTTTCTTACCGTATTATTGCCTACTACATTGCTTACTATAAGTTTAACAGTATAATTTCCTGCATTTGAATACTTATGCATTGGATTCTGGACTGTTGAAGTTTTTCCGTCTCCAAAAGCCCATTTCCATTCAGTAGGTATTCCTGTACTAGTGTCATTAAAGGCAACGGTTAATGGTGCTTTTCCAAATGTAACACCACTGGTGAAGTTTGCAACAGGTTTTGTTACGACTTTTATATAGTCCGTTTTTGTTACCATGTTACTGCCGTTGCCATTTGTTGCTGTTAGTGTCACCGTATACCTACCCACTTTGGAATATTTATGCGTTGGATTCTGTTTGGTTGAAGTTGTTCCATCTCCAAAAATCCATTTCCATTTGATTGGTGAGCCTGTGCTAGTGTCATTAAAGGCAACCGTTAGTGGTGCTTTTCCTTCGATAGGTTTTGCAGAGAATTCAACAGTAGGTTTTGCTACTACTGTTATATAGTCTGTTTTTATTACCGTGTTACTGCCTGCAGCATTCTTTACTGTTAAGCTAACTGTATATAATCCCGCCCTGGAATACTTATGAGTCGGATTCTGCTGGGTTGAACTTGTTCCATCTCCAAAACTCCATTGCCATCCAGCAGGTATTCCTGTGCTTGTGTCATTAAAGGCAACATTAAATGGTGTTTTTCCTGATGTAACACTGCTGGTAAAGTTTGCAATAGGTTTTGTTATCACTTTTATATAATCTGTTTTTGTTACCGTGTTACTGCCGTTATCATTTGTTGCTGTCAGTATCACCGTATACCTACCCACTTTAGAATACTTATGTGTTGGATTCTGTTTGGTTGAAGTTGTTCCATCTCCAAAAGTCCATTTCCATTTAGTCGGGGACCTCAGACTTTCGTCAGTAAAGGCAACTGTTAATGGTGCTTTTCCTTCGGTAGGTTTTGCAGAAAAGTCTGCGAAAGGAGCTAGTGTGAAAGTAAATATAAACTGCCCAAAAGCAACTGGATAGTTTCCTACCTTCACACTGGCTGTAACAGTATTTGTAGCTGAGTCAATTACCGATACAGTGTTGTTTCCATGGTTTGCCACATATACCTTTGTTCCATCCGGGTTTACTGCAACTCCATAAGGATATTTTCCTACGGTTACATTGGCCGTAACCTTGTTTGTAGCTGTGTCAATTACAGAAACAGTGCTTCCTGGGTCATATAATGTTCCGTAGTTCGCTACATACACCTTTGTTCCATCCGGATTGACTGCAACTCCTTGGGGAACATATCCTACTGTCACCGTTGCTTTAATCGTGTTTGTTGCAGTATCAATTACAGAAACAGTGCCACTGAGCTTGTTCGTCACATATATCTTTGTTCCATCCGGGTTTACTGCAACTCCCCAGGGACTGGATCCTACTTTCACCGTTGCTTTAACCTTGTTTGTTGCAGTATCTATTACAGAGACAATATTTTTGGCGTTATTCGTCACATATACCTTTGTTCCTGTCGGGTTGACTACAATTCCAATAGGTTTGTGGAATCCATTTATTGTGGCTGTAACCTTGTTTGTTGCAGTGTCAATTACAGAGACAGTATTGCTCCAGGAGTTCGTCACATATACCTTTGTTCCATCCGGGTTGACCGCAACTCCCACAGGACTATATCCTACCTTCACCGTGGCTATATCCATGTTTGTTGCTGTGTCAATTACAGAGACAGTATCACCGTAAATGTGCGTCACATATACCTTTGTTCTATCCGGGATAACTGCAACTCCATAAGGCTCGGTTCCTACGTTTATCGTGGTTGTAACCTTATTTGTTGCTATGTCAATTACAGAGACAGTATCATCATTATAGTTCGTAATATATGCAAATGGGCTTGCGCCTGCGATACTCACGAGCATTAAAAAAAACATCAACGTTATTCCTAAAACTCCAATCAGAGAATAAACTCTCAGTGTTTCATCAAGTTTCATTCCTTTCACCTAAGACCATAGTAAATTGATTTTGAATTAATTAAAAAAGATTAATAATGTTAGATGTTTTCATCTATATAAAGAGAACGTTTTTAATAAAAAGTAGCAGATTTCCATACATTAATAGAATTTTATGTTAATTAATTATGAGCTCTATCCAAAACTTCATTTAATCCAATTATTGATTCTAAAATTACAAATCCAAGGTATGACACTTCTTTTAGCTCATACCCTAGAAACATTTTCTTGCATGAATTTAATTTCTTGTTTGAAATTGTTATCATAGATGAACGCTTTCAGTACTTCACCATCTTGTCTGAAATTTTTTATTCTGTTTAATTTTAAACAGGCTTCGAGTCCTTCGTGATAGATTTTTATATCGTTAAACATTCCATAGGCTCGCTAGCCTTCATTTTAGGTCTTAGGTGAACTTTGCTCGCTCACGATCTGACACTTATATTTTTCGATAGCCTATACCCGTTACCTGTTTGTTTTCACCCTGAGTTCCCAAACTTTAAGCGCATACACCTAATTCCGCAAACATACGAAGTCAGAAGATCGTGGTTTTGAAATTGGAACTTATAGTTTATGTACTTAAGCTTAAGCGCATACTCCGATATCAGGAGACGTTTATGAGCCTAAAAATGCGGAACTTAGATTTCACTTATTTTATGAAACTCAAAATAATGTAAAAAAGTTTTGCAAAGCTAAAAATTGTAAAGTTGACTATAAAAATTTCAAACTAAAATTGGCTTTCAACTCTAATCAACGAGGCTAAAGAGCTGCTTTGCCAGATTTGTCAATGATCCGCATGCCCTTTAACCTCGATTTGTTCTCTTTTTTCAATTTAAGGTTTCGCAATTCATTGAATTGAACTAATTAGCTCATAGAAATATTTCGATTCGTGAGTACGATAAAGATTGTACCATGAATCTAACGTTTTCAGCGAGAATACGTCCAGTTTCTTCAACACATGAACAGTAAATTCCAGCGAAGCTGTTCCGGAAGCAGTAATCAGATTTTCGTCAGTTACAGCCGGTTCTTGTTTATAATACATTTCCCCTTCATAATTCGGGCATGCGATTTTAAGGAATCCAGAATCATTACTGGTGTGCCATTTATTGTTCAGCATCCCTTTTTCAGCAAGTCCCATTGTAGCGCCGCAAATCGCTCCAACAATTACACCTTTCTGCAAACATTCTTCAGCCTTTTTTAGAATTGGATCGTGAATTGCTTCTGTCCATGTATTTCCTCCAGGGAGTATCAGGGCTGCAGCATCTTCAATGATAAATTCTTCATGTCCGATATCAGGTATTATTTTTATGCCACCCATTGTAATTATAGGAGTATTATCTATGCCAACTGTAACTATTTTTAAAGGTTGAGCCTCTTTTCTATAGAATCTTCCCGAGTTTACTTCAGCGCTTAAATAACCAACTTCCCAGTCAGCCATTGTGTCAAATACGTAAAGATATACTGTGCTTTTCATACGTGGTCCCACTGTTAAAATATCAAAGCATCTATTTTATCCTTGGTCTTAATATAAACAAAAAATTGTAAAATAATTACATTAAACTAAGAATTTTTACAAAACCCTGAAAGTTAGATTTCATTATAATGAGCAATGCTTCTATTAACCTTACCATCTTCTCCAAAAAATAAAATTTCGGCAGCAAGTTTTCCGAAAACGGCTTTATAATAAATTACCAGGCTGTTGACACTTACAAACACATCAAGCAGCTCAAACCAAAGATCAGGGACTTTTTCAAGTGCTTTTTCCCAGTATAGTTTCACATTTTTCTTACCTTTGAGGGTGCCTGTTTGACCGTTCATTACAAGAACTATCATAGGAGTGGTCATCTCGAAATCTTCACTATAATGCTCGAGAATTCTATCAATGTTATGAGAATTCCAGGCCTCAATCCATTCTCTGGCAAATTCCTGTGCTTCAAGTACTGATATCATTTAAACAGCTCCGATATTTCTAGAAGATCGGAATTTCTAAAAGTATTTAAATTTCTCTATCTGTTTGGGAGTTCCGGTTTGCTGTGGTTCCAGGAAAAAGAAATATTCGAACACTATCATTTCGAATACGGATTTAGAGATATTTTCACATAATATCGAAATATAAAAATAGAGACTACAGATGTTGATTTTCTTGAAAGAAAATAACTTATCGTTTACAGTCATATCCTTCTATAAGCTCAAAAACTGTAAAACCGAACAAAACTAAACGAAACTGAACAAAACTAAACGAAACTGAACGAAACTGAATGAAACAAAATGTTTATAGTTGAGGGATAAACAATGGCAGAAACAACCGATCAGAACAAACCTATAATCTGGAAAGAACTCGTACTTGGGTTTGCTGTAGTTGAATCGTGTATATATCACTCGATTCGTACAATACCTATTGTGACTGCGAGCAGTGCAGAAGAAGTGCTTTTTACTGAGGACGTTACCAGGCTTACGAAACTGGAAGTTGATGAGACTGTAAAAGGAGTCCTTCCGGTCCCGTTCCCAACATATGAGGTAACAGGGTCCATGTCGGCTGAAGGCGAAGAATTCAGCGAAGTGCTTCTTTTAGGGTATGAGTATCCAGGGGTACAGGCTCCGGATTGGATGGAAATTCTTAAAAAAGAGGTTGCAAATCCGAAAAGATGTGTGTAAATCAGGTTTGTAGAATGTTTATGTTTATTTTTCAGTAAGAAAAATAATGTGCAAGATATAACTCTTTCTTATTCATTCTCTTTTATGCCTTCGTTTTTTGAAAAAGAATTACCTGAATGGGTGGGATCTATTGAGATACCAGATTTTATACAATTGAAACCCGCCGACTCCAGCTATGTGTCCCCCGGGCAAATACAACCTAAAATCATCACTCTGGTCGCCTTGAATTTATATTAATATACAGACAGCCGACCAACAGAAGCACCTCCAGAAGTTTATTTTTGAATCTTATGTCAGGCTTATGTCAGTCAGTCAGCATTTCGGCGTGAAAGATGTTAACTTTCCATCTGGAGGAAATCTATCTTCTGTAAAAATTAGTTAATTACTAATATAGAAACCCTCATAGGGTAAAAATTAGAGACTGATAGAACCATGGCCAGGGAAATAAGGATACTCCACACTGCAGACACGCATCTGGGATACAGGCAGTACCACAGCGAGGCCCGGAGAAACGATTTTTTTGCAGCTTTCGAACTTGTTGTAAACGATGCGGTTGAGATGCAGGTTGATGCCGTAGTGCATGCGGGAGACCTTTTTGATTCGAGAAACCCAACCCTTGAAGACCTCCTTGAGACAATTAATCTTCTGTCCAGGCTAAAGGCGGCTGACATACCTTTTCTAGGAATTGTCGGGAACCATGAGAGCAAGCAAAATACCCAGTGGCTCGACCTTTTTGAAGAGATGGGACTTGCGGCAAGGCTCGGGAAAAAACCGCTTATGGTAGGAAATGCGGCCATTTACGGGATCGACAGTGTCCCGAAATCAAAAATTCCTATCTTCGATTATTCAGGGTTTGAGGTGCCGGACTCCCATGCTGTTTCCAGCTCTTCCACTGATTCCACTTCCTCAAATCCTTCCACTTCTTCAACCCGTTCCATCCAATCAACTCCTTCCACTTCCTCAGTTCCTTCCACCCAATCGACTCCTTCCACTTCTTCTAATTTATCTAATCCTTCTCCTTCGTCCACCTCTTCTATCCCTTCCTCTCCTGCGGAAAAACGTTGGAAACTGCTTGTCATGCACCAGATAATGAGTCCTTTTCCGTATGCGGAATGGGACTGTGACGAGGTGCTTGAAAATCTTCCTTTCAAGGTTGATGCAATTCTTCTTGGTGACTACCATGAACATTCAATAATTAAAAATAAGACCGGAGAGACATGGATTACTTACCCTGGCAGTACGGAACGAAATAGTCTCTCCGAAAAAGAAGCCCGTTCCTATAATATCATCACGCTTTCCGAAAAAGGGCTTGAAATTAGCAAGCGAACAATTCCAACCCGAAGATTTCTTCCCATTCGAGTAGAGTTGAAAGGGGAAGATAAGCCCTATGAACAGATATTTTCTAAAGTGGACGAATACCTGGAAGAGATCCGTGAATCCGTAGTGTTTCTGGAAATTTTTGGAGACTCAGGAGCAGTCCTGTCACAGAGCGAGCTTGAGGAGTACCTGCTTAATAAAGGCGCTCTTGTACCAAAAGTTATAGACCGGAGGGCAAAAGAATCCCTCCCGGAAGAAGTCTTAAAGGTAACCTTTTCTGATCCTGACCATGTCGTTGCAAGCGAGATCCGGAAAATGAGCTTAAACGATGGCGGGTTGATTATTGATGAAATTGTCAGGAGTCCTGAGATTTCAAGGTCAAGGGTTGACGAAGAGACCGAAAGCAGGCTTTCGAAACTTATTGAAGCAAAAACTATGGATTTCAAAAGCCCTGATTTCAGGATAGAAATTCCTACAAATTCGGCCAGTTCCGACAATTCTGCTTACACTGCCAGCATTGCAAGTTCTGCCACCACTACAGGATTTCTGGAATTTGAAGAGATAAAACCCGATTCTGTAGAGGAAAACGAATTTGCAGAAAAAAAAATACCGGCTGGAGCAATTACCAGCAAGCTTGAAATTACTGAACTCTCAGGAGTTCTGAGGACTTCAGATCAAGTTAATGATACTGAAAAAAAGGATACTAAAAAGAGTACTGAGACATTAAAGAGCATTAAAACCTCAAAGAGTACTGAGATATCAAAGAGTATTGAGATTTCAGCCGGAAGTCAGGACCGCTCCGAACTGACTCTAAGCTCAAGCTCTGAAGAACCATCGAATTCGGAGTTTCTGAAACTGTCGGATTCGAGATCAATAGAGTTGTCCAGTAAACCTATAGTGCCGCTCGAATCGAATATCTTGCAGGAAACTTCAGAGAATCCTGGAAAAACTCAAGAAATAGAAACCGAGTTCAGGAAAGACAAAAATAACGAACCAGAAGTTAGACCTGAAGGTCAGGCCGAAAGGAAATCTGAAATTAAATCTAAAGGTCGAACCGAAAAGAAGCCTGAAATTAAATCTGAAAGTAAAACTGAAAGAGAGCTTGAAAGTAGACCTGAAATTAAACCTGAAAGTAATCCTGAAAATGGACTTGAAAGTAGTCCTGAGAGAGAACTCGAAAGTAATCCTGAAAATGAGCCTGAGAAGAAGAGTAAAAAGCTGTCTGAATCCAGGGTTAAAGGCAAACATGAAAAGGAAAAAACAGGCAAAGCCGAAAAGTTACCTGAAGAGGAACCTTTCAGGACTACGGAGCTAAACGAAAAAACGGGAAAGACAGGACCGAAAAAAGGAAGGAGAAAGGCTGCTGTACCTCGACAGTATAACCTTGGTGATTACCTGTGAAGCTCAAAAACCTATATATTGAAAACATCCGGAGTTATAAAAAACTGGATTTTACATTTGAAGACGGAGTTACAGTCATTTCCGGAGTAAACGGGAGTGGGAAGTCAAGCCTGCTTGAGGCCTGTTTTATGGGGCTTTTCGGGAGCAAAATTCTCTCAAAGGATTTTGTGCTTGCGGATGTGGTCTTCAAAGGGGCTGAAAATGCAAAAATAAACCTGGGTTTTGAGCATTTAGGGCAGGATTATCTTATCGAACAGGCTTTCAGGTATTCCCCTAAAAGTGAGAATGTTTCGAATTCAAAATGCGTGCTCTATGCCAATGGGGAAAGTATTATCGATCAGGCTACCCGGACTTACGAAGAGGTTTGTTCCCTTCTGAATATGGACGAAGAGGCATACAGAAACTGCGCTTATATCAGGCAGGGTGAAATTGATGTACTCATTAACGCAAAACCAAAAGACAGGCAGCGAATGATTGACGGTCTTCTGCAGCTTGGAAAACTCGAAGAATACAGGGAAAGAGCGGGCAGTGCAAAAACGGCTGTAAGAAGGCTTCAAAGAGACACCAGTAACAACCTTTCAGGAGTAACGGCTGAAATTGAAGGAATTGAAAGTACAGAACCACATGTCGTTTTGAATGGGCTCAGGCAGAAGATAAAGGACAGCGATGCTATCTTAAAAAAATTCAATGAAAATAAAGAGGCTGCAGCTGTCCAGAAAGAAAAACTCGACCTGATGATTACAGAGCACAGAGAACGCCTCCAGGAAATCCAGGGTCTTAAGCAGGCCCTGGCTAAATCTCAGGAAGACAAGACTGGCTGTATCCGAGAAAAAGAGGTTTTCGCCGGAGAAACCCATGAACAAAGGCAGGCTCTGCTCGGATTGGGAGACGAAAATAATCTTATTCGGGAAGAATGCGGCTTTGGAGACCTTGAGATTGAGGCACTAAGCTTGCAGCAGGAAAAAGAGGAGTTTCTTGCCAGGGAAAAGGTAAATGCGATCTCAAAAGAACTTGCTCTCCTCCTCAGAGAAGAAGAAGTTCATGCTCAGGCTCTACGCGACCTTGAAAACGAAAAGACTGAAGCTGAAAGGATTTTTACGCAGTGTAGGACGGACATTGGGACTACAAACGGAAAAATCGAAGAAAACAGGAAAAATATACTGAGAATAGAGGATGAGAATAAAAAGTTAAAAGAAGATGCAAAAGAGACTACAGGCTTCACGGATACTTATGAGATTCCTTTATTCATAAAAGAACTGGAAGAAAAAGAGAGCCTTCTGCGTGAACGAAAAAACGAAGCCTCAACAAAACTTGCACTTGCTTTTAAAGAAAAAGAAACGGGAGATATAAATCTTCTCACACTTGATAAGGAACTTCAAAATTACAGGGTCACAGTCCGAAAAAGTAAAACCGAGATAGAAATCCTTGAAGAAGAGCTCAGGGAAAATGAAAAGGCAATTCTGGGAGTCCAGGAGCAAAAATCCGAAGCTTCTGCAGGGTTAAAGGGTCTTGGCTTTACCGGAGAACAACTCGAGGACCTGGAATATCTAAGTGAACTTCTGCTGGAAAATAAAAACAGGTTACATGGACGGGAAAAGGAGCTTGAAGCTACCATAAGGGAGCTTGATAAAGTAATCCGCAAAAATCGACAGTTGCTTACTGAAGGAAAATGCCCTACATGCGGACAGGATCTTAAAGGCTCTGAAATTGCATGCACAACCGGAGAATCCGAACAGAAGAAAGAAAAGCTTACAGTAGAACTTCTCGATATAAAACTCCAGCAGGCCGAAGTCGAGAAAAAACTTAATCGGCTCAAGGATGCAAAAAAACTGGAGAAGCGAATTTTGGATTACGACCTGGAAATTGAAAGACTCGAAAATAAGGCAAAGGACCTCCAGGAAAGGATTGCTATCCATAGATCCCGAACCGAGGAAGATTCTCTAAAACTCGAAGGTCTTAATAAACAAAAGGAGGAACTTGAGGCTAAAATAGGAAAGCTCCTCCCTGATATTAAAGCTCTGCAGGGCTGGGAGGCTGCTGCTCAAAAAGCCCATGGTGAGAGTGAAAGAGTGCTTCGAGAGGCAAAAGCTTTTGAGAAAAAACTTGCTGAAAATTCCTCGGAAATTGAGAGCCTTAACGGAAAAATAAGGACTTCCCTTGCGCTGATCGAAAATTACGGGCAGAGGCTTGAGGAGCTCAGTAAAAAATTAAAAGGACTTGCCGAACGTGAGACTCTGGAAAAGGAAAAACTCAAAGTTCTGGAAGTTGAACTTGAAACCCTGAGGAAAAAGGAAGCCCTGGCAAAAGAAACCCATAACGAGAGTGCAAAGCGTCTCTTGAAGACAAAGAAACTCGGGGCAAACCTGATCCAGATGGATAACATAAAGCACAAAATCTCAGAACTTGAGGCTTCAATCAGAAACCTTGCCGAAAAAGTCAGCTTTTTTGACCGGGAGATCCTTGAGAGAAACGAGCGGGTAAAACAGCTTGAAGGAAAGCTGGAGGGAAGCAGGTTCGAAGATCTTCAGTCAAAGCGAGCTCAGCTTGTAGAGTATCAGGCAACCCTCACTGAAAAAACCCGGCAAATAACGGCTGCTAAAGATGCGCTCTTAAAAGAAGTCGGAATGGTTGAGAACAGCTTAAAACGCCGCAATGAGCTGAAAGACGAACTCAAAGCTCTTGAAAATAGGCAGCAGTATCTCGAAGCCGTATATAGTAATGCTGAGGAGCTTGAGAGCATGTATATGCGCGTTCGGGCTGATATGCGGACAAAAAATATAGGGGCCCTTTCTACCCTTTTGAATGAAATGTTCAGCTTCATGTACACAAACAATGCCTATTCCCATATCGAACTCGACCCGGAATATAATCTCACGGTTTACAGAAAGGACGGCACTCCCCTTGAACCCAAACTCCTTAGCGGAGGAGAACGTGCAATCTTTAACCTTGTCCTGCGCTGTGCAATCTACAGGCTTCTTGCTATGGGTTTTGGAGGAGATCGGGCAGACGGACTTCCTCCCATGATCCTGGACGAGCCCACAGTTTTTCTGGACCGTGGTCATATAAACCAGCTTTTAAAACTCATAGACATGATGCGCGGCATAGGCGTAGGCCAAATTATTGTTGTCTCACATGACGAATCCCTTATAGATTCGGCAGACCATGTTTTCCAGGTAGAAAAAGACCCTATTACCAATATGTCATCTATTGTAAAACTTTAATACAACCGTTGCGCCGGTTGATCAAAACCGTTGGGCCGAAACCGTTGCGCCGGTTTATCACGCCGATAGGGTT
>DUGT01000002.1:39993-41261 GCA_013331275.1 Methanosarcina sp. | reverse complement strand
CAGTTTTTTGAAAAGGCTTGCGGTTCACCAGTATACAAGGTAATTAAATAGCTCGTTAATTTCCTCTTTATACTCTTCAAAAAAGCTATAGTTTTTTACAAGATAGCCTTCAGCAGGGATATCTTCGAGACACCCGTACCAGTAGACAACCATGCCCTCTCCGAAAATCTCTGCATACTCCCTAAATTGTTTCTTTGAATAATGTTCGTGTTCGAAGTCGTCTCCGAAAAGCGCTTTGCTTTCAATCCAGTTGACCATGAGATTGTCTATGCATACAGGAGTTTCCAGGACAAAATCAGGAGTCTTGCCGTCTCCCTTAGCTCGAATGTCTGCTTCAGTACAATACTGAATTTCCCTATCATCAAGCCATTTCTGGATAAGTGCTTCCCCCATCTCACCTTTCTTACACTGCATCTCATGGGCGTGAGGAGAAAAAAAGTGATCGACTTCAAGAGCTTTTTTGACTTCCTTTCTAAGGCGACGGTTTTCAATTAGGTCCACATTTTTGAAAAACCAGTTTATATTTTTCTTGGAAATTTGACAATTCTTCATAATAAGCGATGCCATAAGGGTAGGAGGAAAGCCTGTGTACTCTGCAAGATCAAGAATAGTACGTCCCTGTTTCCATTTTAAAAAAAGTTCATTTTCTCGGGAATAAATTTTCCTGTGTTTGAACCGAGTTTTTTTTACGACCTTCTGGTTGAGGATTGTTGCAAGCACGCCTACTGGTTTGGAATATTCCTCCGAAAGGCGGAAAACGTCTTTAAAATCATGCAGTGAACTATAAATTATCTGGTATGTTTGGCGGTCCATCCTGAATCATCGTATCCTTTTTTGTTTCCTTCCCGGGAATGCAAAATGAAAGTTAAGTAGAGTGAAAACGAGAATCTTACGATATTAAAATTCTCTCTCAGACGCACAGTTAATTATCCCATAAACCCTTTTATGTTCATGGTTTATAATTTATCAACATCTTAAAATCCGGAGTAATTGACTCCTTACAGGAATCAAGCAGGTCAACTTAAGGAATGCCGAACAATGAAAATAATATTTCCTTCAAGAGTAAGAGACCTTTCCCGGAACGTCTGCCTATGCCTGAGTTATTTTTTCTAGCGTGAGGGCTGTTAGCCAAGCTTTTTAAAAAACTGCTTTCCCGCAAGCCTTTTCAAAAAAGGCTTGAGCGAAAACCGTGATAACGTTTGAGTTTGAGGTCTTATCCCCAAACCCTATCCGACGTGATCACAGGCCTTTTAAAAAAAGGCTTGACC
>DUGT01000002.1:29844-39814 GCA_013331275.1 Methanosarcina sp. | reverse complement strand
CGAAAACCACTGTTAAATCTAAAATGTCATGATGGATATGATTAGTCAGTGAAATGTTGTAGGCTCAATGGTTTCGAAAAATAGCCATTTTCGAGCTGAGGGCGGTTAACTCCAGAAGTCCTCATCATAAGTTTCAGGAAGATCTATTTCCGTTGCTTTATCAGTTCTACGTTTTTCTCTGCTCTCATGGGACTTTTCTGCTTTTTCTTCTCTTCCTGGCAAGCAAGAGTTATCTTTTTTACTGGTATCAGAACGTACAAAGATTGTTGTATGCTTATCTCTTGAAATAACTTTTTCTGGAGCCTTTGAATTTTCCTGTACCCTTGGCTGGGTGTTTGCATAGATTATCGAGTTCTGTTCAGTCGACTCAATTTTCAGTCCGGATTCCGGCCTCATGTAAGCTTTTTCAGGGTCACTGAGAGCATATCTTTCTCTCGGTCTTTCGTTGTGGTTTACCTCGGGATTTAGGTCAGGCTTCCTTACAGTTGTTTCCTGGAAGTGCCGGCTCTTAGTAACACTTTCTTCTTTTCTTTCAATATGACTTTCAGGAGACTTTTTTGTGAGCCTTGAAGGGGTCCAGTCTCCTTTTTCAGAGACGTTTTTTCTTTTAGATAGGGGATCTCTACCTAATTTTCGGAAAGTATCTTCAGCATAGGTATCCCTATTATGGTCAGCTTTACCTGACTTTATTTTACTCGTTACGCCATAGCCTATAAGGCAGGTGGGTTCTTTCGTTCTCCACTCAAGGCAGAAGAGGTGGCACTCCCGCCCTTTACATGTCTGGCTTTCATCAAGTGGACAGACTTCTGGAAGAGTCATAGTACTAAAAACAACAGAATATAAAAAATAGTTAACGGTAATAAAATTAAACTATTTTCGTCAGAGTCCTTTAAGAACATCTGCAATAAGGGGAGCAACACTCAACCTGCTCTCTCCTTTTTCGAGGGTGTCGGTTCCGATGATATCCTTTACGCCCGCATTGAAGAGTCTTAAAGCTGCATTCCTTGCAAGTACAGGATGTACACAGGCAATGTGAACATCTGCTGCTCCCTGAGCTCTGAGCATTTTGATAGACTCAGCCATTGTCCCGCCTGTTGCAATCATATCATCTACAAGGACAACGTTCCTGCCCGTTGCATCAAGATTTTTTGTCTTGATTACAACCGTATCTCCACTGAGTCTTGTTTTCTCCAGGTGATCATAATCAAAGCCCAGACCTGACGAGACACGCTTTACAAGCCCTTCAGCTCCAGAATCGGGGGCAATGAGGAGTGGATTTTTCAAGTTAAGCCCTGCGATATGCTCCCCAACAAGTTTAGCTGCGTCAAGGTTTTCCGCATGGACAGGGAAATGTTCAAGCACACTTTTTTCGTGAATGTTTATCGTAAAGACACGGTCAGCTTCGATACAGCGGGCAATTGCGCGGGCACTAATCGGCTCTCCTGGCTTGAACTTCTTATCCTGTCTGGCATATCCCATGTAAGGAATCACGACATTGAGTTCTTTTGCCCCTTCACAGGCATCGATAAGCTGGAGCAGGGAAACAAAATCAGAATCAGTGGGTGTACTTTGGATAAGGGTCACATGTTCGTTTTCGGTATCTTCTGCTATTCGGAGATAAAGTTCCCCATCAGGAAATCTATTAAACTCGGAAAGTACAGGCTCTATCCCTAAAGCCCGAGCAGTGCGGCTGGCAAGTAACTGTGATGCTGGTCCACCTATAATTTTCAAGATATATACCTCAGTCTGCCGTCTTGATATATTCCATCCTTTAAAAAGCTTATTTTTTATGGGCTTACCCTGAGCTTTATCCTTTGATTTTTTCGAGCACCCTGATATTTTGTATTGAAGTGTTTGGATAATTCCCACTCTCGTCTTTTTCCGCTGATTTCACCATATCCCAGATTGTCAGCAGAGCTGCTGAAACCCCTGTTAGGGCTTCCATCTCAACTCCTGTTTTTCCTACAGTTCTGACTTTTACCTCCACTGAAATCATCCCTTTGTCGATCTCAAAATCCACATCTATTGCAGTGATAGGGATCTGGTGGCACATTGGAATTATCTCAGGGGTCTTTTTAATCGCAAGTATGGCCGCAACTCGCGCAGTCGCGAACACATTTCCTTTTTCCACATTCCCTGTTCTTATCTTCTCTACAGTCTCCTCGGAAAGTATAATGTCCCCTGCAGCTCGCGCCAGTCTCGAAACCTCACGTTTTTCGCTGACATCTACCATATGCGCTCTGCCGGACTCAATATGACTAAATTGCTTTTCCACAAAATCACCACGTTTTTCACACATGTATAAGCTTGATTAGTCTTGTTCAAGCCAATCTGGCTTTCAATTTCATTTTTCTGGGCTTTTCGATACCTTTTTAACATTTTAATAGGTTTCCTGGCGTTTCTAGTGCTTTTTGGCATTCTATGCATATTTAGTATTTCAACGCAACTTTTATAGGATCAATCGGCTCTGATCAATCGGTTCTGATCAGTCGATTATGATCAGTCGATTTGGATCAGTTAATTATTATCGATCGATTATAGTCAGTTAATTATTATCGATCGATTATAGTCAGTCGATTTTGACCGGTTAATTCTAATCAGTCGGTTCTAATCAGTCGGTTCTAATCAGTCGATTTTGATCAGTCGATTCTGATTTGCTTTCTTTGTGAATAGTCTTCAAGTAATTTACCCAGCTCTTCTCTAAGTTCGCTGGCTTCTTCAAGATTTAGTTTTATGACCTGTTCATCTTCCCCGTGAAAAATCGCAATTCTTATCCGGTTTCTTTCGATTTCCAGCTCGATTTTCCTTTCAATTTCAGGTACCATACAAATTCCCTCCCCATTAAGCAAATATATAGTATTTTAGACTTAGACTTTACTTTATCTCATTTACACAATCTTCTTTTTACCCTATCTCGGCTATTTTAATTATTTCAGGAATTTTCTCCAGGACATCCGTTGCAAGCAGCCCGTTTCCTGCCTTTTCAAAAGCCAGATCCCCGGCCGTCCCATTGATATGCGCAGCACAGGCTGCCGCGAGAAATGCTGGATTTCTGGAAAAAAGCGATCCTGTAAGCCCTGCAAGGACGTCACCTGTACCTCCTACGGTCATGCCCGGATTTCCTGTTCTGTTCAACAAGGCTTGTTTTCCGTCCGAGATGATATCGATTTTTCCTTTGAGAAGTGTTACAATCCCTTTTTCTTCCGAAAACTCCCTGACAGCTTTAATACGAGCTTCCAGGCTCTCAGGGGTTTCCATATTTCTCAGACGGGCAAACTCCCCGGCATGCGGGGTTACTATCAGTTCGCAGTTGCCTGCAATGCTTTCAAAAACGGTGCCTGAAAGGGCTGAGAGGGCATCGGCGTCAAGAACCGCTTTTCTGCAAAAAGGAATGATTTTTCGGACGGTTTCCAGGGTTTCTGTCGCTCTCCCTAGCCCCATTCCCATCACAACTACATCATGGGAACTTATAGGGTCCAGAAGGATTGAAAGATCACCAGGGCAGAGAACATTTGAAGAGAGTTTTCGGACAATCAGGTTAGGAGAATATGATGCTACTATTTCGGCTACAGGTGCGGGAACTGCTACTGTCACAAGGTCTGCCCCAGCCTTAAGGGCTGCAAGAGCTGCAAAAGTCGGAGCGCCTGAGTACGGACCTCCCCCTATAACAAGTATTTTTCCGGCATCTCCCTTGTGCTCCTCTGACTTCCGCCTGCGCAGCATCATAAGGTCTCCGGGACCAACGTACTGCTCGGCGTCAGTACAGATTCCGATATCTGCAACCTTTATCACGCCGGTGTATTCTTTTGCCTTCTCGCTCAAAAGCCCGATCTTCATACGGTGAAAAGTAACTGTAAGCCCTGCATGCACGGCTTTTTCAAAATCTCCACCATCAGGATCTAGTCCTGAGGGAATATCAATCGAGATTACAGTTTTTCCGGCTTTCCCTTCAAGATTTATAAGATCGATAACCGTTGATTCGGGTTCTCTGAGCTTTCCACTTATTCCGGTTCCGAATACCGCGTCTACGAGCAGATCAGCTTCCTGAAATAGTTCCGAAGCCGAAGCTTCAAGCTGGCTTGAATCCGTTATTTCGAACATATTCACACGGCTGAACTTCAGGAGGGAAAAGTTACGGAGAGCTTCTTTCGTTCCTATATCCCTGGATTTTCCCAGCAGTACTACGTTTACACTGTATCCCAAAGAGCCTGCAAGATGCCTGGCTGCAACAAAAGCATCTCCCCCGTTATTTCCCCTGCCTGCAATAAAAAGTACCCTGCCGCTCTCAAGCTTTTCCCTTATGTGCTGTGCAATTACGGCCCCTGCATTTTCCATTAACTGGATTGGTAGAAGCCCAAGGCATTCGCAATTTAGGTCTATCGCCTTCATCCTCAAAGAACTGATGCACTTCATAACCATTACCTACCGGACTATCTATGTGGTCTCCTGTTGCCCGCCACTTAAGCTTTCAAATTGTTTATGAAAAACTGAACTTTCCAGTTCACATAAATTCTCTGACTTATAGATAGAAATTGTTATATACCTCCAGAGCAATTGAGGGAATTTATTTCTTATATTTTTACAGCGAGGAAAACCTATTTGATGTTATTAAGTATATATGTTACATTCCGATATAACATAATATACCGGAATTTTTGAATTTTCCATAAAAAGCATATTATTTCTTTAAGAATACAGTATATAAAACTCAATTTCATAAGAGTATATAATCAGCAAGAAAAACAATCCAAAAAACTACAGTTAACTTTACGGTTAATTGGCTGCAGTAAAATGTGAATAGGTAGGATTCTGATCAAATGTTTGCTTTCCTTTACACTTGTCTGGACTTATATAAAACAGGGAGGACTATTTTTGCTTAATTTATCAAAAGATGCGGATAGCAATCTTAAAAGTACAGTCAAAGCCAGATACCTTGTTCTGGGAAGTGGAAGTGTTGGTTTTGCACTTGCAAAAGAGCTCAGGGAAAGCAATAAGCTCGTAATTATTGTAGATAAAGACGAAGCTAAGGTTGAGACTCTCAGGGAAGAAGGCTTTGAGGCTATTGTAGGCGATATCTCAGACCCTGAGCTTGTCGATAAGATTGACCTTAAAAATGTTGTTGTTATACTTTTCCTGACATCAAATAATGAGGCTAACAGAAAGGGCATTGAGAATTTCAAAAAGGCAATTAATCCTGATGTTCAACTCTTTTCTCGCGCCTCAGATATTATAAACAAGGAGAAAATGGAAGATCTTGGGGCAGATTATGTCTTTATGCCTTCCAAGCTTGTTGCAAGTTCCCTTTCCCGCTCCCTTGAGAGGGCCGAATCGGTTCACAGGGGTAACAGGCTTGCTCGGTGGCTGAAAGGGATAAGGGACAAAAAACTTGCTATTGTAATTCACGATAACCCTGACCCGGATGCTATTTCGAGTGGATTAGCCCTGAAAGAGATTGCAAAGAGCATTGGGGTTGAGGCAAACATCCTCTACCATGGCAGAATAGGGCATCAGGAAAACAAAGCCTTTGTAAACCTTCTAGGGATTGATCTCGGCAAGATGGAAGAAAACGGCCTCAAAGGCTACGATGAAATTGCCTTGATAGACTGTTCTATCCCCGGCGTTAACAATATGGTTCCTCCCAACTCGTTTGTGGGTATTGTAATTGACCACCACCCACCAGGAGAAAACGAGATAAAGGCTGAGTACATAGATATCCGGCCTAATTTCGGGGCAACGGCTACTATAATGACAAAGTACCTGCAGCAGCTCAATATTAATATCTCCAAGACCCTGGCAACAGCCCTACTCTATGGAATTCGGACTGATACTCAGGATTTCAAGCGAAAGACCGACCCAGCAGATCTTTCAGCTGCTTCGTACCTTTACCCCCTTTCGAACCACGGAATTCTTGATCAGCTTGAGCAGCCTTCAATGGCCATCGAAACCCTTGAAGTACTCGGAGAAGCCATAAGAAACCGGCAGGTGCTTGGAAGTTATCTTCTCTCGAATGTCGGGAACATAAGAGATAGAGATACACTTCCGCAAGCTGCAGATTATCTTTTGAGCCTTGAGGGGATCTCTACAACCGTAGTTTTTGGAGTTACCGAAGACCGCATTTATATCTCCGGGAGAAGCAACGATATAAGAATTAACCTCGGTGAAGTTATGCGCCAGGCTTTCGGAGAAGATGCCGGCGGACATGCAAATGCAGCAGGAGCCCAGATTCCTCTTGGAGTTTTCAGCGCTACAAAAGACCGGCAGACATTACTCAGGCTGGTTAATGAAGCCGTAGTGAAAAGGTTCCTGAGTGCCGTAGGAGTAGAAAGTGTGGGAGAATGAGGTCTTGTTTCAGCTTTATCCCTACTGTTGAAAGTGTCTTTTCAAGATATTAAGTAAAGCCGATTTGGGAAATAATAAAAGGAAGAAAGAAGAGAATGAAAAAAATCCTTTTTTTCTTTTAAAGGGAAAAAGAGAATGAAAAAGTCCTTTTTCTCTTTTAAATGGAAGAAAAAAGAATGAAAAAAATCCTTTTTCTCTTTTTATTTATTAAAAAATTTTAGTTTCTGTTTTCATTTCAAAAATCCGACTCAGGAAATCCTTATTTTGAGTCTGGAATTTTCACCTCTACCCTATTCCCTTTCAGTACATCATTTTCCGTTACCTTGATTTCTGAGATTGTGGCATTTCCTCCTGCATTCAAGGAATAAGTCGATAGAGCATTGACTCCGCCTGCCTTATTTTCAGTCGAGTAAGGTACGGTTATTTCAAATGAACCGTTTTTGTCTGATGTTACTTCATTTTGATATGTGAATTTTCGACCTGTGTTTGAGCTAAGCTCAAGGGTCACAGTAATGTTTTGTCCTGGGTCTGCAGTGCCTGAAAGCCTGGCTCCGGGGACAAATTCGAATATCTTTACGTCACTGGTCGTGTCATTATCTTCCACAGAAGCAGTACTTTCATGGACAAGCCTCAAGTTTCCGAGATTTGATCCGTCAAGTTGCTGAAGTTTGTATACTTCGGTTTCCGTGTATTCCTTTTTAGCAGTTGCAACAGTTTGAAACCCACCATTTCCACTGACGGTTTGAACGTTTAGATACTTGCTTATGTCCCCACCTGCGAGTTCGACAATGGACCCAAACTTACCGCCTGCCATCAGATTGTCGGTTATTACATACTTTACTTTGAGCTTTTCCATAATTGCCTTTGCTTCTTCCTCAGAGGCCGTCGTGAAGAAATGTGCAGAATCGTCTACGCCAGTCTGGAAATTGTTTGAAACTGCAGGTCTTTTAGCCTTGTAAACGATCCAGTTTCCGTAATCCCACCAGCTCAAAACTCCATATTCGGGAGTTCCGGACGGATCAAGGTAGTAAGAAGTTTCAGGGCTCGAAGTTCCAAGCCATGTCAGAGAATCTTTCCATACAGGATCAATTACGCCCTGATCTTTTGCGAAAGCAAGTCCTGCCCATGTGCAGGGAATAAACACAAGCCCTAGAAGTATTAGGGATGAAACAATTTTGAAATAGTCGGGTTGAGAATTGTTTTTTGAGACTGAAGAGTTATTTGTTTTCGATTTTGATTTTGTTTTTGCCTTCACTTCTTTTCCTGCCTTAACTGCAGGCACGGCATTTTTCTCGGAAATGGAACCGAATTTTACCAGCTTTCTCACTTCGGTCTCAAAGTTAAAAGATTGAAGTAAAACCCAGAGGAAGTATGAAGTAAGGATTGAGACGTTTACTGCGAACAGATATGAAAAACGCCTCTGAGATAGCGTTAAATATGCGAAAAAGACTGACCATAAAAGGAAAAACACCCCTTCTGGCTTTGCTTTTTCTCCTTTCCACTCAAGGCCAAGCAGGAAAAAGCCTCCCAGAGTAGAAAGAAAACAAAGCCCGAGACTTCCCAATACTGGCGAAAAAGTAAGTTTTCCCTGTGCAGTTAAAAACATTGGCAAGGCTTCGACAATCGTGCCTATATACTCACCTTTTCCGAGGAAGAAATTCATTCCTTCAATTATGAAAGAATAGGATTCGGCGGAAAAAATTCTGAGAGATAGAAGCCCTGCTACGGAGACCAGTATTAAAGCAGCTGGATAGTACTTCCAATCCAGATCTCTTTTCGAGATATATAGGGAAAATCCCCAGAGAATTAAGGTTCCGACTATCATGATGAACATATAGAACACCTGGAACCAGGAAACATACATAGCACTCATTTCCAGACCTGGACGCAAGGACTCTGCTGACAGGGGAATGGTAAAGATAAGTGTTGCAAGAAGGGTCACAGTAGAACATATAAGAAGATAGGCTGAGCTTTTCCCGGCCTTAAGGTCGAGTGTGGTCTGTATGAATGCGTAGAATACAATAAAGCTTACAAACACCGGGGCTCCTATCCATGTGTAAATCAGAAGTGCAAAGAATAGTCCGGATGCTCCTGCGAGAGCTAACGATTTTATTAGTTTCTTTTCTGAAGAGATAGTTTTGAGAGAGGTCAGGGAAAGAGAACCTTCTCTTGCCCACTTTAAAGCAAGTAAGAAACATGCATAAGCCGAAGTTGAGAGGAGAGTCTCTGCTACGTGATGGTCAACTGCTCCAAACCGAGAGATGTAAACATGAGCTGGAATCACTGCAAAAATCAAGGCCCCAAGAAGTGCGGTTTTTCGGTCAAATACCGAAGCAGCTGCTATATACAATGGAATTATTGCCAGAACTCCCAGAAGCACTGGCAGCAGAGCTCCTGCAAACTCAGTAGTATGCAGGCTCGGGTGACCTCCTCCCAGGATATTTGCAAGCAGCGCACCCAGGAAATCAAAAAGAGGGGGCCACCCTACTTCAAAACCATTAGGGTAATTGATATAAGAATCGAAATTAAGGGGCTGGGGAAAATTGACAGCTGTATATAAAATGCGCCGCATATGGTAGAAACTATCATATCCCAGAACATTTATGCTTCCGTTTGCAGTAACGGCAGAATATGAAATCATGCGCATGAGAAAAGCAATCAATACAACTGCAGTCAAAGAAATAATACCGAATTTTAAATTATGAGTGGGCCGTTTTGCCACCGGACATCCCATGCCTTTGTTCGTAGTAACCATCTCTTTCAGTTTTTAACTTTTGCATTCATTGAACTTTTGCATATCTTAGTCTTTGATAGTGGTTGAATTAATATAATAACTTTAAGGTTGTTTTATGATCTAAATAATAGTGTGAGTATTCTTAACATGTTGATACCATGAATATTATTAATATGTTGATAACGTGAATATTATTAATATGTGACAATATGGATATTCTTAATATGTATGACCGTAGACTGTAATTGTAGCCTCAATATTGAATTTACACCGTTAGACATATACTAAGAGAGTAAACGAAGTAAATAGCGCTAACGTAATGCTTAAGGATCCCAATCTTCAGAGTAAAGTTTTTATTATCGGATAAATAATACTAAAGTGACGCTTAAATTGAAGGTTAGCTGTTTTTAAATGAATTAAGGTTAACTATATATAAATAAAGTGAGGGTTGACTATATTTAAATGAAGTGAAAGTTAACTGTGAAAGTTAACTGTTATAAATACCTGGCTAATCCTCTTGCTATCTAATAGATCACCTCACCATCTAATGAGGCATTTCATCCGGGAAGTATTATATATAACTAATGAACCATCTCATCTGAAAGTATTATATATCTCTACTGTTGAGATACAATTTTCAATATATTTATAATCGTTGAACTTAATGGATTGTTGAAATCTTGCAGGAAACCCTGTACTATTAATCAGAAATCAGATATTACAGATAAATTTTGTACTGGTAATTTAAGGATGGATAGGAAGCTTCAGATTATAAAAACCCAATACAGTAATTACCCCACTCCTAGAAAAACGAGGTATTGGCATTGAAATGAATGTGCATTGAATTGAATTTGCACTGAATTGATTGTACATTGAATTGAGTGTGCACTGAATTGA
>DUGT01000002.1:26327-29678 GCA_013331275.1 Methanosarcina sp. | reverse complement strand
ACTGAATTGAATGTGCATTGAAATGAATGTGTACTGAATTGAATGTGCACAACTGAATGGCCACATATAATTTTATTAGCTTTTTATCTGTATTTGTTAAAACCCCCTGAAAAAGTGAGAAATCGATGAAAATAGCCATATTTCATGATTATTTCGGAGCCATTGGCGGCGGAGAGAAACTTGTTCTCATGCTTGCAAAATACTTCAATGCCGATGTTATCACTACTGACTTGAACATGGAGTCCGTAAAAAAGATGGGGTACTCCGATATACATATAATCAGCCTGGGAAAAACCCCAAAAGTACCTCCTCTGAAGCAGATTTCCGCATCTTTTCAATTTGCATCCTGTGATTTTTCAAAGGAATATGATTTTTTTATTTTTTCAGGTAACTGGGCATATTTCGCAGCAAAGAAACACAAACCCAACCTGTATTATTGCCATACTCCTACACGAGCTTTTTATGACCTTTACGAGACTTTTATCAGCAGGCAACCTATCTGGATTTCGATTTTCTTCAGGATTTGGGTCAGGCTCCACAGGCCAGCTTCCGAATACTACCTTTCCCATGTCTGTAAAATCGTAACTAACTCTAAAAATACCTCAACAAGAATCAAAAAGTATTTCCACAGGGACGCTGAAGTTATCTATCCCCCTGTAGAAACTTCAAAATTTACCTGTAAAGAGTACGGTGATTTCTGGCTTTCAGTAAACCGGCTCTATCCTGAAAAACGAGTTGAAATTCAAATTGAGGCATTTAAGAAAATGCCCGAAGAAAAGCTTGTCATTGTTGGGGGATATTCCAAAGGAGATCACGCAAAAAGTTACGCAAAAAATATCCTTGACAATTTACCTGAAAACGTAAAGGTTCTTGGTGAGGTTTCAGAGACGGAATTGCTTGACCTTTACTCCCGTTGTAGAGGTTTTATCTGCACTGCCATGGACGAGGATTTCGGGATGACACCTGTAGAAGCTATGGCAAGTGGAAAACCTGTAGTAGCTGTAAACGAAGGTGGATTTAAGGAAACGGTAATCGACGGAAAAACCGGTGTGTTTGTGGAAGCAGATGTCCAAAATATAATCAGGGCAGTAAAGAATATCTCGAAAAACCCGTCAAGCTATGGAAACGAATGCTTTAAGAGAGCAGCTCTGTTCGATCTCTCGAATTTTGTAAATGCTATGAAAAATAATGTTACCCCAGAAAACTGTTTTTGTGAGAGATAATTTCCGGTAACCAGACTATTCCTCGAAAAATACAATACTCTGTCATTCCGGCGAAGTAATAATCAGGAGATATTAATTTGAATATAGGCTTAATTCTTGAATTAGCAAAAAGAGATATTACTGAAAAGTATTCCGGGTCTACCTTAGGAGCTTTGTGGAACTTCATTTATCCACTTGTAGATATTTTTATATTTACCGTTATATTTGCTAATCTTATGGGATCGCGTTTGCCTGGCTCGTCTTCGGTTTACGCATATGGATTTTATCTTACCTCTGGTGTAGTTGCCTGGAATGCTTTTTCAAACACGGTATCAAGAACGGCCACCGTTTATTTAGATAAAAAACATATAATCACAAAAGTAAAGGTTGATCTTTCTTCATTCCCTCTTTATATTGCTATTTCGGAAAGTATCACTTTTGTCGTGACAATGGGAGTATTCTTGTTTTTACTTCTAATTAGCGGATATGGAGTAAAACCTGTAATCTTATTTATTCCATTAATATATTTGGTACAGCAACTCTTTGCCTATTCACTTGGATTTTTTATAGGAATATTTGTTGTTTTTATAAGAGATTTAAGAGAGATCGTAAGAATTGTACTTCAGTTCTGGTTCTGGTTTACACCGATTGTATATGTTTATGATATACTTCCAGAATACGTCAAAAAAATTATGGTCTATAACCCGGCGTTTACATTCATTCATGCCTACCATAGTGTCTTTATATATGAGCAGAGTCCGGACTTAGAGGCTATTCTGTATCTATTCCTGTTGAGTTTTGCAATTCTGCTGTGTGCAGGTTTTACTTTCAAAAAGCTTGAAAAGGATGTTCGGGACTTTATATAATTAAAAATTACAAGTTGTGAATACAAAATGATCAAAGTATCAGGTGTTTCAAAAACATTCAAGTCATATCACTCACCCGCTGACAGATTAAAAGAGAAAATCTTCAGGAAGAAATACCACCGAGAAATAAATGCATTGCAAAACATCTCTTTTGAAGTCAAAGAAGGAAAAACTCTCGGAATAGTGGGACAAAATGGGGCTGGCAAATCTACTTTATTGAAAATACTTTCCGGTGTTTTGCTTCCTGATGAGGGTTCTATAAAAGTAGATGGAAAAATTACCGGTTTACTTGAACTTGGAACGGGTTTTGATCATGAACTTACAGGTCTTGAAAACATTTTCATGAACGGAACATTTCTAGGAATGGATAAAGACGAAATTGAAAGAAAAAAAGATGACATCATTAATTTTACAGAGCTTGGAGAGTTTATTTATGACCCGATCAAAACGTACTCTTCAGGTATGCTTATGAGACTTGCGTTTTCAATAGCAATGCATGCAGAACCAAAATGCTTTTTAGTCGATGAAGCACTGTCAGTAGGAGATGCATATTTTCAGCAAAAATGTATGAGAAAAATATTAGAGTTTAAAAATGACGGTGGCTCTATTATTTTTGTATCTCATGATATGAACGCTGTGAAAACAATATGTGATTCGGCAATACTGCTGGACCATGGCCATATAATCAGTTCCGGCGACCCAAAAGATATAATTGATTATTACCATGGAATAATTTTGAGTAAATCACATATGGGAAATACCGAGGTAATAGTAAATGAAATAACAGATGACCATACAGGTCACAAAAACCCAAGCGCTTCAACAGGGGAAGTTGAACTTCTCTCCTTTAAGGTCCTGAACTCAAAAAATGAGGAAATATTGCACATTGAGAGTGAACAGGTAGTTAAAGTTATGTATCAAGTTAAGGCCTTGAAAGAATTATCCGATCCTCACTTTGGTCTTCACGTTAGAAACAACCTGGGTGTGTCAGTATTTGAAACAAATACATATTGTAGTGGCATTAAAACTTTTACTCTAAAAAAAGGGCAGATTGCAGAATTAACCTGGGAATTCCTATTTCCACTCTCGGCAGGAGATTATTCATTCTCTGTCGGTGTGGCAAATAAGGGATACGGAAGAGATGCTTTTGAAGAATATTTGCTCATGGCTCACGACATAGAAGTATTGAAAGTAATTCCTAATAGTAATGCAATTGTCTATTCTGGAGTTTTCAATATGAAACCAAAAATAGAAATTCAAGAAAGACTTGGTAAAGAATGAAA
>DUGT01000002.1:19908-26183 GCA_013331275.1 Methanosarcina sp. | reverse complement strand
ACTTAGTAAAGAATGAAATATTTGGTAAAAAATAAAAGGCTTGGCAAAAAATAAAAGATTCGGCAAAAAAGAAAAGATTTAGTAAAGAATGAAAGACTTAGTAAAGGATTATAAATATATCAGGTAGAGACATAGAGTATTTTTGCATACATAACTAATTTTTTCTCCACGTAAGAGGTCAGCGGAAAATAGACATGCTATCCTAAGAATAAAAGAAGTTGAAAGTGAGATAATTTTAGGATAGATCAATCTAAATCAAATTATTATTTTACTAGTATTCACTTATGAAATATCAAAAATGAACCAAATTGTCATTTTACTAGTATTCACTTATGAAAAGTAACATATAAACTGTTAATTGCTCATGTTAATAAATTGCTTTCTGGAGAACAGAGTATGCTGGATGAGTTAATCTCTATTTATAACCGTACTAACTACGATTTCAGGAATTATGCATTTCCTGGGGATAAATTTTCACATCAATTCAACGAATGGATTGATTATTACCGCATGAAATTTGCAATTGCAAAAATAATCCGTCCAACATCTATACTGGAGATCGGAGTCGGGTATGGTTATAGTGCAATAACTTTTCTTAAGGCTTCAGAAAATGCAACTTATCTGGGAATAGACAATGGTTTGAATGCTCTTGAAGGAAGTAAAGGAGCGGATAACTGGGCCAAAGAAATCACAAAAAATTACAAGGCTGAATTTTTGCTGGCCGATAGTCGGTCAATGACTACATTACCTGGAGATTTCTATGACCTTATTCATATTAACGGCCAGAAAGATGGAGATAGTACGTTCCATGATTTGGAGCTGGCACTGGAAAAAGGAAAATGGATCCTGGTTGACGGTTACTTCTGGTCTGATGAAAACTTATTAAGTGCGACTTATTTTTTAAACAAATATAAGGATTTCATCGAGTTTTCCATAACGATTCCTTCTTATGCAGGTGAACTACTGATTAAAACCAAAAGCTCAGCTAAGCATATGTTCGTAGAAGGCCTGAACAAAGAGAATTCGAATCTGGAAGATATTATTGATTCTTATAAAAGGTATAAAGGTAGAGAATTTGAAGATTCTCGTTTAATTTCCATTTCTTGTCTTGCTAATCCGAATAAAGACATGAATATACTGGATGTGGGCTGCGGAAGAGGAGAGCTCTCCTATATCTTATCAAGGTCCGGAGCTCACGTAACAGGAATTGACGACTCCTCTTCTGCGATTCAGAAGGCAAAAGCCACATACCTGGCCGATAAATCAATCAAAAATCTGGAATTTATTCAGGATAATTTTTTAAATCACAAATTTAATAAGAAATATGATATAATTATTGCAACTGATCTAATTGAGCGTACTCCAGAGGATAAACTTGAATTAATCATTTTAAAAATCGCCGAACTCCTTAAAGAAAACGGTTTGTTCATTACGTATATTCACCCTAATAAGTTGTACTATCAGTATACTTATGAAGAAAAACGGAAGATAGCAAAATCCATTGGGCTCTACATTCCAGAAAATCCCAGGACTTTTTATGAGGATCTGAGATATGTCAATGAACAAACTCCTCAAAGCCTCTTCCTCAACTTAAATAAATATTTTTCACATATACTGACATGGGTAAATGATTCTCAAGATTTAGCAGGCTCACTTACAAACTCATTTAGCTCGGAAGAGTACAATAATGCCAGAACTATCCTTGCTGTAAGCTCTTTTGAAGATCTTGACAGAGATCGGATTGTTCAGTTATTATCTCCCAAAAAACTTGATTGTGAAGGAGTGAACGTAGAAGCCTTGTCGGAAAAGGATTTAATTAATACTTTTTCAAATAAAAAGTTCAAGTTGAATATAACTCTTAAGAATAACGGAAAAGAGCGGCTTGTATCTCTACCTCCTTATCCTGTGCATATCTCTTATCACTGGTTGAAAACTGATAGTACCTGTGAAATTTTTGATGGGCTCAGGACTGAAATACTACCTGCTTTAAATTCTAAAGAACAGCGGGATCTTCAAGTAGATATCGTCGCTCCTCAAGAGTACGGGGAATACCAATTACAAATTGACCTCGTGCAGGAAGGCTGTTTCTGGTTTCAGGAAATTACTAATAAGCCTTTACTTAACATTAGTGCAAAAGTCGAGCAAAACCCGGACGAATGCAGGTCAGAGGAATCAAAAGTGGATAATACATTCGAGATTAAAGACGATGAAATAAATGTTGAAGAGATTATGGAAAAAATTCGTGAGAACATAAGGGAAAGAAAAGAAAGTGAGGATCCAAAGAGTGCTGAAGAAATAGAACAGGTATTTTCAGAGATCTCCCCAAGGGCCAGAAGTCCTCAAGAACCCGGAATAATTAATTTGGATTATGATATTCGTAACGATAACTATTCTATAAGTTCTCATCGTCCACTTTTGGGCGCATTTTTGATAAAAGGTCGAAATTTAGTTCACGGAGAAGTCAGACGTTATGTCGATCCCGTATTCCAGAAGCAAAGTCAACTTAATTATAACCTTGCCGGCGTTCTCAGTGATGCAAAAGAAACAGCATCCTCCTGCTCTCATAAAGTAGAGAAGTTAACATCGGAAATTGAAGAACTCGAAGACGAAAACAGACTCTTAAAATCAAAAATTGAGCAATTAAGTAGTGAAACTGAAAAGTTAAAAGTTGAGTCTGAACAGCTAAAATCTGAAGTTGTCAGCAGTATAAAGAAAGAAGTAGAATCCATGATTTCTGCTGTTAATCTGGATCTTGAGAGTAAAGCCTGGCTTAACAAAGTACTTGAATCCAGAATACAGAAAGGACTAGAAAACCAGGGAACAGATTCCTCTGGAAAGGCTAACGCCCAGATTAATTCATCCGGAAAGACTAATGCCCAGATTAATACTTCAGGAAAGACCAGTGCCCTGAATCACTCCCTCGGAAAAGCTAATGCTCAGAGTAATTTATCAGGGAAAGCTAACTCCCAGATTAATTCATCCGGAAATGCTAATACTCAGACTAATGCCTCCGGAAGTGCTAATACCCAGATTAATGCCTCTTGCAGCGCTGACCCTCAGATTAATTATTATGTATTTGAAGAAAGGTTCCGTGGTTCACGAGAAAATATTCTGCAGCATCAGATGAACTTCATAGGTTATTTTGAGAACTGCACCAATGTACTTGATATTGGATGTGGACGAGGAGAATTTCTGGAATTAGCAAAACAAAAAAGCATCAATGCTCGAGGAATTGATGTCGATGAGGATATGATAAACTTCTGTAAATCTAAGGGTTTGAACGCCGAATTAAAAGATGCTATAAAAGCCCTTGAAGAAATCAAGGACAAAAGCCTCGATGGAATTTTTATAAGTCAGGTAGTTGAACACCTCAGTCCCAAGTATCTTATTAATATGCTGAACCTTTGCAATAAAAAACTGAAATACGGTTTTTACATAATTATCGAGACAGTTAACCCTCTCTCATTATTCTCCTTAGCTAACTTTTACATAGACCTTTCTCACGTAAAACCTGTACATCCGGAAACTCTAAAGTTTTTAGTCAACACCGCAGGTTTTCGGGATATCGAAACGAAATTTTTGTCCCCCGTATCTCCGGAAATGAGATTGCAAAAGCTTCCTGATATTGAGGATGCAGAAGAGAATAAATCAGTGATTGAGATCTCCAATCAAAACATAGACATGATAAACGATGCCTTATATGGGGCTCAGGATTATGCGGTAATTGGGAAAAAGTAAAGAAGCCAGTAACAAGAAAATTATGAATAAGTAAACATTCTGGCTGCTTTCCACTTTCTTTAAGTTTGTGAGATAACTTTGGAGCAGTGTTAATGAAAATTGCATTTGTTGTTCCCTGGTATGGAGAGATCCCAGGCGGTGCGGAGAGTGAATGTAAAAACACGGCTGAGAATCTTTCCAGAAACGGGATTGAAGTTGAAATCCTTACTACCTGTGTGAAAGAGTTCAATTCTGACTGGAGCTCCAATTATTACGAAGAAGGAGTGTCCCAACTGAATAACGTCACAATTAGAAGATTCAAGGTCCGACAAAGGAATACCAGGTTATTTGATCGCATTAACTTGAAATTGATGCGTAACCAGAAAATTTCGGCAAAAGAAGAGCAGATATATATCGAAGAAATGATTAACAGCGACGATCTTTACCGTTATCTTGAGACTCACGGTTCTGAGTACGATTACTTCTTGTTCATACCTTACATGTTCGGAACTACATATTATGGGTCTCAAGTCCATCCAAAAAAATCATTTTTGATACCCTGTCTTCACGATGAGAGCTATGCATATATGGATATTTACAAAAACATGTTCCAGAGCGCTGCAGGGCTGATATTCCATGCTGAACCCGAAGCAACACTGGCAAACGAGATATTTGACATTAAAGGCAAGCAAATAACTCTAGGAGAAGGTATAGATACTAATATTTCTTTTGAAGCGAAAAGATTTCGGGAGAAATACGGAATATATGATGACTTCATTCTTTACGCTGGAAGGCGGGAGCCAGGTAAAAACACTCCTCTCCTCATTGATTTTTTTTGTAAGTATAAACAGAGGAATCGGAATGAGCTTAAGCTGGTCTTGATAGGAAGCGGAGAGGTCAGTATTCCGGAAAAATTTAAAAAAGATATTCTTGACCTGGGTTTTGTTCGGAAACAGGATAAGTATGATTCCTTTGCTGCTGCGAGCCTTGTTTGTCAACCCTCAATTAACGAAAGTTTTTCAATAGTAATTATGGAATCGTGGTTATGTCTTACCCCAGTTCTGGTTCATTCCGAATGCGCTGTAACAAAGGATCATTGTATTAAAGGTAGGTCCGGATTGTACTTTGAGAATTTTGAAGAGTTTGAAGGATGCGTTAACTTTTACTTAAAGAATCCTCAGTTAAGAAGAAAAATGGCTATAAATGGGAAAAAATATGTAGATGAGAACTTTAACTGGGATCGGATTGTGGAAAAATATGTACGGTTTCTTGAAGAGGCTTGAGTATGGAAATTCATCAAATATTGCCAACCTTTAGTCCTGGTGATGCAATAGGCAATGAGGTTATTGAGATTAATAAAACCCTTAGAAAATGGGGCTATGACTCACAGATATATGCTGAAAATATACACCCTGAAATGGATGCTAAAAAATATCTTGAATATGATAAAGTCTCTTCAAAAGACAATGTGTTGATATTTCACTTTTCAATAGGCTCCGATGTCTCTAATTATGTAAGAAAGTTGCCGGATAAGAAAATAATAAGGTTTCACGGAATTACGCCTGAAAAATATCTTTACGGAATCAATGATTACATCCAGTACTTACTAGTAAGGGGAAGAGAGGAGCTCAATTCATATCCAGAGATAACAAACCTGGCACTGGCAAATTCTCGATATACCCAGCTAGAGCTGAATAACCTGGGGTTTAAAAACACTGAAATTTTTCCACTTTTACTGGACCTTAACGTTTACAATAAAAATCCGAATGAAAGTATCTTGTCGAAATTTGACGATGATTATGTGAATCTTCTTTTTGTTGGAAGGGTTATTCCTCAAAAGAACCAGCATCTTATTCTTAAAATCTTCTCATATTATAAGCTTATAAATCCAAAATCACGTTTGTTTTTGATAGGTAATTTCGAAGGTTGCGAAAGTTATCTTGATCAACTGCAGGAGATAATTAGAAAGCTAAAGCTAAAAGATGTTTATGTTCCTGGGAAAGTCTCGATGGATGACCTGATTTCTTACTATAAACTGGCTGATGTGTTTCTGTGCATGAGTGAGTGGGAAACCTTTTGCGTCCCGCTTGTTGAAAGTATGTATTTTGATACTCCCATTCTCGCTTATAATTGTACTGCAATCCCGGACACTCTTGGAGACTCTGGAATACTGATTAATAAACTTAACAGTGATGAGATTGCAGAGATGATTAATCTTGTAGTAAAGGATGAAGTTTTCAGAAAAAGAATCATCCGGAAACAGAGAGAAAGACTAAAACACTTTGAAAGACCTACCATGGAAAATTTACTAAAAGAATATATTCAAAAGGTGATAGAGTGAAAATCGCCTTAGTTGTCCAGCGTTACGGCCTTGAAGTTAATGGAGGTGCCGAATTCCACTGCAGGCTCTTAGCAGAACATTTATCAAAATACTGTAAGGTAGAAGTGTTAACTACCTGTGCAGTAGATTACATAACCTGGAGGAATGAATATCCTGCAGGGGTTGAAACCTTGAATGGAGTGCGGGTCAGGAGATTTCGGGTTGATTATGAAAGAGA
>DUGT01000002.1:17527-19667 GCA_013331275.1 Methanosarcina sp. | reverse complement strand
GCTAAAGATGATTATACTTGCTTTATCTTTTTTACCTATCTTTACTGTACTACCTTCTTCGGCCTTCCACAGGTAAAAGAAAAAGCTCTGCTTGTTCCTACGGCACATGATGAACCTCCCATCTATTTATCGATATTCGATTCACTCTTCAAATACCCCAGGCGGTTTATTTTTAATACAGAAGAAGAGAAAAACTTTGTCACTTCAAAATTCAGGGTTTCGAATATACCTTCTGATGTTGTGGGTGTAGGTATAGATATTCCTTATAGAACTAATGCAGCTTTGTTTGCCCGGAAATATAATCTGGATAATTTCATTATCTTTGTAGGAAGAGTTGACGAATCCAAAGGTTGTCATGAGCTATTTGAGTATTTCCTCCGGTATAAAGAGGAAAAGCCGTCTTCTGTAAAACTCGTTTTACTTGGAAAACAGACTATGAAGATCCCTCAAAGTCCTGATATTCTTTCTTTAGGTTTTGTCCCTGAGCAGGACAAGTTTGACGGACTTAAAGCGGCAAAACTATTAGTAATGCCCTCAAAGTATGAAAGTTTGTCTATGGTTCTGCTGGAGTCCTGGCTCTGTAAAACTCCTGTACTTGTAAACGGAAAATGCGATGTGTTAAAGGGCCAGTGTATCAGAGGTAATGCCGGCCTGTACTATGAAAACTATGAGGAGTTTAAGGCATGCCTGGATCTTCTCCTGGCAAGGGATGAAATGAGGAATGCTATGGGTAAAAACGGGATGGAGTTTGTTTTGCAAAATTACTCGTGGGAAAACATAGAAAATAAGTATATTTCAATATTGCAAAAAGTTGAGAACTTATGCCAATCTGATGAAACTTTAGAAGATCCAGTGTCAGACTCTACCCTAGCCTGATCAGTTTTAAAAAATTTACTGCCCGGCTCTACCTCTACCTGATCAATTTTAGCAGAAAGCATTCTTTTTCAATTTAATTTAAGTTATACTATTAAGTTCTATAAAAGATTCGAAAGCATTGTCAGAGAAAATAGAAGAGTGTAATAAGTAAGAAGGAAATAAAATTTTATAAGTATTAAACGTTATGGAATAATAATATTTAAAAGGTTAATAAAGTAAAAAAGTTGGAAAGATCGCAATAATAAGAGATTCAAATTTTAAAGAAAGCAGATTTCGAAGAAATAATGAGCCGTAAAAAGGATAAAACATAGACAATAAAAACAAAAAAAGAATAGGGAGAAGTTAAAGCTACTGCCTCAACCTCTCAGGCTGTAACATCCTTTCTAAGGATGTAAGCAACCATCTCAGGGTTAAGTTTGCTTTCCCTTGAAACCTTTTCCTCAATGGCTTCAGTGGATTTACCTTCAATTTTCAGCTCTCTTATTTCCTCAATTATTGATGAAGGAATACGGTAATACTCGTTTATGTCCTTCCTGTGACCCCAGACATCGCCCTCGATGAGCTGGATACGCTGCATTTCAAGAAACATTTCTATGGATTTTGAGACAGTACGCCTGTAAGATTTCGGCAGCTGTATAACCTCAATCTTAGGACAGTTCTCAACCAGTGAAAAAATATCCTTGTTTGAAGGCCTAAAAGCCAGATGCACTATTCTCTCATTTGGATTCAGTGTAAAGATTTCTTCTCTTGAACTCACAACCCTTATTTTCAAAGTTGAACCTCCAGATGTATCTATTTTTTTCATGTGATAGTAAAAAATTCTTCATTAAATATTTTTCTATAATTACCTGAATCATTTAAAAAGAATTTAAATTTACATTTTTTCAGTTATTTTTGCAAGAATCTCATCTAAATAACAAAAATCAATATGTAGAACAGTTTTTTTAGGAAAATTTAAAGAAGTACTTGAGAGATTTTGCAGCCGTGTCAAGAACAAAATCCATAGAAAAATGCAGAATTTGTTTGAGATAATTTCATTTTTGTCAGGTTAGGGCAATTTTAAGAGTGAAGACACTGGAACAGAAGGCAATAGATTTCCAGGCATTATAAAAGAATTAGCTGAATTCAGCATAATAGAGGATATTTTATTTTTTATGTTCATAAGAAATATAAAAGATTAAAATTTCAGTATAACTGCAGACTTCTTTATATATTATTTATTTAGTTATTTATTTACGTATTTACTAATTTATTTACTTATTTA
>DUGT01000002.1:2040-17308 GCA_013331275.1 Methanosarcina sp. | reverse complement strand
TTTGTTTGTTTGTTTGTTTGTTTATTAGTACTTGATTAAAGTAGCGTGTCAACTTTTCTGTTAAATCATAAATTAAACAAGTTGGCCGTTGGAGGATCAAAATCACGAAAACTGAATTCTGGTCAGTATACAAAATTTTGCTCTATTTACAGAAAACTCCGGTACACTACTAAATTCCTGAAAAAACTCCGTAATTCCGGACCTATTAAAAATTCAAGCTTTACAGATCTATTTTGGAATCACAGCACTAAATACATCAGTAGCATTATTAAATATAGCTTGAAAAAACTCATGTAAAACTTCAAAAGCTACAGATCAAAATGTAAAGCCACAGGATCAAAATATATTCGCTTTTGTAATATTATATCCGGCGACCTCCATTTTTTTGGTATCATGATCAATATAAACCATTTTTGAGATACTGGAGTAATAGGTGAAGAGTTCCCGACCCCATTTGAGAGCATTTTTTTCATAGCTTATTAAAGTAGTGCCATCAAACCTTCCTTTTTTGTCGAAAAGCCAGAGAGCCATAAAGGCGTCCGTGACAACAAGAGTAAGAGGACCGATATGTCCACTCCTTATGGAAATACTCATATTTTCATGAGAGAGAAAGTACCGGAACTGTTCAGGAAAATCTTCGAGAAATTTATTGAAAATCAGTTCAGTAAATACAACACTCAGTTTAGAGTCATTTTCAAGGAGTTTTGAAAATAGACTTGTAGTTTGAGGTTGAAAAGTTGAACTGACCATCATAACATGTTTGGAGTTAATGAGATTATCAACAAAAGTCGGATGGAACTCAAACAGACAATCGCGGTCTGCTACGAGAAGCTCGCAGTGTGTTAGATTACCAATTCGTTTTCTCATATGATAGGGGATTTCGCTGAGGTCACGGGTCTCCCAGTACTCATGATTTTCCGCATAAATATTTACAATATTGAGGAATTCTTCTATTTTCTCAACAATTAGAGCTCCCATGTCTGACAGTTTATATACATCCTCTTCGGGATCGTAGGTTAGAAGATCCCATTTAAGAAGCTTCTTAATCTGTGGCATCAACGCGCTTGAACTAACATCAAGTACATCCTTGATTTCATCTATGTTCTTGGGGCCTTCCTTTAGTAATAGAATCAGTACATTTTTTCTTTTTTCAGAGAAGAAGATTGTTTTTATTAGACATGAAGGATCCAATATCGATCACCAGGGCTTATAAATCAGAATGAAATAACCTAAACCGAATAGAACAACGCCATAAATCTCGAAGGGAAAATAGGCAAATGTCTTTAGAATAATAATAAGCACGTGCATTTACATTAACAAGTAAATATAGTTACATTATATTAAAAAGATTATTGTTTTTGTAGGATCAAAAAGGTTATAAAAACTAAGGTATAAGACAGTCACTTTTTAGAACCAGATAATATCTGAAAAGTCTTCTTCAACTATGAAGCCAGTTTAAAACTTCCCCTTTCAGTTCCAAGTTGTAAAAAAGCTTTTTACAAGTTAGACAGATGCTAGTTGTCTAGGGTTTCGGCTTGAAAAAAGTTCCAGTTACTGTTATAACTTTATAAAATGAAAAAACTAGACCCTGGATCGACCGATTAAAAAATTAATCATAAAAAGATGAAATTGTGATAAAAATAACATATTGAGTTACTACTGGGGCATTATTAATTATTATTAAAAGGAAGATGACAGTACCTGTAAGATAAGGTTACAGAAACTGATATCTGGTTACAGAAACTGATATCTGGTTACAGAAACTGGCATCTGGTTACAGAAACTGACATCTGGATCAAATTTATGTCCAACTTCACTTTTAATATACCTGATCAAAGGTTTTCTGCTGACCAGTCAGCTACAGCCTTGACCCAGGTTTTAAGCCTGTCAGAAGTGCTAAGAGGAGGAGTTCCACAACCAAGCATACTTGCCTTTGCTCCGCCGTCAAGAGCGTTCCTGACCGCTCCGGTGATCTGTTCTTCACTGCCTTCTACCATAAGGAGGGGAGTAATATTTCCAATAACAGGTACTTTACCTGCAATTTTTGTAACCTCGCTCATTTTGACTGCCTGCTCGACACTCAGACAGTTTGCTCCTGTGGCTGCCATACCCTCAACAATAGGAGTAGTATTCCCACAAATATGAAGTTCCCAGGGGCAACCTAAGGAATGGACAAAATCTCCAATCTCTTTTTCTGCCGGAACAGCCACTTCATAATAGAACTCAGGCATTACGAGATTAGGAGATGCAGATGCATCGGAATAGTAAAGAACATCTGCACCAGCCTCAACACAGGCTCTGGCATAAATCTTGTTGATCTCAAGAGCAACAGAAATCCAGTTCTTCATCTTCTGCATCTGTTTTTCCTTCTGAAGGCATTTAATGCTAAGCACGGAAAGATTCTCAGCTCCCATAAGGTCTCCTGCAAGTGTCACAGGAGCAACAAGAAAAGCAGTCACAGCTGCATCTGGGAACCTTTCTTTTGCCAACTTGATAGCGTCAAGGGTTGTCTTTACATACTTGTCTTCGAGGAAGTTGTCATATTTTACCTCTTCTGGATTGCTAAAAAAACTCCTTACTGAAGGCTGGATATCAATTCTTCCCATCTTTACTTCAAGGTTAACAGCATGAGACTCTATAAACATACCAAAAGGCACGACAACATTATCAATTCCGGCATCAGTGTGAATAAGGCCTGCTGTATTGACCATCATCTCTGGGTTTGAATGATAGTCAGGCCAGACACCTCCGCTTTTTTCGATATATTCCTTGACCATAGTAGAGCCTGTAACTACAGGAACCCTGTCAACCTGTTTTCGGTTGAGCATTGAAAGAACTCTTTCTTTTGAGGTCATCTCAGCTACCATTTTTTAGCTCCTTTTTATCCTGTTCTTTTTATATTAATTAAACCGAAAGAATTAATCTGAAAGTGAAAAGTATAAGCATTCAACCCCATCTTGCACTCTCAGAGGGATAATTTAAGACAGATGCCTTTAACCAGCTTGCTGCACTGACCGCATCGTGGGGAGAAACATCTGCTTTTATTTGAGAGGCATATTCTGTTGTTACCGGAGCGCCGCCGACCATTACCAGTAACTTGTCCCTTATACATTCCTCTTCAAGCATATGAATGACCTTTGGCATCTCGGCCATGGTAGTGGTCATCAAGGTACTCATGGAGATTACCGTTGCCCTATTTTCTTTTGCAGCTTCAATAAACCTTGAAGCAGGAACATCGTTTCCAAGATCAACACAGTTGAAGCCGTTTGCACTGAGCAGGGTTTTTACGATATTTTTCCCTATATCGTGGACGTCACCCTCAACCGTACCGATGACAACAGTTAAAGGTTTTGAAGCAGTATTTTTTTCCTGCTTCAGATAAGGATCAAGGAGATCCATACCGCCATACATTGCACTCGAAGCTATCAAAAGTTGAGGTACGAAAGCTTCTCCTTTTTCGTATTTTGCACCAATAAGGCTCATACCTTTAGCGAGTCCCTCAATAAGGGTCTTAAATGGATCAAGTCCTGCCTGAATTGCCACCCTTGTCCAGCCCTGGGACATTTCTTCCTCACCCTCCATCACGAGAAGAGAGAGTTTTTCAAGAGTGATTGTTTCCACATCAACCCCCGTTTTCAAAAGTATCTGAGTAAGCTCTTTGATTTTATCCAGATCCTCATCTTCTGCTGCTTCATCCAGTTCTTTAATTAATTCCTGGACTTTTGCTGGCAAATCATCCATTTTGACACCTCTTTTAAACTTGCAATAAGTATTCTACGTTTAAAAGCTCGATAGTCTCTACATGTATACTAAAATGTATTAGGAAAAGATCCGGATCTTCCCGAGTTCTTATGACAAGTTAATATAAGCCTCAAAAATAGATATAGTAGCCGTTACCAGAAAAATATATATCTTCGACAAAATTCGTTGCCCAATAAAATAAAAGAAGGCGCTAAATAATGAATAGGGAAGTTATTCAAACAACACTTGTATAAACAAGAGCTATTGCTTCTCTGCACAGACTGTTTACAGAATCAAAGTCGTTGATTTCGAGTAAGGAGTTGATTTTTTAAAGGGAAAACAAAAATAAATTATTTTTCAGATTAGAAAGAATAGATATTACAGCCTCAAATATATAAAAACACACACAAAAAGAAATGAAAAGACTTTTCGAATATAAATATATGAGTATGAAAGCTTTCTGGACTATAAAGTGAGGAATATGGCAATCCAAACCTGAAGGACCTCAAATCATCAGTAAAGAGATCAATTTGATGTTTACTTTCTTATTTACACGCTTATAAAGTGGAAAATCACACAACTTTTATAAAATGCCATGTTCAATATACTTTAGATATCGTTTGAAGAGGCTCATGCATGGAAGATCCTGTTATCTCAAAAATAAAGAGTCAGTTTAATAAAAAAGGAAATCCGGCAAAGATTCCGCTGATGAGCAGGAAACAGTTTTTTGAAGCCCGAGCCGAAACGGATGGAGTCTATGTTGACAACCTGAAAAAAGAACCATTTCTTCCCTGGGAAATCTTTACCGAAGCTGTCAATTGTATAAAGGAAAACAATGGAAAGGTAAAGAAAGGAAATGCAACAAACTCGAAGTTGGGAGACCCTAACCTTGGCCTTGATACTCTGGAAGGTTATATTGCCAGCAAAGTTTATGGCTGCAGGAAAGGTGACCCCGTGTTTAAGAGAGTTACTCCTATAGCTTCCATCCTTGCCTGGGCTGAGATTTGTGAAAACACCAGGGGGCAGATCGAGCTCCGCTCCGAAGAAAAAGAGCTGTATACTTATGGAAATAACCCAGATAGCAAGTCGATAGAAATGAGAAACCTGGAAGCTGAACTTGAGGAACAAATCCAGAAAATAAAAGAATTTGACCAACAGACTGCAGACTGGGAAAAAGAAGTCGGCAAGCTGAGAACAGAACTTGAAGTACATGAAAAACTTCTTGTTGAGAAGGATTCGGAACTCCAAGCACTTCAGGAAAAGTTTACGATAAAAAGTGAAGAAGCCAAACGTCTTGAGTCCAGACTCATAGAAAAAGAAGATGAGATTGAGAGTCTTACTGAGAAACTCCTGAAGAAAACGGAAAGCGGAAAAATTCTTGCAGAAAAGATTTCAACAAAAGAAAGAGAGATCGAAAAGCTTGAGAAAAGTGTTTCCATAAAAGATAAAGACCTCAAGACCCTGGCTGAAGAAGTTATTACAAGGGCTGGGGAGATGAGGAAAATTGAAGAGAAGCTTTCCTTGAAAGAAAGAAAAATAAACACTATGGAAACTATGCTTGCTACAGCCGAAGAAAAAATAAAAAAACTTGAGAAGCAGCTCTCAGCTTTTGAAGGAGAAGAAAAATTGGCAGTTCAGCTTAGAGAAAAAGAAGAGTTTATAAAACAGTTAAAAGGAACCCTTGCAAGTAAAGAGGAAGCATTTTCCAGGGTTAGTGAAGAAAACCGGAAATATAAAATGCAGCATAAACTGGCATCTGAGGGGTTAAGGCAGATAGAAGAACAGAAAGCTTCAAAAAAATGGTGGAAGCGTCTGTAAATCCTCTTGAAGAAAAACCGGAATTTTTTATTTAAATTTTGTTCATTCGCGGCCGCTCAGGGCTTGATGTCAGAAAAGAACTGTGAAGTAGGTGAAGGATCATATCAGGGCTAATTTTTCTTATATGTGTAATCTCACCTATTATTTCTTCATCTGTTCTTCCCTGGACTTTCAGTTCGTTTATTTTTTCAAGCACATAAGCGGGGATCACAAAGTAATTGTTAAGATCATGCCAGTGCCCGCTGACATCCCCTTTTACCAGATGAATACCTGAAGAAGCTAAATACATCCTGATAAATTTGGAGAGTCCTTCATAGGAAGATGCGGGAAGCTGGAGTAGTTCAATCCCAGGACAGGTCTTGACCAGACTAAAAAGATCTCGGTCCGAAGGTCTAAAAGCAAGATGTACTGCCTTCTCCTCTGTCCCCAGGCCGGAAATCTCATCCCTACTTGTTACGACTCTGATGCGTACACTACCTAGCCCCATTTATGCCCCCTTTTTTATCTAAGTATACCCTTTTCTATCTAAGTATG
This sequence comes from Methanosarcina sp., assembly GCA_013331275.1. Classification (GTDB taxonomy): domain Archaea; phylum Halobacteriota; class Methanosarcinia; order Methanosarcinales; family Methanosarcinaceae; genus Methanosarcina; species Methanosarcina sp11020u. Next base: position 11,215 of record DUGT01000002.1, on the reverse strand, counting down.
TATCATTTATTTAATTTTGTATTTCAGTCTTTCTAATCAAATTTCAGTACAATAGTAATATTAGTATTCAAATAATGCGAAAAAAACGAAAACGAGTATGGTAATAGTGAAGTATTTCTAAATCTAAACTTCTAAGGTAAGATATAACCGCATATGCTAAAAAATTGAGCATCAACCTGACAGGAAAGTTTTTAAAACTTATTCTCAGATGTTATGCTTAACCCTGCCGCAAGTGCTTGCCCGAATGAAATACATCCGTCTCCACAGGGAACCTGACGGTGAGCCAGAAATTCAAAACCTGCTTCTGTAACAGTTCTTGCAATGCAAGAAGTGATGTGATCATTATAGGCAACTCCTCCACTCAACCCTATCTTTTCAAGCCCTCTTTTTGCGGCAAGATAAATGGCAAGTTCTGAAATTCCTTTCGCAAAGCTCTCTTCAACCGCAAAAGCAAGGTCAACAGGAGGATACTTTCCTAAAAGTTCATACACCCCCAGAAAAAGCTCAGTAGTGTCAAGCAGAGGAAGTCCAGAGTTTATATCTTTCTTGAAGACTATCGGAAGATCTACGGTATGAGTACTCTTCGTTGCGGCAGATTCGAGTTTCATTGAAGGTTCCCCATCATATGTTCTCACCTCGCAAATTCCAAGCAACGCAGCCGCTGCATCCAGTACTCGTCCTGTACTGCTGCTCCGAATAACATTTACTCCAGTTTCAAGCTGTTTCATCACCGTTGAAAATTCCATAACTCCTTTTGTAAAAACAAGAGGAAGTTTTTCCAATTCTGCTCTTCCAAGTTTTTCAAAAAGGATACCTAAAACCATTCTTGAAGGTATCTTCGAGGCAAGATCTCCACCTGGCATCGGCTGAGGAAGTAAATGACCGATACGTTCGTGTCCGAAGTAAGAGGATTCAAAGAGTTCCCCTCCCCAGACTGTACCGTCACTGCCATATCCTACACCATCAAGAGCTATTCCAAGAATTCGGGAATCCAGGGGGAGGGAATTGTCAGCCATAAGAGCTAACATATGTGCGTGATGGTGCTGAACCTGAAGAGTATTTTCCCCTCCCATCTTTAGCGCAAAATGGGTTGTATTAAATGCAGGGTGCAGATCACAACCCCAGTAAAGAGGCTCGATTCCAGTAAGTCGGATAAGGTGCCTGACAACCTCAGAATGATATCTGAATGTTTCTACATGACTGGTATTTCCTATATACTGAGAGATATAGGCAAGCTTTCCTTTTGCCACAGTAACAGTAGAATTCATTTCAGCCCCCACTCCTATAGAAGCTTTGAGTTCGAAAGGCAATTCTACGGGTTCAGGCACAAAGCCTCTGGAACGCCGGATAAAAGCTGCCCTTCCATTCACAATCCGAATAACAGTATCGTCGTTTCGGTTTGCAATAACCCGGTTGTGCAACAGATAGTAATCAACAATCCCCTTAAGTTTCTCAAGAGCCTCTTTGTTCTCGACAACCATGGGCCTTCCTGGAAGATTTGCCGAGGTCATAACGTATACTGCATCAGGTACGCAGTCAAAAAGCAGATTCTGCGTGCCTGTATAGGGAAGCATAACCCCGATATTATGAAGGCCAGGAGTAACCGATTCTGCCAGGTTGAACGCCTTAGACCTTGGAAGCACAGTAATAGGCCGGCGGTGAGAAGTTAAGTACTCCCTACCTCCACCGTCAAGTCTTGCAAAAGTTTCAGCAACGGCGGCGTTTTTTGTCATAACCGCAAAAGGCTGTTCCGGGCGCCTTAACCGTATTCTAAGCTTCTTTACAGGCTCCTCCTTTCGCGCATTGCAAGCTATATGAAACCCTCCAAATCCTTTTACAGCAAGAATCGAGCCCTGTTGAAGGAGATCCGAGGCGTGTGAAATTGCTTCATAACCTTTTACCAGGATATTTCCTTCGGAGTCCGAAAGCCAGATCTCCGGCCCGCACTTTGGGCAGCAGACAGGCTGGGCATGATATCTTCGATTGAGAGGATCGGTATACTCGGTTTCACATTCCGGGCAAAGAGGAAAATCTGCCATAGTGGTATTTTCCCGGTCATAAGGAAGGGCCCGAACAGTTGTATATCTGGGTCCGCAGTTTGTGCAGACTGTAAAAGGATAGTGGAAGTACCTGGAAGAAGGATCAAAAATCTCAGACCTGCACTGTTCGCAAATAGCCGTATCAGGAGGAATTATGGAATTTTCAAAAACTCCGGATTCGCTAGGCACGATAATAAATTTAGAATACCCGGAAAAATGAACATTCTTTGTTTTGATTTCCTTAACTTTAGCTAGTGGAGGCTTTTTTTCGGGAAGTTCCTTAACAAATTTATCAAGACTTTCCTTATTTCCTTCTATAAGAACTTCCACATAATTTCCCAGATTTTTCACGTAGCCGAAAAGTCCATGGACTTTTGCAAGCTGATATATAAAAGGGCGGAAACCTACTCCCTGGACAGTACCGGTAATATGGAGAAGCCTTGCTTCGTTTTGCATATAAAATAGAGATTAATTTTTGTCATTAAAATAGCTTTCTAAATAATAAAAGTGTACGGCAGTATCGTAAACTGATTCAAACTTCAACTACACAGATTGTAAGCATAAAAGTACAGGTTTCAGTCCAGTAGACCAGGGTAAATATAATATTTTTAATAGTTTAATACATTTAATACTTTTAAAACAGGCATAAAAATTACTCACTGGGCCGAGATAAATCCAGACATAAGCTAAATCCAGACAGAAGATAAAAGCAGGTAGAAACTAAACCCAGATAGAAATTGATCCAAATAGAAATTAATCCAAATAGAAATTAATCCAGATAGAAGCAAAAATATGTGGCTGAATTCAGGATCAGAATCATCCTGAAATTCAGGTCACAAATATGGAGAAATTGTTCTTATCATAATGATGAACCCCAAAACCATCATCAAAAGGGAAATTCTCCAGGCCACCTGCAACAGGCGGGCCTGGTTTTTGGGTTCACCCAACTTGAATACTGCTCTTTCAACCAAATTAGGTCGATCGTCACATGCAGCCATTTTAAATCAAGCTTGATTATTTCATTCTCGCCTTGACTCTCTTCAGCCTGGAAGTACCTTCCCTTTCCATCTCTTCGAGGGTAAAACGAATGTACTTCATGGTTGCAATGAGGTCCGGAATAACTTTGAATTCGAGAGCGTTTACACGTCTCTTGGTCTTCTCGATTTCATCAAGAAGTCTTTTCATTGTTGTTTCCAGCTCTGCTGCCGTGATAATCTTCTCTACCAGGATCTCATAGGCATCTGCAGACTCATCAATATATGAATTTGTCCCAACAATACCGTAACCTCTCTCAACAAGAGATTTGCGGACACCTGTAGAGCTGATTTGTGGCACCACAACACCCATGATGTTGTGTCCTGAAAGCTGAATTTCGGGAGATTCCTTTGCTGTAAAGGCTGTTGACTTGACTGCAACCATTCCATTTACAGCAGAGGCAAGATTGATTTTTTCTGCAGCGTTTAGATAGGCAGCGTCCAGTTCGGTTCTGACGTTCCTTGCCTCGTTAAGGATCTTAAAGAACTCAAGAATAAGACCATCTCTCTTCATCTTAAGGAGCTTGTGCCCACTTTCAGAGAGCTTGATTTTTTTCTTGAGCTCAATCAGCTCCGACCGAGTTGGTTTTACGTCTTGAGCCATGGTAATCACTGACCTTTTCTGTGTGCAGGATGGTATTTCTGGATGTATTTGTTGTCAATCCTACCCAGCTGATTTTCAGGCAGGTGTGCAAGGATTTTCCATCCAACGTCCAGGGTGTCTGCAATTGTCCTGTTTTCGTTTCTGCCCTGTGTAACGAAATTCTGTTCGAAAAGGTCAGCAAACTCTAGGAACTTGACATCTCTCTCAGATAGAGCTTCTTTACCGACGATAGCCACTAGACCTCTCAGGTCACGCCCTTCTGCATAACCTGCATACATCTGGTCAGAAACTGCCTTGTGGTCTTCCCTTGTCTTGCCTGCTCCAATACCGGAGTTCATCAGCCTTGACAGAGATGGAAGCACATTAATTGGCGGGTAGATACCTTTCCTGTGCAGTTCTCTTGAAACCACAATCTGCCCTTCGGTAATATACCCGGACAGGTCAGGAATCGGGTGGGTAATATCGTCACCAGGCATAGAAAGAATCGGAATCTGAGTAACTGATCCCTTTGCGCCCTTTACAATACCTGCGCGCTCATAGAGAGTTGCAAGGTCAGTATACATGTAACCAGGATACCCACGACGACCAGGGATTTCGTTACGGGCGGCACCCATCTGACGAAGAGCTTCTGCATAGTTGGTAATATCAGTTAAAATGACAAGTACGTGCATGCCGTGTTCGTATGCCAGATATTCAGCTGCAGTCAGAGCCATACGCGGAGTAACTATACGTTCGACAGCAGGGTCATCTGCCAGGTTCAGAAACACAACAGCTCTTTCAAGAGCTCCGGTCTTTTCGAAGTCGCTCATGAAGTACTGGGCTTCTTCATTGGTAATACCCATTGCTGCAAAAACTACTGCGAAAGCAGATTCAGATCCTGGAACAGCAGCCTGCCTTGCGATCTGCAGAGCAATTTCGTTGTGTGGGAGACCTGAAGCTGAGAAAATAGGCAATTTCTGTCCACGAACAAGGGTGTTTGTTCCGTCTATTGTGGAGATACCTGTCTGGATGAAATCCTTTGGAGGCAGCCTGGCATATGGGTTCATTGCAGCTCCGTTAATGTCCAGAAGCTGGTCAGGCACAATCCTGGGCCCACCGTCAAGTGGTTCTCCTGAACCTGAAAGGATCCTTCCGAGAAGGTCAATGGACGCAGGGAGCTTCAGGGTTTCCCCTGTGAAAACTACACCGCACTCTTTGTCCAGACCAGTAGTACCTTCAAAAATCTGGATAACCACTATGTCTGAAGACGAGTCCAGTACCTCACCTCTGCGGCTGGTTCCATCAGGCAGATTGACAGTAACTATTTCTTTATAGCCTACAGGCTCTGTTTTTTCAACAAAGATAAGTGGCCCCGCAATCTGAGTGATTGTCTTATATTCTTTTACCATGTTTACCTACCTCTCAGGGATGCAAACTCTTTATCCATCTGTGCCAGGACAGCATTCATAGACTCAGTAAACTTCTCCTCATACTTGACCTTAGCAAGCACATTTTTGGATTCAAGCTTGAGAATTTCAGGTACTGGAACACCTGATTTCAAGGCATCCATCGCAGCGTCTCCCCACTTCATGATTGCTTTCAGGATCTCGTACTGCTCAGAGAATGGGCTGTAGGAATCTATTGGGTGGAATGCATTCTGCTGCAGGAAAATTTCCCTGATCATACGGCAAATTTCAAGCAGAAGCTGCTGATCGTCTGGCAGAGCGTCGGAACCTACGAGCTGCACGATTTCCTGCAGTTCGGATTCTGTCTGGAGCATTTCCATTGCCCTTTCTCTCAACGGCACAAAATCAGGCGCCACGTTTTCTCCAAACCAGTCATTAAGACTGTCCTTGTACAGACTGTAACTGTTCAGCCAGTTGATGGCCGGGAAGTGACGCCTCTGAGATAGTTTGGCATCGAGAGCCCAGAACACTTTTACGATACGCAGCGTGTTCTGCGTAACAGGCTCTGAGAAGTCACCACCAGGTGGAGATACTGCTCCAATAACAGTAATGGAACCCGTTTCACCGCAGAGACTTTCCGCAACCCCGGAACGCTCGTAGAATTCAGCAAGCCTTGCAGACAGGTATGCAGGATAACCTTCTTCACCAGGCATTTCTTCTAGACGGGAGGAGATTTCTCTCATGGCTTCTGCCCACCTGGAAGTGGAGTCTGCCATCAGGGATACGTCTAATCCCATGTCACGGAAGTATTCTGCAATAGTGATTCCGGTGTACACAGATGCTTCTCTTGCGGCCACAGGCATGTTTGAAGTGTTAGCAATAAGAACAGTACGTTCCATCAGTGGGCGCCCGGTCTGCGGGTCTTCGAGTTCAGGGAATTCACTCAGAACATCTGCCATTTCATTTCCGCGCTCACCACAACCGATGTAGACCACAATTTCGGTGTCACTCCACTTTGCAAGCGACTGCTGAGTAACGGTCTTTCCCGACCCGAAAGGTCCTGGGATTGCAGCCGTTCCACCTTTTGCCACAGGGAAAAGCCCATCAAGGATTCTCATTCCTGTAACCAGAGGCCTGGTTGGAGTGCGTTTTTCTCTAACAGGTCTGGGCCTTCTGACAGGCCACTTTTGCATCATCTGCAACTCAGTCCCATCAGTCAGGGTACAGATTGTGTCTGTTACCGTAAAGTTTCCGCTCTTTAGATCGGCAATTGTACCTGAGATATCAGGAGGCACCATGATTTTATGTTCGATATTCACGGTTTCCTGTACAACACCGATTACTTCTCCACCTTTTACGAAGTCGCCTTTCTTGACAATGGGTTTGAAATCCCAGAGTTTCTGGTGGTCAAGCCCATCTGCAGTGACACCTCTGCCAATGAAACCGCCCGTCCTTTCGAGCAGGACATGCAGTGGTCTCTGAACCCCATCATAAATACTGGAAAGAAGACCCGGACCAAGTTCCACGGACAGAGATGATCCTGTAGTATAACAGGGTTCCCCTGGCTTGATGCCTGCGGTCTCTTCGTATACCTGGATGATGGTCTTGGGCCCCAATATCTGGATGACTTCACCCATTAAACCTTCATTACCGACTTTGACCAGGTCATACATTTTTGCCTGCAAGCCGGTAACGGTGACGACAGGCCCAGACACACGATAAATTACACCTTTTACTTCCACAGATCAACACCTACCGCTTGTTTTATCTTATCTCTTAAACTCGAGCCTGATCCGCTGCCCCCCAGGGCTACCACTGTAGGCTGGACAGACTCATTTAAGTTATTCCTTAGAATTTCCGGCAGATCACTAATGTCATCATTATGCATTACAAGAATCCCGACACTTTTATCTTCAAGCACCGATTTTACAATGGATTCAGTAGCTGCGATATCCGCAGCTTCATAAACCTTCCTGACACCCGCCAGTCTGAACCCTGTAACAAACTCGCTCTTTCCGATCACTGCTAATTCCATTAGATAACCACCAACTGGTCTTTGATTAACTCATCACTGAGGCCAGTCTCCTTACCCCTGAAGACGATCCGGAGATTAACAACCTCATTATGTTTATGAATAATATAATCCAGAATAGGTGCAACTGAGATCGGGGATACATGCGAAAGAATGGTTGAAGATTCAAGATAATATCTTGTGAGCCTGCTTTCAAGAGTAGTCAAAGAAACCATATCTGAACCCGTAACACCTGAAAGTATATCCCAGTATTGAGTTCTTTGAAGCTCATTGACAAACTCGTCATATGGAAGAGGCGCCAGTTTATCGAGTTTTAGCTCGAGACCGCCTTCAATCATGAGAGGCATGATTTCATCAAGCTTCACAACTCCTGCTTTTTTCAGCCTGAAGAGGTTGATTAGATTCTTAACGTCTACTTCCAATCTGACAATTTTAACAAAGAGCTTGCGATCCTTGGATCTTGGTTTTCCGATTGCTTCAAACAAGCCTGTATAATATATCTTGTCGAGTTCGTTTTCGATGTATGCCAGGTTAGTTCCGTCAAACTTTTGCAGCAAGGGGTAATACTCGGAATATTTCAGGGCTTCGATTATTTCTTGATATGTGGCCTTGGCTGCAAGCTCTGACATTGAAGTGTAAGTAAACTCCCCGGCAGCAATCAGAGACTCAATAATTTCTTCAACAGGCGCGTTGTAAATTTTACCACGGAGAAGTGTTTTTATGTTCCAGATGTCATATTTTTTGAGATATGCGACAACCAGGTAATTCAATTCTCCTGAGGTGATTCGTACCAATTTATCATAAGTGAGCGCAAGATTTCTGTTCAATGCGTGCTCTGCCAGATCGCCACCACTATATTTCATTGCCAGTTCATCAATGTCGTTTTTGTATTCAGACTCTTGGATAAAGCGGGTAATTTCATCAATCCCCATATTGAGAAGCCGGGGATACGATTCTTTAGGGAGCAGCTTGCTCTTCATAGCGCGGACACGGGTTACGGCGTAGGGATAATTAGAAGTGCCATTTTTCTTCTTATCGGATTTTCGTGAGGGTTTTTGTCCCCAGAGTCTCTCCAAAAGCCGCATCAAACATCACCCGTATAATAGATCAGATATCTGCTTCAATGAACGCTCATACACGTTTTTCAGGATTGAATCATATGTGAAATCTAACCTGACAGTCCCATCCTCGTTTTCCAGAACAACTCCGCCGATAGAACCAATATTGCCAGCATAAGATAAAGAAGTTAACTTCTTGACGATATCTTCTGAATCTTTAGAAGAGTAAACTCTAGCACCGCTAGCTTCGTACTTGCTGAGAATATTTTTCAACAGCTCTTCTTTTTTGGATGCCGGCATTGACTTGATTTTTTCAACTGTCTGGACATAAACTTTATCTAGAAGATCCTTACGCTTATTAAGCGTAATTCTTTTCACTTCCAGGTTTGCACTTGATATGACCTGCTGGTGCAGATTTTGGAGGTCCTCTTCCGACTTGGCAAGGCTGTCTCCGAGTATCTTCTTCTGTATTTCTTTAGCTTCGTTTATGATCTCGGAGGCCTTTGCATCGCCTTCGGCTTTTATACGGGAAACCTCAGCTCTTGCACCCTCCTGGATGTCTTTTACAACGATCTCTAGTCCCATGCTTACACCTCCAAATAAATTTAGAGCAAAAAAGTGCTCTAAGCCTAGAGCAAAAACTCTAAGCTGCTTAGAGTGCAACGATACCTAAGGGAAACTTAGAGCATATAACCGCCTTAGGTCTGCCTGTTGTAGAAAAAAGTCCAGGTAAAACTTAAAGCATGCTCTAAGAAATTTAAGAGCAAAGAGCTCTTAAATTTAAGCAGAGTTGATAAGCAATGCGACGACGAGACCGAAGATAACAATGGTTTCTGGAATGACAGTAAGGATCAGGCCCTTACCGAATAATCCTTCGTTTTCTGCCATTGCGCCGATTGCTGCTGTACCGATATCTTTTTCAGCTATTGCAGATGCATACCCAGTAATTGCGATTGCGATTGCTGCACCGAGTGCTTTCATTCCTGCTGCGTCCAGAAAAAGACCTGCTGTTGCTCCATCTAC
>DUGT01000002.1:1556-1937 GCA_013331275.1 Methanosarcina sp. | reverse complement strand
TATTTTCTTATATATCCGAATGGGTTGAATTTTCTGCCCCCGCCTTGATAGAATTTTCCAAAGAATTCTACATACTGCAATCTGAGTGCGTGCAGTCCGGGAGCAATAATACTCAGAACGGTGTTAAGACCATGTCCGAGTATAAATACGATAATTGCAGCTATTGCCGTGAAACCGATCTTAGAGTGATCAGTCCATATCATTCCGAAGACGATGTCATTGACTGTACCTGCGATATAAATCGAAGAAAGACCGACTGCAATAATACGGGCATACGAGAGAGCGTTACCCATAAGAGACGGCAATTCGACCACACCAGCGATACCCTCACCCATGGCGAGCATCGCAATTCCAAGAACAAGAACAATAGCACCGACATAC
>DUGT01000002.1:0-1450 GCA_013331275.1 Methanosarcina sp. | reverse complement strand
CAAGAACAATAGCACCGACATACATCAATGCTGAACCGCCAATATAACCAACAGCTGCAAGAAGTACACCAAGCTCAATAATCATCCAACTGCCCTTTTCGAGAATAGCGTGTTTCATCCCGTGGTGCCTTGCAATGTTTGAAAAACCGAAAAGGAACCCGAGATTTAAATGGATCAGTCCGACGAAAACGCTTAGTCCGATCATAGTCATTACCATGTGAGACCTGTGAATCGGGAAAGTAAATTCTTCTCCTCCAATACTCTCAAAGAGAATTTTAGTCTCCCAACCTGGAATCAAGCCTGGCGTTACTCCATGTGCTGTATGCAAGCTCGCAAGCGAGAATCCCAAGAACTCACCATAAATAAGTCCAAAGATAATAGACCAAATCTGACAATAGATAAGAATATTCATTAGATCACTAACTGCATCTGACTTCATTGCCTTTTTGATAGCCAGTGCAATTGTGCCCAGTATCAGTGCATATCCGATGTCTCCGAGAATCATTCCATAGATCAGCGGGAAGGTAATGAAAATTGCTGAAGATGGATCAATTTCGAAATATTTAGGCCTGGAATACAGATCCATAACCTGCTGCAACGGTGCCACTACTTTTGAGTTATTGTACTCGACAGGGGCATTCTCTTCTTCCTCATGGTGAACTTCGAGGCTGGTTATGTATGCCTTGCCGTTAGTGGCATTGTTAACCACACTGACAAGCTTGTCATAATTTTCGGTGGGGGTCCATCCATCAATTATGAATGCATTTTCAGATGTAGCTATTCTAAGAGGCAGCTCTGCTTTCTGACTCTCGATACTCAGGACTTCGTCGCTTGCAAGAATAAAATCGGCGTACCTTGTTTTCAAGGACTCGATCTCACCCTTTAAGGATTCGATCCTTCTGGTGACGTCGGCTTCTCTCTGTTCAATGGATCTTAAAAGTTCGCTTGGGACACCACCTCTTTCAGGAACTCTAAGCTCTTTGAATCCAAGACCCTGAAGTAATTCGTAAACTTTGTCGGCATCATTTTTAGCTACAAACAGTACAACTGCTTTTGATTGAGGGTCAAAGTACAGTTCGTAAGCTTGGGTGATGCTCGAAATCTGACTTGCTTCCAGGTTACTTTTTAAAGTGCCTGCGAAAACCTTGAGGCTTTCATAGCCACGATAATAGTCGAAATCAAGATCGATGGGCAGATAAGGTAGGATTTCCCTTTTCTGGGACTCCATATCTTTTAATTCAGTTTCAAGCTGGGAAATGGATTCCGTTTTAGTTGAAATTGTTCTGTCCAGTTCATTTAATTTCGAGTCAAGTTCACGCAGAACAGCGTCAGATTTCTGAACTACCGGTTTTTTGCTTTCAATCCCCAAATAATTGGCGATAGAGCGGATCTTCACAAGCTTTTTAGAGACTTCCTCTGCGTTTTTGAATGGCTTGCTGATCTTAAAACC
>DUGT01000066.1 GCA_013331275.1 Methanosarcina sp. | reverse complement strand
TCGTGAGCAAGATCCACTAAAACAAGGATTGAAACTTGGTATAGTGGTATCCTCTTCTTTGCGTTCCGTTCTATTCGTGAGCAAGATCCACTAAAACAAGGATTGAAACTCTGCTCTCCATATCGAGACTCACGGCTATCTTCTGGTCGAGAAGTAGATTCCACGAAAACAAGGATTGAAACATCAATCCCTCCAAATGCAGTTACTTTGATTTGCTTGTCGAGAAGTAGATTCCACGAAAACAAGGATTGAAACCAGATATATTCCATTTTATTCGAGTGCTGCTGATTTGCAATAGTCGAGAAGTAGATTCCACGAAAACAAGGATTGAAACGCTACAGTCTTTTCTTCCATATTCGATCTCCTTCATTGTCGAGAAGTAGATTCCACGAAAACAAGGATTGAAACTTCATATTTGAGTTGAATTTTTATTCGATTACTATTTTTCATTTATTTTTATATTTATTCAAATTTAATAATGTATTGTGTACTTTTATATAAATTATTACAAATTTGAAGAGATTTAGAAAATTTTATATGTATGAGAATATATTTTTTTAAAAAGAAATTATTTAGAAGGAGCATTTCAGATAATGAATGACGATGAACTTCAACTCATATTCTTGCTCCATGATCTTGGCATATTTTTTAAGAGAACAGGCTTACCTCCCTCGCAAAAATTCAGTAATTTGGCAGAAATTGAAACTGATAAGGGAGGTGTGCACACCAGATGGAGTGCATCACTAGCTGAAAAACTTGGTCTGAGTCAGGATATCCAGAATATAACATTATGTCATCATAACCATGACTCTTTGGAAGGAGAAAATGCAAGAATCGTAAATGCGCTTGGTCAAGCCGATGAATTTTTTGCTGGAAAAGATGAACTGGGACCAGTAAATCTTCTATCTGTATTTTCTGAAGTAAAATTGAGGGAGAGTAATCACCCAGAAAAATGCTACCTTCCAATTCAAAAAATGGATCTTGCATTCGAAAAACCAATAAGAAATGGAGAAGTTTTGGATAAAGAAGCCTACAGGAAGTTGTGGGATGACTTTAAGTTCGAACTGAAAAATATCAGGACGGATATCCACTCTGAAAATTTGTATCAGTTAATAAAGAAATATACTACTTTTCTGCCTTCAAACTCAAGAGATATCTCTCTATTTGATCACATTAAAGTTAAAACGGCTATAGCAACCTGCCTTTACAGGTGCACACAGAATGAAAATCTGGCCTCATCTCAAAGCCTTGAAAAACCTTTCCTTTTGATCTCTGGAGGTATTTCCGGAATTCAGCGGTTCATATACAGAATTGCTTCTCCTGCAGAGGCACAGGTAGGTATGGCAAAGAGACTAAGAGGGCGTTCTTTTTACCTGAATTTATTGAATGATGCTGTTGCGACCTCAATACGCAGCAGATTGAACCTTCCTGAAGCAAATCTGTTATGGTGCGGGGGAGGCAATTTCCTAATTATCGCAACAAATACTGATAAAACTAGGAAAGAGATTGAAAAGTTCCAAAAAGAAGTAAATAAATCTCTTATGCAGATGTTCAACGCTGAGCTGTTCTTAAATTTCACATGTGAACAGGCAGGAGTGAAAGAATTAAAAGATTTTTCCAGATTGAATGAAAAACTTAATCAAAAGCTGGATGAGAACAAAAAGCAAAAGTTCGTTGAAAATCTTGAAGGTCTGTTTGAAGAAGACAAAGAAAATACTTTTAGAACTTGTTCTGTATGCGCTAGTCCAATAAAAGAGAAAGAAACTCTTGTTGAAGAAAAAGAGACCAAGACTCTCTGTGAAAACTGTAATGAACATACAGAAATTGGAAGAAAGATTGCACATGCTAAATACTACATAAAGTCAATTTCTGAGAAAAAATCAGACAATTTTGATGTTTTCCTTTTTGGCGTCGGATATAGATTCTTAAGAAATGAAAACGTTGCCGGATACATTCGCAGTATCTCAGGAATTTCCAAATCTGCTCAGGTTTTGAAAATCAACGACACTGATTTTGTGAACGCTGAACTGATAAAACGGTGTTCTGAATCTGGCATTCCAGTATCTTTCGGATTTATGTTCATGGCAAATACAGTCCCCAAGCATGAAGATAAAATTCTCTCTTTTACCAATATGGCAGAACTCAGTAGGGGAGCAGATAAACTCGGAATTTTGAAGATGGACGTGGATAACCTCGGAAAAATATTTTCTGGAAGTTTCGATAAAAAAAGCACAGGTATTGCTAGAATATCAACAATGAGTACGATGCTTGATTTTTATTTTTCTGGAATCTTAAATAGAATATGTGAAAGGCACTATTTTCTGGATGAAGCAGACATTTGTGAAAACTGCAAAAAAGAAGCGATCAAAATTGAACTTTCTCCTGAGGAAGAAAATGAAGCTCCTGAAATTGTCTACAGGATGAAAGATGGAAAGCATTCCTGTAATTCGTGCCTTGAAAAGAAAAGTCCTGCCATTTATGTAAATTATGCTGGTGGTGACGACTTATTGATAATTGGTCCCTGGGATCTGATCATACAGCTTGCTAAAGACATAAGAGAGACCTTTAAAAACTTCACTTGTCAGAATCAGGACATTAATATTTCGGCTGGAGTTTCAATCATTAACAAAAAATACCCAATAGGAAGGGCTGCTTTATTAGCGGATGAAGCCCTTCAAAAATCAAAAAATAATGAAAGAGCCGTCAACTCTCATGAAAATAAAAAGGACAGTATTTCTGTTTTCGGTGAAACTGTCTATTGGGAAACAAAAGAAGATTTGAAGGGCTTCTACGAACTTTTAGATTTTTCGAATTATCTTGAAAAACTTATTGAGAATAAACAAATTTCAAAAGGGTTCGTTTATTCTTTACTGGAAATGTGGAATTCCAGCTTTGGATACGATAAAATATTGAATAACAAGGTAAGGCGTGAAAAGAAATGTTACGTGCCTTATCTCAAGTATCAACTGGCAAGAAATGTTCGAGATAGGAATGTGAGAGAAGATCTTGACAAAAGGGTTCAAAAAAATTTTCCGTGGATCAAAATTCCGGTATCGTGGGTGAGTTTGAGGACAAGGTGATATTATGGGGCAATATAAAGAAAGAAACGATAATAGAGAAAGAAATAGCAACAGAGAAAGAAGTGGCAGTGGAGAAGTACAAACAGTCGTGTATGAAATTGGACAACTCAAGATGCTGAAAGATCTGGATATTAAATTGATGGCAGATGAAAAGGGGTATGCAGACAAGATCGCTCACACACTGAAAAATATGAAAACAGCTCAATTAAGACGCTTTTTTGGAGCTATCAAGAAAATCGAACGAACAATTCAAGAAGAAAATTCAGAAAAAGCATGGAGTGATGTAGAAGCAGAATTCTACCTACTTAAACCTAAAATTGCTTATGCCAAAGGCAGGAAATTAATTCCTGATGAATTTTATCAAGTCTTGAAAGTTTCTTTAAATAAAATAGATATTGGAAGCAATGAGGAAAAAATCGAGAATTTTAAAAGGTTTGTCAAGTTTTTGGAATCAATAATTGCTTATCATAAATTTTACGGTGGTGATTAAATGACCATACAGTTTCAGGCTAACTTCCTTCTGAGAGGAATAATTTCTTGCGAAACAGGATTACACATAGGAGGAACTTCAGAAGGTATAGAGATCGGTGGACTTGAAAATATAGTAATAAGAGATCCTAAAACTGACTTACCTTTTATTCCTGGTTCTTCATTAAAGGGCAAGATGAGAACGCTTCTTGAGTTAAGTTATAAGGGTTCAAGTGAAAATATAATTAACAGTAAAGGCGACCCATGTAAATGTGGAAAATGCATACCCTGTAAAATATTTGGTTCTTCAGCTCCTGATAATAAGACTTCTAAAGAAGATAATGGTAGGCAGCATGGACCCACACGCCTTGTAGTGAGAGATAGTTTTACCACAGCAAATGATTTGGAAACTGAACTGAAGTCTGAAAATACAATAAACAGAATTACTTCCGAAGCTAACCCTAGAAACATGGAAAGGGTTCCCAGAGGAACTGAGTTTAAATTTGAAATGATCTTCAGCATATATGAAGAAGAAGATTACAGCAATTTTTTAAAGCTTCTTGATAGCATGAAACTGCTGGAAGACAGTTACCTTGGCGGAAGCGGAACACGTGGATATGGTCAGATACAGTTTAAAAACATATCTTTTTTGAAGAGGTCTGTGGAGTATTATACTTCAAATGCTGAAGAAAGAAAAATCGGCGACTTTGATACTCTTTCAGATATACCAAAAGATAATGAATTTCTGATCAGAATAAAATAAGTTTTATCTTTCTGGAAGGATCACTAATGATAATTTACATTGAACCCAGATCCTCATTCAGACCTCTTTCATCAGATACTCTTTATGGTGCAGTAGTTAGTACGTTTCAGACCTTGTCTCAAAACCTTGATGAACTGTTACCTTCTACAGAGAAACCTCCTTTCTTGATATCCTCAGCTTTTCCCTTTGTCCTGGGTTCAGAAATAAACCACTTTTTCCCTCGACCTCTTGATAAAGTACAGGAAAATAGCAATATAGACAACGCTTTTCGTAAAAAAATGAAAACCGTACGGTATGTACACGAAACTATTTTCGAGAAGTGGATTAATGGAGAAATTAACGAGGAAACCCTGAGCAAAAATCCAGATAAATATCAAATCAGTGAAGGACTTTTATATCCAAAGAGTTTGAGTTTGGATTTCAGTATAAAATCTCTTGACACTGCAAGAAATTCCCTTAACCGGCTTACACATTTTTCCGATTTCTTCTTTACCTCTGGATATTACTACAAAAAAGCGGGACTTTTCTTCATGGTTCGGTTTCTAGATCCAGAATTTGAATCAAAATATAGGGATCTTTTGCTTGGAAGTTTCAAGTTCCTGCGAGATAGAGGATTTGGAGGAGACGTGTCTGTGGGGAAAGGACATTTCGAGATTTATGATATAATAGATAAGGAAATCATAAACGAACCTGCAGATGGAAATAGGTTTATTTCTCTTTCCAAGTACTTGCCAGCTGAAGATGAAATAAAACAATTTCAAGAAAAAAGGAATCTTTGGTATGACTTTTACACCAAAAGAGGAAGGGATTCAAGCGGTAGGATAAGAAAAAAAGTCAGATTTTTCTTGGAAGGGTCTACATTTCCGGATCTAAACAAAGAGATTTATGGAAAAGCAATTTATGTAGATAAAGAAGCCATCGAATTCGGATATTCTTTTAATGTAAGGATGAGGGATTAAAGTGACAAAACTTATCCTTGAAACCATTTCACCCATCCATATAGGAAGTGGGGAGAGCTATTCGAGTGCAGAGTTCCTCTCTATAGGAAACACGATTCACAGAATGGACGTCAACAAGATCTACAACCTACTTAGCGAAAAGGAAAGAGAAGTACTCGTGGAACACCTGGAGGATCAGTACTTCAAGCTTGATGATTTTTTCAGAGGAAAGAATCTGTCTATTGCGGAATTAAAACTTTATTCACTGGAAAGAAAGGGACAAGTACCTCGCGAAATCAAAGAACACGTTAAAACGGGAATAAAAGGCTATCTTCCAGGTTCGTCCCTTAAAGGAGCGATTAAAACTACGGTTATGAACGCCTTTATGGATAAGAAAAAGATTGAAAAAATAGGAGAGATACTTGAAAACCCTGATACCAGAAGAAGAAATCGAGAAATCCAGAAATTTATTGAAGATATTTTTTCCAGCGGAGGAAAGCAGAGTTCCTATTCAGATTTCATGCGTTTTGTACAAATTTCTGATTTTATACCTGTAAGTAGGCTTTGTGTTTCAGAAGTAAAGTCCCTTGAAGTCGATGATAGCATAAATAGATGGTACTGGTACCAGAGAAATGGTAAGATAGTACAGAGTTCCCTGGAAACAATAGAAGTAGGTGAAAAACTTGAAGGAGAAATTCATTTTATCTATAATGACGATGTTCACCGCTCCCTTGGACTGAAGGGGAAAGCAGATATTTTGAATATAGAGGAAATTAAGTATTTCATTTACAACTTCTCAGCCGAAATAATAAAATATGAACTTTCCTTTGCGAAAAAATATAATGTAGATTTTCTTCTCGCCTTTTATCGTAAACTCATGAAGCTGAATACTTTAGAGTCTCCAGTTATCAAACTGGGTCATGGAGTAGGTTATCTTGGCACAACAGTGGGCCTAGAAATCAAAAAACAGGACAATGAAGTCTTCGAACAAGTGAGAAAATCCCTTCGTGGAAGATCCTATGAGTTCGAATATCCCAAGACCAGAAAAATTGCGGTAGAAGAAAATGTACCTCTGGGGTGGTGTAAAATCTTATGATGTTGGATACAGCCGTTCTGATACTTAACACAGATAGACCGGTGAGAGAACCTGTCGCTAAGCTGCGTGGTTTCATTGGTGACCAGTTCCCCGATTATTCGCTGCTTCACCATCATGTTGAAGATGGTTACCTCTACACCTATCCTAAAGTTCAGTACAAAATAATTGAAGGCACCCCTCTTATGATTGGAATAGATGAAGGTGCAAAAGTTCTCAAAGAAATATCAGGCGATATCAAAAGACTGGAATTAGGAAACTCTATCTATAGAGTATCCAGTAAACAGATCAATGAGCAAGAAGCTGAAATCATTCCTCAAAGAGTAATGTACGATTATCGCTTTCTCACCCCTTGGTTCGCTTTAAACGAGAAGAATTATTCCACATTCACGAAAATAGAGAGTTTTCGCGAAAAAAAGCTATTTCTAAACAATATACTCGTTGGAAACTTGCTTTCTATGTGCAAAGGATTGGGGATAATTGTCAATACTAGATTACATGTGCATAGTCGGCTCAGCGAGGAAAGAATTGAATTTAAAGGTATTTCCTTTACAGGATTTACTGGAGAATTTACAGTTAACTTCAGAATTCCGGACTTTTTTGGTATAGGTAAAAATGCTTCTCATGGATTTGGGACAGTAAGGAGAATAAAGGAAACAGGAACGATAAATTGAAAAAACGTGAACATAAGTGTGCAAATAGAAGGAGTTGACTGTGAAAATTCGACTTTGGCTGAAAAACTTCATTAGAGATAAAGAAGTACTTCTCAGTGTCGGTATATTTGGTGGTTGTTCAATGTTTGCCGATTTATTAAGCGACAGAGGAAACAATGATTGTGCGGCAACAGTGCGTTCTGCAGGTCTTCTAATACTTATCTTGGTTATTATAAGCGATTTGGTGTTGAAAAGATCAAACAATCCTTTTTTAATCCCAGTTGTATTTACTGAAAAAGATAAGTTTACTTCGCGGAACATATTTGATAAATTTGTTCAATCTAATAAGAAGTTAAAAGATGCGCCAAAAGTATTAGACGAAGTTTCAAAGCTAAAATTAGATGATCTTATTTTTAACCTTGATAACTATAATCCCAGGGGTTCTGCTCAATCCAAGTATTGGATCTCTTCTTGGAGAGAACTTTTGCGAGAATGGGAAATTATAGATAGGGAATTGATGGGAAAGCCTTTTTCTGACGAGGGTTTCTGTTACCATATTTATCCGAATCTCACTCTGCCACTTGCTTTTGCTCTTGGTGCTTCTGTAAATTTACGGAGACCTTTAGTACTTTACCATTATCAAAATCAGGAGTTCTACAAGGCTATTGATCTAAAAGACCCTCATGAAGTGGGTCATAAACCTAAAAGTGCTGTAACCGCTCCTAAAACTATCCCAGAAGATCTTAATCTTGATGGCGGGAAAAAATTAATCCTGCACATTGTTATATCTGCTCTTCGTGTTGAAAACTTTCAGTTGCATGAAGACTACCTAAATGCTACTAATGTAGCTATAGTCTATAACACAAATCTAGATCCTAAGGAAGACTGGTTACCTTACGTTCAGGAAATAGTTCAAATAGCAAAGCCACTGATCCACCGCTATGAAGATGTTGATGTTTGTTTAATTTGCCCTTCAGCTGTAGCTTTTGCACTTGGAATGGCCTTCTCTAGGAGAGGATCTTTGAAAGTCTGCGATTGGTATCGTAAAGCTAAATACATACCTGTATTCCCTCTATCTGAAATTGAAAGTCATCTTCCTTTCAGTTAATTTTTACATATTAGGAAAAAGACTTGCAAAACAGTTTCCACTAAAACAAGGTTGAGGAAGTAATTTTCTCTCTATAAAACTAAAACTAAAACCTAAAATAACCCCTAAAGTCATTACCTAGCAAAGTGAACCCCATAACCACCAACCTCGAAACCCCAGAATGTTGTCCTTGATTTGACCCCGTCCCTGGGATGGAAAATTGTTTTAATAAAATTGCTTAAATGAAAAAATAAAAGGTTCATCAAGGATTCAGCTACCACGTATTTTAGCATGCCTCTTAACTTTAGAAAGATAATAAAATTAAGGCATTTTTGAAAAATTAATGGTTGTGCGAAAATTCCAAATCTTATAAACTCTATAGGGAACAGTGCTGTGAATTTTTTTCAGATTAGTGCGAGAGGTGCGTAATGCCTGATATGTTGTTTTCATGTTGAAAGGTGCAAAAAGAATCAATTTTCTTCAGGAATATGCACAATAACCGTAAGTTCCTGCCCTTCTAATTCTTTTCCCACGGAAGACAGACGCCCATTATTCCCAAAAACGCC
>DUGT01000038.1:17068-18329 GCA_013331275.1 Methanosarcina sp. | reverse complement strand
CAGGGCATTGAGTACTATAAAGTCGACGATAAAGAACCCATAGGACTGATGCACAGGGAAATTGGAGGGTATAAACCTGGCGATATTAAAGTTGTTGCTGCCTTTGACATTGATGCCAGAAAGGTAGGAAAAGATGTCTCTGAGGCTATCTTTGCTCCCCCGAACTGCACAGCGGTTTTTTGTCCTGATGTTCCGTCCACAGGTGTGAAGGTTAAAATGGGCAGGGTTCTCGACGGGGTCTCTGACCATATGAAAAATTATAAAGAAAGTCAAACTTTTGTTGTCAGCAAGGAACAGGAAGCCACAAAAGCCGATATTGTGAACGAAATTAAAAACTCGGGTGCCGATATGCTTCTCAATTACCTGCCTGTAGGTTCTGAAGAAGCAGTCCGTTTTTATGCCGAGTGTGCACTTGAAGCAGGTGTGGCTTTCATAAACAATATGCCTGTTTTTATCGCAAGCAATCCTGAATGGGCAAAAAAGTTTGAGGAAAAGAATATTCCAATTATTGGCGACGATGTCAAAGCCCAGCTTGGGGCTACTATCACTCACAGGATTCTTGCAGACCTTTTCGAAAAAAGAGGTGTAAAACTCGAGAGAACATATCAGCTAAATACCGGGGGAAATACGGATTTCCTTAACATGCTCAATAGGAACAGGCTTGCTTCCAAAAAGGAATCAAAGACCGAGGCTGTTCAGTCCGTGCTTTCCAGAAAGCTTGAGGACGATAATATTCACATTGGACCAAGCGATTACGTTCCCTGGCAGAAAGACAACAAGGTTTGCTTCCTGAGAATGGAAGGCAAGCTTTTTGGAGATGTGCCTATGAACCTTGAACTCAGGCTTTCCGTAGAAGACTCTCCTAATTCCGGAGGTGTGGTAATCGATGCAATCCGATGCTGCAAGCTGGCTCTTGACCGTGGAATCGGAGGTGTATTGTATTCCCCGGCTTCCTACTTTATGAAACATCCCGCAATTCAGTACCCTGACGATGAAGCTTACAGGCGGACTGAAGAATTTATATCTGGAACCAGAGAACGTTAAAATTCTGGTTAGAGGTTCCTGTAAAAAGGAACTCTAAAACCCCCGGAATACCGGGAGTTTTAAGTTTTTCTGTCCAGAATTATCAAATGAGTGATTGTTAAAAAGCTCTTTTAAAAATATTTCCCGATTTATTAGTTCGGTTTATCGGATTTCTTTAGCTCAGCGAATTTACTTAACTTAGCGAATTCCTTTGGCTTAGCGAGTTTTCTCAACTTAA
>DUGT01000038.1:11534-16920 GCA_013331275.1 Methanosarcina sp. | reverse complement strand
TCAACTTAACGAGTTTTCTCAACCTAAAGAGTTTTCTCAACCTAAAGAGTTTTCTCAACTTAACGAATTTCTTCGACTTAACGAGTTTTCTCAGTTTAGTGAATTCCTTCGACTTAGCGAGTTTTCTCAACTTAACGAATTTCTTCGACTTAACGAGTTTTCTCAACTTAACGAATTTCTACGACTTAGCGAATTCCTTCGGCTGTAATTCTAAACTCTGCACTCGAACCTTCCGGGCAGGACCGATGTTTATACAGAATGGCACGTCTGGTTCCTTCACCAGTTTTTTCAAGCTGGATAATCGTCTTTGAAATGTGTTCCAGAGAACTACCACCAAGCGGGCGCACCCCTCCTGAGGTGATATCGGAATACACCTGATTAGTTATGACCGCAGCAAACCCGTATTTGCGGGCAAGAGAGTGTAAATATCCTATCTGGCTAGCAAGTTCTCTGCGGCTTTTCATACCTGTCTCATCGTCTTCGAGCTCGAACCTATAGTATGAAGTTGCAGAATCCAGGATCACCAGACCGATATTCTCACTGACTATTCTCTCCACCTCTCTTACGGCCGCATATTGCTCCTCAAAATTAAGGGGTTCATAGATAATTATGCTCCTCGCTATTTCTTTTGCGTTTTCCCCTGCAATTTGTTTGAAACGAGCAGGAGAAAGCCCTTCGGTATCTATGAAGATGACTCTCTGCCCTTGTTTTACGCATTCCACTGCAAGCTGGATGCAGATATTTGTTTTTCCGGTTCCTGCAGGTCCGAAGATTTGAGTCACAATCCCTTTCTCGAAACCTCCTCCCAGAAGTTCGTCAAGAGGCTTGCAGCCGGAAGATAATAATTTCTCTATGAAATGACACCTCTTTTTGTACTTAATAACTATAACTGGCCCATGATATAACGTTTTTTTGTGGTTTTCAACCGTTCCAGGAAAATTAAAGATTTTCTAAGAGGAATAAAAAGGCGAAGTTGATATAAAAGAAATGCTCGGGTATAGATTCCCTGGCCTTAAAAGAAGAGAACGTCACAAAAGTACAGTGAAAATAAAAACGGTCATCAAACAATATTTTTGAGAGTTTTGAGGAATAATGCCTTATACATGTTAGCCGTACCTGTACCCGATAAATCAGCTGTGGATATTCCTTAAAGCCTTCTGTACGTGAAATTATTTACCAAAAGAAGAGCAGTTTTGTAAAAACAGGAATCCTTAAATCGTTACCAGATATGGTAACAAATAGAGAGTCTTTGTATACAAAAAAAGGGTGTTATTGTATCCAGACAAAAGGGTTATTGTATTCAGAGCTGAGTTGAAAAACGATTATTAAGTGAAATAGCATTTAGAATATTTACCTCAAAATAAAGGTCATTTTCATTTAATAGAATGAAAAAAACAATATAAAGGGGAAATTTTTAGAAGCCGTACCCCTTTCCGATATTGCTGACTGATATTTGAAAAGACACATTTGTAGGGACTATAAGGGTTAGCTGAGGAATGGTAACCCATGTGGGGCTTTGTTTTATGCTGTAGTGCGCTCTGTACCTGCGCGCTCACCCCTAATACAATGGGAATAAATATAAAATGTATGAACGAGCGTAAGAACGAAGCAAGCCCTATGCAAGAAACTGTAGCTAAAAATCAGATTAAGAACTAGAGTAAAATCAGAGGGACGTAAAGCATGGCAAAAATAATCATATACACAACGGAACGCTGTCCGAAATGCAACAAATTAAAAACTTTCCTGGAGGCACACTCAGTCGCTTTTGAGGTAGCCGACATGTCTACCCCCGAAGCTCTAACGGAACTGCGTTTCAACGGAGTCTTCACAGTGACAGCGCCTGTTTTACAGATCAATGATACATTCCTTACGCACGAGGAAATCTTCAGTGGGGGAGAAGTAAACCCTGAAAAAATCCAGGAAATCCTGTGATGAAGAAAATCCTGTGATAATAAAGGTCTGAAATTAAAAATAAATGAATGTTTTCTTCAAATTCATTATTAAAATCTATTATTAAGACAATCACTGAAGAATTAAGACAATCACTGAAGAATTAAGACAATCACTGAAGATGAGAAAATGACAAGCGAGATTCTCTTACCAGATTACCAGTTATCTGACAACCAATCAGCCCAAAAGACGCTTGAAGAATTGTCCGTCTCTCCTCTCCCCAAAAACGACCAGTTATCTGATAACCAGCCAGTGCAAAAAACCCTTGACGGGCTGTCTGTCTCCCCTCTTCCAAAGGTAAGGACAACAGATGGTTTCATTCTTAACTGGGATAGAAACATCATTGTAAACCAGCTTCTGAAAGAAACAAAATTAAGCGAAGTTTTCTATAATAAACCCTCAATCACAAAAGAAGAAGCCATTGAGATTGCGAAGGATGCAGAAAAGATCATTAAAAAGATGAATCTTAAGTTTCTCTCAGGTCCTCTTATCCGGGAAATAGTAAACAATATTCTGCTTGACAGAGGGCATGTTGAATGGAGAAACATAATGACTAGAGTCGGAGCCTCGGTCTACGACGCCTATGAAATCGATACTGGTTACGGCTTTGAAGCAAATGATAACGCAAACCAGCTGAATAACGCCGAGACCTCACATAAAAGAAAAGCCGACAAAATGTCCAAAGAGCAAAATCTCCTTCTGATGTCAAAAGAACTTGCCGACCTTCACCTTAATGGAGATTTTCATATCCATGATCTTGAATATATGGGTACAAGACCATTTTGCCAGGACTGGGATCTCCGTTACTTCTTTTACTATGGGCTCATGCCTGACGGAGTAGGAACTCAATCAAGCGTGGCAAAACCTGCAAAGAATGCTGAAGTAGCTTTCCTGCATGCTGTAAAAGCTATGGGTTCAGCTCAGACAAATTTTGCAGGTGGGCAAGGTTTTTACAATTTTCTGACTTTTATGGCTCCCTATCTTGAAGGCAAGTCTGAAACCGAGATAAAACAACTTATGCAGATGTTCGTCTATGAGATGATGCAGATGATGTGTGCAAGAGGCGGACAGACTGTCTTTTCATCTGTTCAGCTTTCTCCTGGGGTTCCGAAGCTCTGGAGAAACATTCCTATTGTCGCTATGGGTAAAGTCTGGGACGGAAAGAAGGCGCCTCTCAGAACTTATGGAGAATTTGAAAAAGAAGTCCGCCTTGGGTTTAAGGCTCTTATGGATGTTATGCTTGAAGGAGACGCATGGGGCAAACCTTTCAGCTTCCCAAAACCCGAAATCTCCATTGAGCCTGACTTTATGGAAGAAGACAAAGAATTCAATAGAGCTCACCCTGAACTTCCGACGTATAAAGAGCTGTACAGGATGACCTTTGAGCTGGCTGCTAAATTCGGGACTCCTTACTTTGATAACCAGCTTCCTGAGTACAGAGGAGCAGGAGAAGGGATTTCGTGTTATCAATGTTGTGCGTATCAATTTTCTGCAAATCCTACTGATGATAAAGAGTTCGATGACAAACTTCATTTCAAGGACGGAAAGCACTTTTCAATGGGCTCATGGATGGTCCTGTCTTTAAATTGCCCAAGGGCCGCATACAGGGCTGAACACGACGATGAAAAACTTTTCAATGAGCTAAAGAACCTGATGAATAAGGGAGTGGAAGTTTTCAAGATCAAACGTAGATGGATGAATAGTCTGATCAAGAAAAACAGAATTCCCTTTGCAGCCCAGTGTCCCAAAGATCCTAGCACAGAGGAAAAAGGGGCAATAGCTGTGGACTTCGAAAGCCTTGTCTATACTATCGGAGTAGTAGGGATCAATGAAATGGTCCAGTACCATACAGGCTATCAGATCCACGAGTCTCCTGCTGCTTATAAGCTTGCTATCAGAGCTATGTTTGAAATGAAAATGCACGCTCAAAAGCTTTCAAATGAAACTGGTATGGAAATTGCCCTTGCAAGAACGCCTGCCGAAACGACAGCCCAGCGTTTTGCAGTCTCGGACCTCCTGCATAAAGAGTATGCCGACAAGGCCGAGTTCACAATTAAAGGGGATTTGGAGGCTGCAAAAAGCGAGTTGAATCAGACACATGACCTGCCAATTTACTATACTAACGGAACTCATGTTCCAGTTAATGCAGATATTTCTCTGCCTGAAAGGATAAAGTATGAACATACTTTCTTCCCGATTGTGGACGGCGGAAATATCATGCATGTCTGGCTTGGAGAAGGACAGCCCGATCCTGACGGCCTTCAGGAGCTTGCCATGCATATAGCAAAGAACACCCAGACAGGTTACTTTGCCTTTACCAAGGATATGACTGTATGCACCGACGAAGGATACGTAGCCGATGGGCTGCTGGATAGATGCCCTAAGTGTAAGTCCGAAAATGTGCAGCACCTCTCAAGGATTACAGGATACCTTCAGTCGGTCGAAGGCTGGAACAAAGGCAAACGTCAGGAACTTCTGGACAGAAAGCGATACAGCACAAGGGGACTCAGGTAAGGGTTCCTTAACCCTTTTATACTTAAAGGCGTGAGAACGGTAGGCCATGAAAGTAAACTACGCAGGTACTGTCCCTCTTTCGACCGTAGACTGGAGAGGTAGGGCTGCAGTTACTATCTTTTTTAGGGGATGCCCACTTCGCTGCCCTTACTGCCAGAACCATCCCTACCTCCAGGGACTTAACCTTGTAAAGTTGGAATTCGTGCAAGAGCAGATTAAAGAATCAAAACCCTTTGTGAGTGCAGTTGTATTTTCAGGAGGGGAACCTTTGATGCAGAAAGCAATTATTCCTCTTGCAGAGTTTGCAAGAGAAATGGGGCTTTCAATTGGGGTTCATACAAACGGCTACTATCCTGAAACAGCAAGCGAAATGGTTAAACGAAAGCTGGTTGATAAATTTTTTATCGATATAAAAGCTCCTCCAGATGATCCCGAACTTTATGGTAAAATTACGGGCTTCGAAGAATATGAATCAGCGAAAAAAAAGCCTGAACAGGTTACTGCATCTATAATAAAAACACTTGAAATTGCAGACTCCTGTGACTTGGAACTGGAGCTTCGGACGACGTTAATTAGAGATTTCATAGGAAGAAAGGAAGAAATTACCAGCATAGCTGCCTGGATCTCGAAACATATGAAGAACGAGGAACTTACCTATGTACTGCAGCAGGGGATTCCGGAACATAGTTTGCAGGGAAATTTAAGAGAGCTGCAGACTCTGGAAAGGGAAGAACTATATGAACTCGGTAAAATTGCAAAAAGGTTTCTGAAAAATGTGAGGATAAGAACAAAAGAAAGCGGAGAAGAAATAATCTCTGGCTCTGTATGACCGAACCTGACAGAGTCCAGAGTCTAATGTTTATCTTATCTGATGTTTATTGATATGAGCTTGTACCGACATGAGCTTGTACTGATATGAGCT
>DUGT01000038.1:3668-11370 GCA_013331275.1 Methanosarcina sp. | reverse complement strand
AGCTTGTACTGATATGAGCTTGTTTTTTCTTCTTGTGCTTTTCTTTTTTGTCTGAAACGTGAAAAAGTGTAAAACATTTCTCTTTTAGAGGCCTACAGAAAACCATGCTTTAAGTTCAAATGAATTTGAAGTTTACAAAAGTCTTATACATTCCTAGAGATAAAATGAAAATGTGAAGCCCTTAAGAAATTTACTTAAGAAAATTTGTTAATCAATGCTAGTGGAAAGAAGTAGAATTTTTAGAAAAAGACTTCATCCAATGCTGAAAATGATTCTGAGAAGACTGTTGTAACTTTTGTGTGACTTTACAGGTTACACAAATTAAATAAAGGAGAGGAACTCAGTGTTTTTTGGCTCACATAATGCGTTTATTTATAGAAAAGAACACAAAAATTAGCATTTTCAAAAAAGACCATGAAAAACACAAAAGTATCTTCAGTTGGAGAGCGCGCTCTAATCTCCATTTTATCGGAGATTTTCAAAACATCTGATGGCAGGGATAAAGAACATGAAGGAATCCTTATAGGCGCAGGTTCGGATGACTGCGCCGTCCTTGACCTGAAAGGTGAAGACTGCCTGGTTGTTACTACTGATATGCTGCACAGGACTACTGACTTCCCGGAAGAAATGACACCCTGGCAAATAGGCTGGATGTCAGCAGCCGTAAATCTCAGTGACATCGCAGCCATGGGTGCAGAGCCCACAGGACTTGTTATGGCAATTGGAATGCCGGCTGACACCGAAACTGCTTTTGTTGTATCCCTTGCAAAAGGTATGCAGGCATGTGCCGAATTCTGCGGAACTGCGGTAATCGGAGGCGATCTTGATACACATGCAGAACTGACAATTACAGGAACGGCACTTGGCAGGGTAAAAAAAAGTCAGCTCCTTCTTCGGCGCGGAGCGAGACCGGGTGATCTTGTCTGTGTCACTGGATATACAGGATCAGCCGGAGTAGCTCTGGAAGCCCTTCAATCAAGAAAACAAGTAAGTGAAAACATTCTAAAAGCACTTTTTGAACCTGTCCCGCGCACGAAAGAAGCAAGGATACTTGCAGAGTCAGGAGCAGTCACATCCATGATGGATACAAGTGACGGCCTTGCGATGTCTCTTTATGATCTCTCCAGGCAGAGTCATGTAGGCTTCAGGATCAGAGAAAGTGCCCTTCCTATCCTCAAGGAGGTCCATGAATTTGCTTTAAACCCGGATAAACTGAGGGAGTTTGCCCTTTACACAGGTGGAGACTTTGAACTTCTTATTACAATTGACCCGCAAAAGATCAAAAAAGTACAAAATATATGTAACTTAGTCGTTATAGGAGAATGTACAAAGTATGAAGCAGGCATTGTACTCGAATCCCCGGAATGCAAGCTTATAACTATAGAGCAAAGAGGATACCAGCAGTTAAAAGCTAAAACTNNAAAAAAGTACAAAATATATGTAACTTAGTCGTTATAGGAGAATGTACAAAGTATGAAGCAGGCATTGTACTCGAATCCCCGGAATGCAAGCTTATAACTATAGAGCAAAGAGGATACCAGCAGTTAAAAGCTAAAACTGTTGATAGATCCACTTGATTAAAAGTAAATTACCCCCGTGAAACAGAAGCCTGGATTAGAAAGATGAAAAATAAAAAACTCTTGGTTTAAGCCCGAAAGTTTACAAAAATAGATCAAATGTCAGAATAAACTGACTAAACTCATAATAATTTATGCACAAGGTTCAGAAGGATAGAATATGAAAAAAACTAGTTTACAGATATTTACAGCAATTCTGGTGCTAGGTCTATTTTGCGGAACTGCAGCTGCAGCCCCGAGCATAATAGCAGCAGTGCCTGGAGATAATGCGACTGTCAATAAGATAGTCGGCCAGACTCAAGATTTTAGCATTCAAACAAACGAGTCAGCAAGCATTGACTGGCAGGTTGACGGAAGCACTGTTTCCCAAACATCGTATGATAGTGCAACGAATACCTCTACTCTCAATCACACCGTTAATCAAGGTACATACAATGTTAAAGCGACTGTTCAGTCAACTGGAGATAGTAGAACCTGGAACGTAACCGGAGGATCAAACGTACCGGTGATCACATTATCTACTCCTTCATCATCAACGGTTAATAATAACATAGGAGAATCAAGAAAGTTTACTGCAACTGTTAGCCCTACTTCAAATGTGACATGGTATGTTGATGATGTCCAGGTTCAGAAAAATGAGTCTGTCACTGAGGCATCATATACCAACACTTCTGCAACACAGGGTACGCATACAATTAAAGTGAATGCAGAAAATGAAAATGGCAGTGCAGAATCAAAATCCTGGGCATGGAAAATACCAACTACCGGAGGATTATCTGTTAATCTTGACCCCTCCGAAGGAACTGTGTCAGTCGATAAAGGAGTGGCCAAAACTTTCAACGTCAATTCCAGCACGGATAACCAGAATGTTAATGTTGAATGGCTTGTTGGTGACGAATCAAAGAAAAAGGATGAAAGTGTAACCTCTTCTTCATATGACTTTGAAGAAGACAATGCAGGAAATTATACCCTCAAAGCAGTGATCAGTGACCCCAACGGCGATTATGATTCATCGACAAAAACATGGACTGTAACCGTTGGATCCACAGACAATTCAACTGGGAACAGAATATGGGAAGAGGGAATGCCAGAAACTTACACATGGACTGCCCAGAGTTACTCAGGCTTCTATTATGACCTTGATTCCGGAGTATCCTCAGAAGAGATGACCATTAAGGATATAGATAGAAGCATAAAATCAGAAAACATTGAGTACTCCACAAAACCTACTAAAACTGATTTTGAATACAATGCATGGGGTTCGTACCAGATAATCGGCTTCATGGCAGAGAAATACTTCGCAGGGTATACTGAAAATTCCACGGTTATAGATGATGAAATTAGCCCTATTTCCGAAGGTATTCTTTCCAAGATTCTCATAGACAGTGACGATAAAAAATCAGCAAATGCAGGAGATTCTCTTGTTCTCGAAGAAGGATATTCCCTGAATATCGTGGAAGTGGATATCAATGGAAAATCTGTCAGGGTCCAGCTTGAAAAAGATGGCGATGTAGTAGATGAGGCATTCCTCCAATCGGGCGAGGACTATGTCTATAAAACTGATCTTGGAAAAGCAGAAGATGTGCCCATAATCATTGCTCATATCGGTTCGGTTTTTCAAGGAGCTGAGAGCTCTGCTGTATTCATACAGGGTCTCTTCCAAATTTCGGACCAGTACACCGAAGTCAGTAATGGAGATACCTTTGGGGAAATGAAAGTAACTTCCGTAAGTAGCAGTGAAATAAAGATGGAGAATGATGATAGCGTCGGACTTGATAAGGGAGATACTGTAGACCTTATGGGCAAAATACAGCTTCAGGTAGCTGATGATAACACACTGCGCTTTGCCCCGATTCTTGACACCTCGGAAACTGGTGAATACGAGCTGCGTGGGACTGTCTATGACAAGGACATTAATGGTAACTCACCCCCTAGCTGGACACCCCTTAACTTTGAAGGTTTCTATTACAACATAGACGAAGGAATTGGGACTGAAAACCTTACAGTGGAAGAGCTTAAAGACAGGAATATACCTTCAGATAAACTAGTCTACAAATCCACACCTCAGGCTGTTGATTTTGATCACAAAAAATGGGGCAATTTCACAGTTATTGGTTTCATGGCAGACAAATACTTTGCCGGATACACTGATGACTCTGTTAACGGATCTGTTGATGATGTGAGCCTTCTTTCGAACAATATTCTCTGTAAAGTCCTTACCGACAACGACGACAAAAAGTCTATGGATTCGGGTTCTGCCCTTACCCTTGAAGATGGTTATTCTTTGAATATTGTGGAAGTAGATATCAATGGAAAATCTGTCAGGGTCCAGCTTGAAAAAGATGGCGATGTAGTAGATGAGGCATTCCTCCAATCGGGCGAGGACTATGTCTATAAAACTGATCTTGGAAAAGCAGAAGATGTGCCCATAATCATTGCTCATATCGGTTCGGTTTTTCAAGGAGCTGAGAGCTCTGCTGTATTCATACAGGGTCTTTTCCAGCTCTCGGACCAGTACACCGAAATCAATAATGGAGATACTTTTGGAGAGATGGAGGTCACCAGTGTCTCTGAAAGTGGCATTACAATGAAAAACAGTGATGACATCGGGCTTGACAAGGATGAGACCGCTGAAATAATGGGCAATGTCAGTTTCAAGACTGCTGATGACAATACTCTCAGATTCTACCCCTTCGTGAGTGTTGAAACTGGAGGTAATGGAAATGACAGCAGCTCACTGAAAATAGATGTGCCTGATAAGATCTATGCCGGAGATACGTTTAATATTGAAGTAACTGCTGGCAATAAGTCTATAGCAGGCGCTAATGTTTCGGTTAATGACAGTAGTATAGGCGAAACCGATGATAATGGAGCCGTTGAATATACAGCCAAAGACGCCGGTACCTTCAAGATAACTGCAGAAAAGGACGACTATAAAACTGCAAACAAAAACATTAACGTCAGTGCTCCGAAAGAAGAAATGGTAATTACCGTTTCACCTGAGACAGTTTATGTTGGAGATACCCTGAACATTGATATTGTCAAAGCGATCGGTGGCGACCCAATTGAGGGTGCAAACGTATCGATTGACGGAAACATCATTGGTAAAACAGATTCCAGCGGAAAAATCACCTACAAGACAGATAAAAGTGGCAATTTTGAATTGGACGTAACAAAGGAAGGATTTGAGGACCAGGAAGTAAACGTAAAAGTAAAAGACCTTGAAGCTACCTTCAAATACTCAAACCTGGTAATCAATCCTTTAGAGGTAAGTGCAGGAAAGAACGCAACAATCTCAGTTAACCTAGGAAACACAGGCAATGCTGCAGGAAATGAAAGTGTAAAGTTGCTTATTAACGGAAACGTAAGCGACTCAAAAGATGTTTCCCTGGGTGTTGGGAACAACACTACTGTAACGTTTGAGCACGCAGAAGAAGTACCAGGAAATTACACGGTAGAAATTGGAGGAGAAACCGCAACCTACAATGTAAAAGAAAAGTCTTCCTTACTGTTCTACGCTCTTGGACTCATTGTCCTGTTAATAATTGGTGGAGCTGCTTATTATTTTACAAAAGGTGGCGGAAACATGGAAAAACTATCTGAGCAGATAAAGGAGCTTACTAACTCGATAAAATCCAAAAAATAAAGCGATAGGAAAATAAAAAACTCAGGGATAAAAAATTCAGAAATAAAAATTCAGAAATAAAAGAATAAGAGTTAAAATTTCCGCGTTAACCCCAAAACGCGGATTTTTTCTATTTTTAAAAACTATTCAAACTTGATTTAAGTCAGCAGTCTTTCAGAATTTATTTGGTTTAAGTTCACAGCCTTTCAGAATTTTGCTGACAGATATTCAGAGTTTTGCTGACAGATATTCAGTGTTTTTCATTTCAGGAAATTTTTTGTTCTAGCGAAGCAGCATTTGCTTCTAGCGCTAGATGTAGTTTTACTCCATCTTTTTGAGCGCAAGTTCGATAGCAACTATAAGGCTGTTCTTCGGAATCATGGTTGTTACTGGAATGTTGAGGATCTTTTCAACTGTAGGACTCACTATAGGAGCGCAAACAAGAGCTTTTGCTCCATCCCTTTCAGCGTTAACGGCTGCTATTATGGCTTCTTCCATTGAGGTTGCCGAGTATTCCCTGATTGTCACCAGCCTACCAGCTATCTTTTTCTTTGTTTCTACGATGTTATCAAGCACTGAGCGAGTTGCAATCACAGCTATAAAATCTCCACTGTCTGTTTCTTTAATATCGCGGATGGTTTTCACGATCTGACGGAGAGTTTTAATATTGGGATCCCGGTTCCCTGACAGGATTTTATAAAGGGTACTCGGAGGGATATTTGCTTTTTTAGCGAAATCCACTGCAGTAAGATTAAGATCCTCTTTTATTACAGTGGAAAGCGTTTTTTGGAAAACCTCATCGGATTCGAACGCGGATTTGATAACTTTGTCTGCAACATTCATAAAATTCGACCTTTTAAATTCCGTAAAGAATTTTTTACAACGGAAAATAATCTACATTTCATAGGAAATTTAGTCCTTAATGAGAAAATACACCCAGATATATTAATACATTTGGGATATAATCAAGGCTTCTTTGAGAGATTATATATAGGGAGTGTAAAAATATTAATACACCGTTAGGTATTTATTTTTTATTTTTACCAGGGTTCTTATCTGAAGAAAAATAAACTTTATTGTAAAAGAGTTTATGGATAGTTTATGGAAAGCTGACAAAAAATTAGAAATTTGTTGATTTTTCAATAGGAGAGTACGCTTCCAAAAAACGACATTTTAAGATGCCATTTTAAGTTATGAAAGTTACTATTATATGGATCAATATCAGTATATGGACTATTGTTAATATAGGAATAATTGTCAGCAACATAAGTAATTATCAGTACATGAATAATTATCAATAAGATTATTACGAGTTCTAAGAGTATCGAGGTGAAACTTTGAAGAAATTAAGCATAATTGCACTTGTTTTATTAATGGTTACATCAATTTTCGTCTCTGGCTGCGCATCTAATGATAATAAAAGTAATGAAAGCGGAGTTAATGAGACTTCTACACTTACTGAGCTGAACATTGGATATCAGCCAAGTACCCACCAGATTGCATATATGACTGCGGCTGAAAAAGGATGGTGGAAAGCAGACCTTGCACCATATGGGATTACGAAAATTAACGAATATCAGTTTCCTACAGGAGCCCCTGAAATGCAGGCAATGCTAGCTGGGGATCTGGATGTTGCCTATGTTGGAGCAGCCCCTGTAATTACAGCTCTCAGCCAGGGACTTGATGCAAAGATTGTTGCACCTGTCCAGATAAATGGTTCAAGTCTTGTTCTTCGTAATGAATACAAATACGAAAGTCCTCAAGACTTAAAGGGTCTTAAGATTGCTACTTTCCCGCCAGGAACTATTCAGGATACCCTGCTCAGAAACTGGCTCAAGGAAAACGGGCTTGATCCTCAAAAAGATGTGACAGTCCTTGGAATGACTCCAGGAGATGCCGTCACTGCTATTTCAGCTAAACAGGTTGATGCTGTGTTCCTACCTCATCCCTCTCCAGCAGTTGTAGAAAAAGAAGGTAACGGACGTACCATAGTGCAATCTGGAGAGATGGAAGCAAACCATTCTTGCTGTGTACTTATCGTAAGTGGAAAACTTATCAGGGAGCACCCGGAGATTGTGGAACAGATTGTAAAGACCCATATTAAGGCAACTGAGTATAACCAGGAACATGTGGATGAAGCTGCCCAGATTTATTCAAATAAGACTACAGAGAATCTTGAAACTGTCAAGAAATCCCTTAAGGAATGGGATGGAAAGTGGATTACAAACCCAGCCTTGATTGAAAATTCAGCTGTCAATTACTCAAAGGTTCAGTATACACTTGGGTATATCCCGAAATCCCTGACTAAGGAAGAAATCTTTGATACAAGCTTCTATGACAAAGCCATGAGTGAAAAATAAAGACAAGAATGAACTAAAAGATAGAATGAACTAAAAGACAGAATGAACTAAAAGATAGAATGAACTAAAAGATAGAATGAACTAAAAGATAGAATGAACTAAAAGATAGAATGAACTAAAAGACAGAATGAACTAAAAGA
>DUGT01000038.1:2968-3426 GCA_013331275.1 Methanosarcina sp. | reverse complement strand
TTCATAAAAACAATAGAAGAAAAAGGCATTGAAGCATTATCTCTCATAGTTGCAATCGCAATATGGCAGCTTGCAGCAGACGTGATTGTACAGAATAAATTTAAGCTGCCTAGTTTTTATGATGTGGTAATCTCTTTTTCTGCAATTGTAAAGAGTGGGCTAATTTTTACAGATATATTCACAAGCCTAATTAACTTTTCAATTGGTATTGCTGGCGCTTTTGTAATCGGAATTCCCCTTGGAATAGCCATGGGATGGTTCAAAAAAGTAAATAGAGCAGCCGACCCTATAATAGAGATATTACGTCCTATCCCTCCAATTGCCTGGATTCCCTTTGCTATCATATGGTTTGGGCTTACCCACCAGGCTGCAGGTTTTGTTGTGTTTGCAGGTATGGTCTTTCCAATCATTATCAATACATATACTGGCTTTAAGAACGTACCAAAAGTTTATGTTGA
>DUGT01000038.1:2557-2842 GCA_013331275.1 Methanosarcina sp. | reverse complement strand
GTACCAAAAGTTTATGTTGAAGCCGCGAGAGTTCTTGGTTGTACCCGAAACCTGGACCTTATACGTTATATTGCAATTCCCTCAGCTATGCCATCAATTGTTGCAGGAATCAGAATCGCTATGGGTGTAGGCTGGATGTGCCTTGTAGCN
This sequence comes from Methanosarcina sp., assembly GCA_013331275.1. Lineage (GTDB taxonomy): Archaea > Halobacteriota > Methanosarcinia > Methanosarcinales > Methanosarcinaceae > Methanosarcina > Methanosarcina sp11020u. The sequence goes on along the minus strand of DUGT01000038.1, from coordinate 2,692 downwards.
NAGCGACAGCGGACTCGGATATGAGATATGGCACAATTACTACATGCACAGGATGGATTTCGTACTTGTCTATATGTTGCTGCTCGGATTTGTTGGCCTTTTAATTGACCGTTTCTTCAGGTATTATGTAGACGC
>DUGT01000038.1:0-2343 GCA_013331275.1 Methanosarcina sp. | reverse complement strand
TAAAAAATGTTTCACGTATCTTTACTAAAAAAGAAGATAATGGTAGTATGGAAGCTCTACACGAAGTGAGCTTTGATGTTGAAGACGGGGAGTTTATCTGCCTTCTGGGCCCCTCTGGCTGTGGAAAAACCACTCTGCTCCGTATAATTGCTGGACTTGAAACCCAGACTTCAGGAGAAATTACACTCAATGGAGTTCCTATAACGGGCCCGGACCCCAAAAGAGGAATGGTGTTTCAGCAATATTCATTATTTCCCTGGAGAACAGTTATCGATAACGTTACTTTTGGGCTTGAAATGCAGGGAATTGGTAAGGCTGAAGCCAGGAAGCAGGTGGAGAAATATATAAACCTTGTTGGCCTGGAGCAGTTCAAAAATAGCTATCCATATGAACTTTCCGGAGGTATGCAGCAGCGTGCAGCCATTGCACGAGCCCTTGCAAATGAGCCCGAAGTCCTTCTTATGGACGAGCCTTTTGGAGCCCTGGATGCCCAAACTAGAAATATCCTCCAGGATGAACTCCTGAAGATATGGGAACAAAAAAACGTGACCTTTCTTTTCGTAACTCATAGTGTGGATGAAGCAGTTGTTCTCTCGGATAAGATAGTGGTCATGACCGCAAGACCGGGAAGAATAAAAGAGATTGTAAAAGTAGACCTTCCTCGCCCACGCTCCAGGACAAGTCACGAGGTTAACCTTTTGAGGGATCGTGTCTTGAAACTTCTGGAAGAAGAAAGGTTCCACAGGTAAAGTACTAGGTAAAGTACTAGGTAAAGTATTATTTTGAAAAAAATAAGTAAATCCACAGTCTTAAAGGCAAAGAATAAGAAAGAGAGATGAAAAGAGAATAAAAAAGAGGAATAGGGACAAAGAGAGAGTAAAAAAGGGAAAGAATTGAGGAAAAGAGAATAAAAAGGAAAAATACTGAGGGAAAAAGAATAAAAGAGAGAAAGAACCGAGGAAAAGAGAATAAAAAAGGGAAAGAATTGAGGAAAAGAGAATAAAAGTTAAATGTTTGTTGGAAAAACCGATTGTTCTTCACCCCGGATAACCACTTTCGTTAATGGCTCTACTTTCCTGACAAGAGCTTTTCCAACAATCTCAAGCGTACCATCTGCTTTTACGGAGTCAATAACACACCCAGGCCTGACGCGGATATCTCCCTGGCAGGCTGCGGCGCTTATTTTGGCTTTATCGAGAAGAACAAGCTCAGAAATTGTTTCTATGTTACCCAGAATTTTTGCCCTTGAACAGACAAGAGCACTTCTGGCTTTTACATTGCCTCTAACAACCGAACCTTTTCCGAGTTCAAGCCTGCCAGTTACTGTGAGGTTCTTCCAAAACTTCACTTCCTGCCCGACAATTACGTTGCCATCCAGAGTAAGATCCTCATAAAGAAAAGCTCGTTTTTCAATAACGTAAGTATTGGACCTGGGGTGGTACTTGATAAAACTAACCATTAGAAATCACTCCGGGCTACTCTCCCGGTTATAGATATAAAGCAAATACTTGTTCTGCAAAGCATTTACAAAAATTTTGTTAATTGAATTTCCAAAGTATGATTGAATATCTATTATTTAACAGCATCGAATGTTCACTATCAGACGCCGTGGACAAATAACTAAAGCATAAACTACATACTAAAAAATAAGCGAAAAATAAATCCTATCAAAGTAAACTGAGAAAAACAACCATATCAAAATAAGCTGAAAAGTAAATAACCGGGTAAAAGTGCCGAAAGTAAAATGCGAATTATAAGAAAAATAATTCCGGTAATAAAGTATCCGGAGAGTAATTAATGTGTATGAATGGAAAAGAGACTGAAGAATTAGATATAAATATCATTTTTCAGTCTCGGTTTTTCTCGTTTGAAATGATCCTGCTTATTCAACGAGGCTGGCGAAACCGTATTTGGGAAGAACCCTTTCGATTTTAATCCGGACATTATCGCCAACTTTGGTGCCTGGGACAAAGATAACAAAACCTTCAATACGAGCAATGCCATCTCCCTGACGAGCGATATCCTGGATAGTTACATCGTAAACTTCGCCTTCTTCAACAGGAACAGAGCTACTTTCGTCTCTGAACATGAAAACCATTCCTAATGACTTAAATTGAAGTTGATATGAGTTATTCTCTGTATTTACTCGACAACGCTTGCAAATGCAAACTTGGGAAGAACCCTTTCGACTTTAATCCGGACTTCGTCTCCAACTTTGGTGCCTGGGACAAAGATAACAAAACCTTCAATACGTGCGATGCCGTCTCCCTGACGAGCAATATCCTGAATTGTTACATCGTAAACTTCGCCCTCTTCGACAGGGACTGAGCGACTTTCTTCTCT
>DUGT01000172.1:359-4785 GCA_013331275.1 Methanosarcina sp. | reverse complement strand
ACTTTCAACCAGCAACTTATCGAGATGTTTGAGCAGTTTGGGGTCAGCAGATGGGATAACGATTACTTCACCATTTCAAAAGTCGATGCCTATACAAAGGACGTTTTCAATAGCAAGAAGTTAAAGAATGACGATGTCAACCTGTATAACAAGTATGTGAAACAGACGAAAGTTAAACCCTCAATTAGAGTAAAATTGAAATAATGAATATAATAGAAAGAATACGGAATGGCGATGGAGTGATAATTACATCCGATATAAAAACAGAAGATGCACCATCCAAGATTAGTATGCCACAAGAATGTTTGCAATCGAAAGATATGATGGCCGTTGAAAGTGGTATGGATTTATTCGATTTGGATAAGTTCATAGGGGAGCCAGAAATGTACATGATTGAATTTTTTGAGTGTTTGGGGTGGAAACACTATCAACCGTTTAACGACTATAAATTTCATTTAAAAAACGAGGAACTTGGAGTACTCTTGCTCGTTAATGTAGAGGCAATCCCTGGCAATGACTATTTTACGATTACTGAAATTACTCAATCAAGTATAAAAAGGATAAAGTTGAAATGAAAACAAAAACCGAACAAATTCTTGATAGATTATATTCCGTAAGAGATTCAATGAATGCGGTAAAAGACATTTTAGATTTAATGGATGGGATTAATAAGGTGGAGACAGAAATAGAGAGAATATTAAGCATAAAGGCTAAATCGCATACATTTTTTAATGTTGGAGAATTATCGGATGTGCATAAATATTCGTCAAGTGGTATTATTAGAAAACTTAGAAATTCACTTTTGTTAAAAACGGTTGTTCCAGACTATCTTGGGCTTGATGAAGATTCAGATGAGTTTGATAGATATTGGTACATGGAGGAGAAAAGGATAGCTCCATACAATGACATGATAGATGAAGAAATAAATTCTACTTATTTAAACGATTTGATAGTTCAGCATTACGAGATAAATAAAAAGGCTGGCGGTTCAATAAATTTGAATAAAATAGAGAAAGAGGCTATTGAGTCAATTCACCTTATGGCACTTGAAAGAGTAATTAATAACATAAATAAAAAAGATTATGACACCAACAAACAGTAAAACGCTATTTCTGTTCCTGTGTGACCAGATGGCAAAATTAGACAGAAAAGAAATTGATGTTCAAACAGCAACAGCACAAAGCAGTCTTGCGAGGCAGGCAAATGTAGTTAGAATGTATGAATTAAAAAAGAAAGAACAAAAAATCAGAGCTAAATATGGTTATACATACTCTGATGTAGATGACGATTTAGATTAATATTTAAAACCAAAAATAATTAAGAAGCATGATTACAGTAAGCGTATGTTTATCGGATATTCCGAAAAGTGAAATTGTAGAAGCCAAGAACGGCAAGAAGTATGTGAACCTTGTGCTTGACGAACGCAGAGAGACAGGACAGTACGGAGAAACACACATGTTGTATATGTCGCAGACCAAAGAGGAGCGGCAGAACAAGGCGAAAAAAGTGTTTGTCGGCAGCGGCAAGGAATACAAGTTTGAAAAAAGACAGGAAGATATTCCCGATTCTGACAGCGGAGACGGACTGCCATTCTGATTTAAGCTATTGGTTGGGGGCTGCATATTGCGGCTCCCTTTTTAAAACCTAAAATATGAAGCACGAATTAATAGAATTATATAAGATGAAATTTGTAAGTGCGACCAAGTGGAATGAGATATATGAGAATGATGAATATACTCTTATCTGGAATCGCATGTCTAAATTGATTAAAATTAAACCTAAGTAGAAAAATGATTATTGACGAACAATTCAGAACATTAATTCCACCGCTGACCGAAGATGAGTTTAGCAGGTTGGAGGAAAGTATTCTAAAAGATGGAATACGAGATAAATTAGTAGTGTGGGGTGATACATTGATTGACGGACATAACCGTTACCGTATTGCAACGGAACACGGGCTACCATATGAAACAGTCCAGAAAGATTTTGAGAGCCGTGAGCACGCTTTAAACTGGATTATAAGCAACCAGTTAGGCAGGCGTAATCTTAACCCCAATCAGATAGCTTATTTGAGGGGTAAGAGGTATGAGACAGAGAAGAAGATACAGGGTGCTCCAATTGGGAATAAAAATGCGGAAAAACAAAGTTATCAATCTGACAACTTTGTTTCAGATCCAGCCAAAACCAACGAGAATTTAGCAAAAGAGTATGGGGTTTCACCTGCCACAATTTCAAGAAGCGCAAATTTTGCCAAAGTGGTAGATATACTTCCAACGGAGACAAAGAATATTGTTTTGTCGGGTGCTGAAAAAATTAGCTACTCGGATGCCAGCACAATTCTCAAAATGGACAACCCCACCCAAAAGAAGTTCATCAAGGAAGTGGAAAGCGGTACACCGATAAAAGAAGCGGTGAAAAAGGTTGACCCAGAACAGAAGCGAAAAGAAAACGACGAAAGGATAAAGCGTGAAATTGAACGTGAAAGAGAGTTGAAAGAAAAAACGAAATTTTCGGCACACTATAGAAGATTCCACGATATAACAACAGGAACGAAACAGCAGGTAATGGATAATATACACCTAATACCTGAAAATGTAGAGATATGGGTAATTTACAAAAAAGAGGTAGCGGAAGAGGTGAGAGCAGCGATAAGTACTCACACAGATTTAAATATAAATTAGTTCAATATTTTATTAATTTCAAAAACTTTATTAGTATGTTAAATTCATCAATTGTATCGGTCAATCAGACCTATCAAACAACAGATTACGATTTGTTTAAAAAATTAAATGGAAATAGGCCATTAAGCATGGTTCACGTAAAAAGACTGGAGGGGTCAATCAGAAAGTACGGGATGTTGCAGGTTGACCTAATTGTCAATGAACATTACGAGGTCATCGACGGGCAGAACAGGTTGCAGGCTGCAAAGAACGCAAAATCACCAGTCAATTACAAAATTGTGCGGGGTTATGGGTTGCGTGAGGCAAAAATTCTCAATGAGAACATGTCTAAATGGAAAAAATCCGAACATTTGGATAGCTATTGTGCGCTTGGTTATACTGAATATATAAAGTTCAGGGAGTTTATGACCGAATACAAAGATCACTTTTCTTTTCTTTCCTGCGAGAAACTTTTAACTGTGCGCACTGGCGCCAAACAGGAGTATATTAATGGCAAGCGTGTAAAATCAAAGTTTTTTGAACATGGATATTTAACCATTCCAGACTTAGCCAAATCACACAAATATGCCCAGCAGATAATCCAGATTAAACCTTTTTATAAGGGTTACAATAGATCCATATTTGTTCAGACAATGATTTCCCTGTTTCAAAACAAAAACTTCAGCCATGATGAGTTTATTAGAAAGCTGGGTGCTGTAGGTGCTCCAAAATTGGAGGATTGCGGAAAGGTTGAGCAGTATAAATTCATTATTGAAGATATTTACAATTTCAGGAGAGCGGACAAGGTTAATCTTCGATACTGATGCCATGAAAGAAAACAACGATAGCTACTGGGTAAAAGTATTCAGGAGGGAAGCCATGCAATACAGGAATATCGGTATAAGCAACTTCTCGAACTGTGCTTTTGTAAGAACCGATAAGAACACGGTTAAGCTGATACGGAAACATGCAGTTGGATAGGATTCTTTCCACAATCGACACGATAGAGAGAGGGCGCAGAGAAGCTAATATAGAGCCGATTTGCGCCCCTTTTATCGAGATATGGAACAAGTGTTCCGATATAGGAGAAGAGCCTCTTAGGGATGCCTTAAACAAGCTGTATGTTGACGGCAAGATTAAGGTCTGGAAAGGTATAAACGATTTAATAGTACAGAAGGTATGAAGCTAAACCTGCTTAACACGACGAGAGGTCTCGTGCCGATGTACGATGCCGACCATGACGAAAAGAAGAAGCTGAAAATCGGAGAGGAGTATCAAGCGGAGATAAAACAGCCGAGGAATATCCGGTTTCACAATCTGTACTTCGCATTGATTAACTGCACCTGGGAATACCTTAACGAGAAGCAGGTGGAGTTCTTTCACGGGAACAAGGAGGTATTCAGAAAGTCTCTCGAAGTAGCCGCCGGGCATTGCGACAAGGTGTTTTCATTCCGACTAAAGGAATGGGTGGATGTGCCGAAGTCCGTTTCCTTTTCGAGCATGGACGAGCACGAGTTCAGAGACTTGTATGACAGGGTAAAAGATGTGATATTCTCTACGATACTTCGGGGAATTTCGGAAAGTGAATTTGAAAAGAACCTGATAAACTTCTGATATGGCAAAGAAAAGCGACAAGACCGAATTTCGGGAGTACCTGCATACGGTGTTGAAAACAATCCCCGACAATGCGCCTGACATATACTATGAATCGCAGGTGGATGCCATTTACAACATGGCAAAGAATGTGTTCATGGCAAGGGAAGAGC
>DUGT01000172.1:0-175 GCA_013331275.1 Methanosarcina sp. | reverse complement strand
CCGACAGGGGGAAGATAGCACGGCTGCTGAAAGACAAGACAAGAGATCAGCTTGTGCGGACGATACAGAGGTATGTTGATGACTGCAAACGAGATAAGGTGTATATGAAGAACTTCGGAACGTTTTTAAACAACCTGCCGGAGTATGATTTAACTGAAAAACCCAAGACCGTTGA
>DUGT01000076.1:31467-34218 GCA_013331275.1 Methanosarcina sp. | reverse complement strand
GTTGCAGGGCCAACTCCGGGCAGCTCTTCGAGTGCTATTTCGCTCATTACAGATTCTCCTAAGATGCACATGTTTGTATAAGGTGCATAACAGTTGCTCCACAATAGTTTTGGAGGTATAAATAACTAGAGGAAGCGAGGTGAAAGTGTTTTACACCGTCTCTGAAACACGGTTATATTTCCGGGAAACCTGGCAAATAGAGGAAAAAAGAAGAAGATTTTTTCTAGCACTAACATTTAAAAAAACTAACGAAAACAGAGGAAAAAGAAGAGAAAAGAAGAGAAAAGAAAAGAAAAGAAAAAAGAAGAAAAAAGAAGAAACGAGGTTTTATCAAAACTGATGGAAAGGCGTTAAAAGCGAAAAGATAGTTTAAAATGGCTTCTTCAATCAAAAAATTACACCTAATACCTTTAAGTAACAGCACAAAATGTAGATGAACATATAATTTAATAAAAGCTTAATTAATGCTATATACTATTGATAAATTAGTACTTTATGTGATCTTTTTTTGCAAATTGAATAAATATATAAATACTAATCATGTGTTGAAATTCTAATAGGGTATTTTTCCTTATTACATAACTAAAAAGTACTATAATTAAAATTACGGGCATAAATTCTATTAAATGAAATTTAAACGGCGTTAAACAATTTTTTTTGCAAAATAGATATTTTTACCTGATATTATTGAAAAATAAGGAATCTTACAAAAAATAATTGAGCCTTAAATGAGAAGAAAATGAGAAGAGAAAAGAGAGGAAAAAGAGAAGAAAAGAAAAAAGAAGACAAAAGAAGAAAAGTAGAAAAAAGAAGGAAAAGAAAGAGAGTGAGTAAAAATTCCCAAAATACCGGAAAAAAACCAAAAATTCTTTTTACTTGGTAGATTATCACCAATCATGCCAAAGGTCGCAGTCGGCGGTACGTTTCAGTACTTTCATGACGGTCACGCCAAACTGATTGAAAAAGCATTTGAGATAGCAAAGGATGGAAAAGTCCACATAGGGCTTACCTCGGACGAGATGCTAAGCAAAAGTCACAGCGTCGATAATTATGAGAAAAGGAGAACTTTGCTGCTGCAGTACATAAAAGAAATGGGAATTCCGGATGACAGATATGAGATTACAAAGTTGAATGATCCTTATGGCCCTGCTCTCGAAGAGGACTTCGATTACATAATTGTCTCTCCTGAGACTTATCCGGTCGCCCTCAAGATGAACAGTATCAGGGAAGAAAAAGGAAAGAAGCCCCTTAAAATTGAATACGTTGAATATGTAATGGCTGAAGATGGAAGCCCGATCTCCTCGACAAGGATTGCAAACGGAGAGATTGACAGGCATGGTAAACTGAAAAAGAACATTAAACATTGTAACACTAAGAACTGAGCACTAAGAACTGAGCACTAAGAACTGAGCACTAAGAACTGAGCACTAAGAACTGAGCACTAAGAACTGAGCACCAAGTATTTACTACTATTAAACAGCTAGACTCTCCATTACGATTATATTAAATTAGCTATAAGTCAGGACAGAACTATGAAGTGATAATATGCCCAGAGAATTTACACAGAAGGACATTGAGATTTTTAACAAGCTTGCTCCTGAAGCCAGAGGAAGTATAACTTCCAGAGAAGCAGGACACCAGTTCCCCTTTATTCTGCGACCGGTCTCACATAAGTTTGCAGAATCCTCTGAAGATTTTAGAAAAAGACTGGAGAGGCTAAACCCCGAAGAACTTGATTATCTTGTAGGGCTTGCCCTTGAAGGAAAGGAGGATGTTCAGTCACTGGACGAAGACCTTGAAGAGCTGGTTGCAGTTGTTACCGAAAAGCTGTCTCCTGAAAGGGCAAAGCAGCTAAAGGACTTTGTGGGAATTTTCTGATAGGATAGTTAAAAATGGCCTCGAAAGATCTGCTTTTCGGAACCGGAGGAATTCCGAGAAGTACAAAAGGAACAAGCAGTATATCAGGAATCAAACGGATCAGGGAACTTGGCCTTGATTGTATGGAGCTTGAGTTTGTCCAGGGAGTGCGCATGGGCGAAAAAGGAGCGAAGAACGTCCTGGAAACTGCAAATAAAGAAGAAGTAGCCCTGAGTGTCCATGCTCCCTATTACATCAACCTGAATTCTTATGAAGAAGAAAAATTAAAAGCCAGCCTGGAAAGGATTTACGAGGCCGCAAAAGTAGGCAGCCTCTGCGGAGCCGAATCGATTGTACTGCATGCCGGATTTTACCAGAAAAGTACCAAAAAGCACACCTTTGAGAATATATCAAAAGCCCTGAAAGAGCTTACCGGACAACTCAGGGACGAAGGAATCCAGGCAGTCCTGCGCCCTGAAACTATGGGTAAGCGTACGCAGTTTGGAACGCTTGAAGAAGTGCTTGCATTGAGTGCTGAAATTGAAGGCGTTATGCCCTGCCTTGATTTTTGCCATCTGCACGCAAGAGAAGGTAAAGAAAACTCTTACTTCGAGTTTACGGAAATTCTATCAAGAGTGGAGGAAAGCCTTGGAAAACAAGGGCTTTCGAATATGCACATGCATATCTCAGGAGTCGAATACGGCACGAACGGAGAAAAAAGACACCTAACTTTAAAAGAATCTGACTTAAATTATCCCGAACTTATGAAGGCCTTAAAAGAATTCAAAGCTCAAGGAAGGGTAATACTTGAGAGCCCTATTCTTGAAGAAGACGCGCTTATGCTGAGAAAGCTTTATAACGAGATATAATTTTGATTTTTATATCTTTTTAAAA